>CAXVWQ010000452.1:0-18285 GCA_964263755.1 Roseomonas sp. | reverse complement strand
CAGCGCCCGGGCGGTGCCCTCCAGGTGGCGGCGCATCGCCTCCGCCGCGCCGCGCCGGTCCCGGGCGGCGATCGCGTCGAGGATCGCGTCGTGCTCGTCGAAGGAGTGGTAGTCCGGCGCCGGCCCCGCCGCCCGCAGCGCGAGGTGGCCCCAGACGACGGAGCGTCGCACGCCGTTCACCAGCCGCTCGACCTCCAGCAGCAATCCGTTCCCCGCGGCCTCGGCGATGCGGTGGTGGAACAGGTAGTCCGCCTCCTCGTAGGCCGCCCAGGACCGCGCGGCGCGCATGACCGCGGCGAGGCGGCGGAGTTCGGCGACGTCCGCCGCCGTCGCACGGAAGGCCGCGAGGCGCGCGAGTTCGGGTTCGAGGATCATCCGCGCCTCCATCGCGGCGGGCGGGGAGGTGCGGTCGGCGATCGCCGCGACCGCGGGCGCGCCCGGGGGCGCGGCGCGGCGGGCGAAGGTGCCGCGGCCGACGTGCCGGTGGATGCGCCCCTCCGCCTCCAGCAGCGCCATCGCCTTGCGGATCGTGCCGCGGTTCACCCCGAAGCGCGCCGCGAGTTCGCGCTCCGGCGGCAGGCGCCCATCGGGCGCGAGGTCGCCGGCCAGTCCGTCGCGCAGCCGGGCGAGGATGTCGGGCGCGGGGGCCGGTCCGTCCATGTCCGCGGGCGTAGCGGGCGGTGACCGCGCCGGTCAACGGTTGCGGGCGTGCGGCGGCCTTGTCAGCCGAGACCAATGACGGGTATGGCTACCCAAATTGGTCGGTCGCCCGGCCACCTTCCGGAGCCTCCCATGGCCGCTGCCGCCTACGCCCCGCCGCCCGGCGTCCGTACCGATCCCGCCGTGCCCCTCCCCGCTTCCATGCGCGCCTGGGTGCTCGGCGGGCCGGAGGAACTGACGCTCTCGGAGAAGCCCCTGCCGGTGCCGGGGCGGGCGGAGGTCCTCGTGCGCATCGACGCCGTCGCGATCTGCGCCACCGACCTGGAGGTGATCCGCTACGGCACCCCCGCGCGCATCGGGGGGGGCCTTCCCTTCGGCAAGGGCTTCACCCCGGGCCACGAGTACATGGGCACCGTTGCCGCCCTCGGCCCCGGCGTGGACGAGTGGCGCGTGGGCGAGCGCGTGACGGTGGAGATCCACGCGGGCTGCGGCCAGTGCAAGCGCTGCCGGCAGGGGATGTACACCGCCTGCCTCAACTACGGCCAGAACTACGGCGAGGTGGACAAGGGCCACCGCGCCAACGGCTTCACCACCGATGGCGGCTTCGCGGAATACGCGATCAACAACGTCAACACCCTCGTCCGCGTGCCCGATTCGATGACGGACGAGGAGGCGACGCTCGTCGTCACCGCCGGCACCTCGATGTACGGCCTCACCGAACTCGGCGGCCTCGTCGCGGGGGAGAGCGTGGTGGTGATCGGCCCCGGCCCGATCGGGCTGCTCGCCGCCGGCGTCGCGAAGGCGCTCGGCGCCTCGCCCGTCGTCCTCGTCGGCACGCGCGACGGGCGGCTTGAGATCGGCCGGCGCCTCGGCGCCGACCGCATCGTCAACGTGCGGAACGAGGACGCGGTGGAGGTGGTGCGCGGCCTCACCCGCGGCCTCGGCGCCGACTACGTCATCGAATGCGCGGGCACCCAGGAGGCGATCAACATGGCCACCGCCATGATCAACCGCGGCGGCAAGATCTGCCTCGCGGCCTTCCCGCACGATCCCGTCACCGTGGACCTGCCGCAGATCGTGCGGAACAACGTCTACGTCTACGGCATCCGCGGCGAAGGGCGCTCCGCCACGCACCGCGCGATGGCCTTCATGGCGGATCGCCGCTTCGACGCGCGGCTGGTCCACACCCACACCTTCGCCCTCGACGACCTGCCGGAGGCGTTGCGCTACGCGCGCGACCGGGTGGAGGACGCGATCAAGGTGGTGGTGACGACGCGCCGCGGCGCCGCGGCCCTGCGCGCGGCGGCGGAATAGGAGGCAACGCATGCTCGACGACACGACGACCCACCCCGCCGGCGCGCGCCTCGCCGCCCCCGCCGCGTGGCCCGAGGCGCTGCGGCGCGACTTCGAGGCGGAGCAGATGAGCGCGGTGGTCGGCTCCGTCCTCGTCTCCGAGACCGACCGTTTCCGCGTGTGGCACCTGCGCCTGCCGCCGGGCAAGCGCTGCAACTTCCACCGACACGTACTCGACTACTTCTGGACCGCGCACAACGCCGGGCGGGCGCGCGGCTACTACGGCGATGGCCGGATCGCCGACGTGGCCCATCACGCCGGGGAGACGAAGCACTTCACCTTCGCCGCCGGCACGTTCTTCGTGCATTCCGTGGAGAACATCGGGGACACGGAACTGCTGTTCACCACGGTGGAGCACCTCGATTCCGCGAACCCGCCATTGCCGGTGCCGGACGGGGTCCGCCTCGCGGCCTGAACCCGCCCCGGCGCCCGGCGGATCGGTGGCTGACCCGGTCGCCGGAACGGCCTAGCATCGGCACGACGCCAAGGAACCGGACACCGATGGACGCTCTCTACGGCGGCGTGAACGCCGCCCTCCTCACCGCCATGCACGCCGACCTGTCGCCGGACCACGCCCGCACGGCGGCGCACGCGCGCTGGCTGCTGGCCAACGGCTGCGACGGCCTCGGCGTCCTCGGCACCACGGGGGAGGCCAACTCCTTCGGCATGACCGAACGGCGGGAGATCCTCGAGCACCTCGTCCGCAACGGCATCCCCGCGCGGCGGATGATGCCCGGCACGGGCGCGACGAACCTGTCGGATTCGGTGGAACTCACGAAGCACGCGCGCGACCTCGGCTGCCCCGGCGTGCTGATGCTGCCGCCCTTCTACTACAAGAACCCGACGGATGACGGGCTGTTCGCCTACTTCTCCGAGGTCATCGAACGGGCCGGCGGCGGCGTGAAGGTCTACCTCTACCACTTCCCCGCGCAGTCCGCGGTGCCGCTCTCCGTCGCCCTGCTCTCGCGGCTGCTCGACGCCTTCCCCGACGTCATCAAGGGCGTGAAGGACAGCACGGGCGACCTCGCGAGCGCGACGGCGTTCATCGAGGCGCTCGCGCCCCGCGGCTTCGAGGTCTACCCGGGCGGCGACAACCTGCTGCAGAAGACCCTCGCGATGGGCGGCGCCGGCTGCATCACCGCGGCATCCAACCTCTGCGCCCGGTTCTCCCAGGTGGTCTACTCGAAGCGCACGGGGCCGGAGGCGGACGCGGCCCAGGCGACCGTGGACAAGTGCCGCGCCGCCGCCTCCTCCGTCCCGCTCATCCCCGGGCTGCGAGAGGTGCTGGCCCGCGCCGCCGGCGACGATGCCTGGCGCACCATCCGGCCGCCGAACACCCGCCTCTCCCCCACGCAGGCCGATGCCGTCTGGGCGGCCTGGGACGCGGCCGGCGCCCTGCCCCTCCCCGGCCTCGGCCTCGCGCGGGCGGCGGAATGAGCGAAGCCCTGCGCTGCCGCGTCCCCGCCGTCGCCACCGTGCAGGTGGACGACGCGGTCTCCCGCGTCACCCGCTGGGACTTCCCGCCGGGCGCCGAGACCGGCTGGCACCGCCACGGCTGGGGCTACCTCGTCGTCCCCGTCACCGACGGCACGATGCTCCTGGAGGAGCCGGGCGGCGCCACGCGGGAGGCCAGCATCCGCGCCGGCGTGTCCTACGAACGCCCGCCGGGGGTGGAGCACAACGTGGTCAACGCGGGGGACGCGCCGTTCTCCTTCGTCGAGATCGAGTTCAAGGCGCGGCCGGGGTGACCCGCCGCCGCGCCCCGTGACGGCCTTCGCCACGACGCCGCTCGCGCTGACCGAGGCCGAATGGGGCACGGCGCAGGGCCACGCGGCGGGCGGTGCGTCCCCGCGCCCCGGCGCCCCGCGACCGACCGGGAACGGGACCGGCGAGCCCTCGGCGGCGGCCGTGCGATGACACCCCGGAACGTCTTCAAGCGGCTGTTCTCGCTCGTCTTTCCGACCCACACCGCCACCCCCGAACCCCGCCCGCGCGTCAATCCGTTGAAGCGCGGACCCGGTCCGGGGCAATCTGCCGGCATGGAACATAACGAGACCGAGAGCGTGCCCCTGCGGGCCCACCCGCTGGCCCTCCCGACCCCGACGCCGGTGAGCTGGAACCGCTCCGCCCGCGCCCGCCGCGTGTCCCTTCGCATCGATCCCCGCGCGGGGGAGGTGGTGGTGACGCTGCCCGGCCGCGCCGGCCGCGGCGCCGGCCTCAAGCTCCTCACGGCCCATGCGGGATGGGTGAAGGAACGCCTCGCCGCCCTCGCCCCCGCCGTGGCGCTCGCGCCGGGGCAGGAGGTCAGCATCGGCGGCGAACCCTGCGTCATCCGCCACGACCCCGCGCTGCGCGGCCCCGCGACCCTCGCCCCCGGCGCCATCATCGCCGGCGGCGATCCGGAGTTCGTGGCGCGCCGGGTCGCCGACCTCCTCCGCGCCGAGGCGCGGCGGCGCATCGTGGAGCGGACGGCGGTCCACGCCGCCGCGCTGAAGGTGCGCGCGAAGCGGATCACCCTGAAGGACACGCGGTCCCGCTGGGGCTCCTGCGCGCCGGACGGCTCGCTCGCCTTCTCCTGGCGGCTCGTGATGGCGCCGGACTGGGTGCTGGACTACGTCGTGGCGCACGAGGTCGCGCACCTGCGGGAACTGAACCACTCCGCCCGCTTCTGGGCCCACGTCGCGACGCTGACCGACCGGCGGGAGGACGCGCAGGACTGGCTGCGGCGAAACGGGCCGGCGCTGCTGCGGGTGGGGTAGACGTCCGGCCCGGAACGGCCGCCTACGCCGTTCCCCCGCTTTCCGGCGAGATTCCTCCCACGACCTCTCCGGAGAAGAAGTCGACGATCTCGCCGGCATAGGTCAGCACGCCGTCGCCGAACCAGTCCGCGGCGAGCCGCGAGGGCGGCCCACGGTGCCGGGTGATGCTTCGTTCGACCTGCCCGCGCCCGAGTTCGATGACGAGGTCCTCCCCCCACTCGGAGTTCCTCGTTTCCCATAGGGAGAGGAGGACATGGCTGCCGGCCGCGTTGAGGAAGAGGTCGCCCGCGCCGACCCTCCCGATGCCCGACACGTCCTTCGACCAGATCACCGATCCGTCCCGGTCGTGCCGCGACAGCGTTCCCCTCTCGCCCACCACGAGGAGGGATGCGGCGTCCCGCGTGAACCGCACCCTCGTGACCGGGCCGCCGACGGCCGCCGTGACCGCCTCGAAGCGTCCCGTGGCGCAGTCCACCGACAGGAGGGCGTTCTCGGCGCCGAAGTCGGGCGCCCAGAGCCTCCCCCCGACCGGATCGGCCTCCCCGAAGGCGGCGCCCACGTCGCCCGCCATCGTGGCGACCACCTCGCCCGCCGCGGTGTCCAGCACGACGGGGCGGCCCTTGCCGTTGATCGTGCCGACGAGCGCGCGTCGCCCGCCCGGATCGAGGACCGACCAGTTGGACAGGAACCGGTCCGTCGTCCGGGGCGGGACCCCCTCGGCGAGGAAGGTGATGCGGGAGCGGCGGGTGCCGCGGACCGCGAGCGGGTCGGCCGAATGCAGGACGAGGCGGCCGCCGTCCCGCGAGACGTCGGAGACGACGTCGTCGTGCCGGGCTCCCGCCACGGGAAGCGACCGGCCGGTCCAGGGATCGTAGCGTGTCGGCGACGGGAAGTTCATCCCGCGATCGGACCGGTCGAAGAACACGAGGCCGCGCCGGACATCCACGTGCATCGCCGGCACCCCCGGTGATCGGTGCGGGGCGCATGCCGTGACGGGACCATGCCGGCAAGGGGGCTTCGTCGCGCCGGACCCCACCCCGGCCGCGGGACGGTGCGCTTCGGGCCGGGACTCCCCCGGGGTGGTCGCGGGACGGCCTCGCCGGTAGGGTCCTCCCTTCCCCATGACCCCGCCCGCCCCCCCGCCGCCCCAGCGCGCGGCCCCGCCCGCGCTGGCGCTGCTCGTCGCCATGACGGCCTCCGGGCCGTTCACGATGCAGATCATGATCCCGTCGCTGCCGGTGATCGCGCGGGACCTCGGCGTGCCCTACGGCGTGGCGCAGCTCACCCTCACCCTCTACCTCGCCGGCCTCGCCCTGGGGCAGCTGCTGCACGGCCCGCTGGCGGACCGGTTCGGGCGGCGGCCGGTGCTGCTCTGGGCGCTGTCGGGCTTCGTGCTGGCCTCGCTGCTCGCCGCGGTCGCGCCGGGCGCGGGATGGCTCCTCCTGGCCCGGGTCGCCCAGGCGGTCGGGGCCTGCGCGGGGATGGTGCTGGCCCGCGCCATCATCCGCGACGTCTGGCCGCGGGAGGAGGCGGCGTCGCGCCTCGGCTACGTCGTCATGGCGATGACGGTCGCCCCGATGATCTCGCCCTCCGTCGGCGCCCTCCTGGAGGCGCGGTTCGGCTGGCGGTCCACGATGCTCGCCTGCGCCGCGCTCGGCGCCCCCGTCCTCGTCGCGGCGTGGCTCCGGCTGCGGGAGACGCTGGCGGAGCCGCAGCCGCTGCCGGGGATCGGCGGCATGGCCCGGGCCTACTGGTCGCTCCTGTCGCTGCCGGCCTTCCGCTGGATCGTGGCGGTGGGGGCGCTGACGAACGCCTCCTTCTTCTGCTTCCTCGCCGGCGCGCCGCTCGTCTCCGACTCCCTCGGCCGGCCACCTGGGGAGTATGCGGTGATGTTCATCGGCGTCTCCCTCACCTTCGCCCTCGGCTCCTGGGTCGCCGGCCGGTTCTCCGTGCGCCTCGGCGTGGTGCGGATGATGGCGTGGGGGCTGGCGATGATCCTGCTGGGGTCGCTCGCCATGGTGCTGGTCCAGGCGGCGACCGAACCCCGCCCCGAATGGGCGCTGGCGGTGCTGTTCGCGCCGATGACGATCGTCGCCTTCGGCAACGGGGTGTCCCTGCCGAACGGCGTCGCCGCGGCCGTGTCCGTGCGGCCGGAGCGGGCGGGCACCGCCTCCGGCCTGCTCGGCGCCACCCAGATGGCCACCGGGGCGGTCCTCACCCTCATCACCGGCGCCCTGGAGAACGGCGGCGGCATCCCGACCGGCGCGGCGATGGCGGCCTGCGCGGGGCTGGGGCTCCTCCTCCTCGCCCGCGCCAGGCGGTTCATGTGATAGCGGTTCATGTGATACCGGCGTGCGCCTCTCCTGACCTCTTCCCGGGGGTGCGCCTGTGGCGCTGGAGGAAGGCGCTGCCTTCCTCCGGACCTCCATCCGCCAGGCGCGAAGCACTGCTTCGCGGGGGCCCCTGGACCCCCTTCCGTGAATGCCCCCGTGGGGAGGGTGACGACCACGCGGCGCAAGCGCGCGTGGTCGCCACCCTCCCCACGGGGGCGTCTTTTTTACCGAACGCGGGTCCAGGGCCCCGTTGGGCCCTGGTGGGTGGGAGGTCCGGAGGGAGGGCAAAGCCCTTCCTCCGGCCAACAGGCGCACCCTCCGGGAGGTCAGGAGAAGCGCACGCCGGTACGAGTCCCGACGACGCGGTGGCGGCCGACCGGCGGACGGCGCGGGGCGCGGCGACACGTGACGGTGATGGCGGATGCGGGGCGGCGCCGGTGCGTGCCGCGGATGCCCCTGCCCATCGCGGGCCGGGCGGCCAACCCCCTGGGCGCAACCCTGCGGCGTGCCATGGGCTGAAACGACTCGTTGACAGACTCGTGAGCATCCGGGAGGTCTTGGGGGATGAGTGCGCTCGACCCTGAGGTGGCCGCGTCCCTCGCCGCCGAACTGCCCCACGACGTGTTCGTCTCGATCGTCCGGACGTTCGAGACGGACCTCGCGCGGCTCGGGCGGGAGATGGTCGAGGCGGCGAAGGCCGCGGACACGGAGGGCTACCGGCGCGCCGCCCACGGGCTGGCCGGCGCCGCCGGCTCCATCGGCGCCCTGCGCCTGGAAGCCCTGGCCCGACAGGCGATGCGGCGGGACGACACGGTGCCGCCGGCGACGATGCTGCGGGAGATCGGCGGGGAGGCGAAGGCCGCGCTGACCGAGCTGGCGTTGCTGGGTGCGGCGCCGTAGGGCCGACGGGCCGCGCCGAGGCTCACCCCGCCGCCGCCGACGGCTCCTCCACCGGCTCCAGCGCCCGCGCCAGTTGGTCGCGCTGCACCGGCTTCGGCAGGTAGTCGTTCATCCCGGCGTCCCGGCACTGCCGCTCGAACTGCGGCCCCACCGCCGCCGTCAGCCCGATGATCCGCGTCCGCCGGTTGAGGCCGGCGCGGCGGATCTCCCGCGTCGCCTCCAGCCCGTCCATCACCGGCATCTGGAGGTCCATGAGGATCGCGTCGAACACGTCGGTCCTGGCGGCGGCCACCCCCTCGGCGCCGTTCGCGGCCACCGTCACCTCCGCCCCCATGCGGCCCAGCAGCGCCTGCATGAGGATCTGGTTCGTCGCGTTGTCCTCCACCAGCAGCACGCGCTGGCCCACGCCCGTCACCGCGGCCGGCTCCGGGATGGCGACGGCGGCGTCGGGGACGGGCGGGGAGAGGGCGTGCTGCACCGCCTCCACCAGCCGCCGCGGCAGGGCGGGCTTGAGGAGGATGGCATCGACCAGCCCGGCCGGCGCGGAGGCGTTGCCGCTGCCGGTGCACAGCACGATCACGGGGTGGCCGAGCGACGCCTCCTCCTGCCGCAGGGCGGCGGCGAAGCTCGTGCCGGTGGTGTCCGGCAGCGCCGCGTCGATGATGATGGCGGTGAAGGTCGCGCCCCGCCGCATCGCGAGGCGGAGGGTGCTGATCGCCGCCGTCGCGGAATCGGCGGGCAGGGCGAGGGCGCCGGCGGCCTGGAGGCGGCGGACGTTGTTCTCCCGCCGGACCGCCAAGCCGTCCACGACGAGGATGCGCTGGCCCGTGAGCGGCGTGCCGAGCGGGGAGGAGTCCCCGTCCTCCCCCACCACGATCCAGAAGCGGAAGACGGACCCGCCGCCGCGGCGGGGCGTCGCCTCGATGCCGCCGCCCATCTGCTCCGCCAGCTTGCGGCAGATCGCCAGCCCGAGGCCGGTGCCGCCGTACTTGCGGGAGATGGAGGCGTCGGCCTGGGTGAAGCGCTCGAACAGGATGGGGATCTTCGTGGGGTCCACGCCGATCCCCGTGTCGGAGACGGAGCAGGTGAGACGGAAGGCGCCGGGCTCGTCCTCCATCTCGGCCGCGAGCACCGCGACCTCGATCCAGCCGCTCTCGGTGAACTTGATGGCGTTGCCGACGAGGTTGAAGAGGATCTGGCGGAAGCGGCCGGGGTCGCCGACGACCTTTCTCGGCAATTCGGGGGGAAGCGAGACGACGAGTTCGACGCCCTTCGCCATGGCGCGGGAGGCGAAGAGTTCGACGATCGTCGCGAGCTCCTCCTCGATCTCGAACTCGATGTGCTCGTGCTCGATCATCCCCGCCTCCAGCTTGGAGAAGTCGAGGATGTCGTTCAGCACCATCAGCAGGTGCTCGGCCGATCCCTGAATGGTTTCGGCGTAGCGGCGCTGGATCGGGTCCATCGGGGCGTCGAGCAGCAGCCCGGTCATGCCGATGACGCCGTTGAGCGGCGTCCTGATCTCGTGGCTCATCGCCGCGAGGAACTCCTCCTTCGCCCGCGTCGCCGCCCGCGCCTCCCGCTCCCGCGCCGCCAGGGCGTCGCCCTGGGCCTTCAGCGCCGCCGCCTGCCGGGACATGAGCCACATCGCGACGATGATGAGGCCGCCGATGGCGATGCCGCCGGCGATCAGCAGCGCGCCGAGGCGCTCCACCCCCTCGAAGGCGGCGGAGCGGCGGCGCACCGCCTCGATGACCATCGGGCCCTGGCGGATGGTGGTGAAGGCGGCGAAGACGTCGTTGCCGTCCTGGTCGAGCCCCGCGAAGGTCCCGCTCTCCCGCCGCGGCAGGAAGTCGCGGAACAGCCACGCCGAAGGGTTGGCCTCCGCGATGCCCGCGGTGTTGCCGTCGGACCGCGCCAGCAGCAGCCCGGACGCCGAGTGGATGCGGACGTTCACCCCGAAGGCCTCGGCGTGGCGGCGGCCGATGGAGACGAGGTAGTCCGGGTTCAGCAGCGCGACGGCGGCGCCGGAGAAGTCGCCCCGCGGCGTCCGCAGTCCGCGCGCCAACGGGATGGACCAGATGCCCGCCGCCTGGATCGCGCGGGCCTGGAGGGAGGCGGAGCCGCCGAGGAAGCGCCCGGCCTCCGGCGAGCCGAGGCGGAGGGAGGGCCCGCCGAGGCGCAGCACCCGGAACCAGTCGCGGTCCGCCACCGACAGGCCCCGCAGGTTGTCCACGGTCGCCGCGACCACGGTGCCCGTGGCATCCACCAGCAGCACCGCCCGCAGCTGCGGCACGTCCCGGATCCGCCCCGCCAGCGCGCGGATGGCGGCGGCCTGGTCCAACTCGTTGGCGCGGTCGCCCATGTCCTGCAGGACGAAGTCCACCGTCTGCAGGGCGCGGGCCAGCTGGTCGGCGATGGCCGCCGTCACGCCGACGGTCAGGCGCTCGGCGTCGTTCGAGGCCTCCCGCGTTCCGCGGTCGAAGAGGATGAGATAGACGCCGGCGAGGCACAGGCCCACGATCACGGTCATCGCGGCGAACAATCGCCACGGCCGGGGGGAGGCGGGCTGGCCCGCCGCCGGAAGGCGGAGCGCCCGGCGGAGGGAGGAGGAGGCTGCGTCCATGCGTCGGTCGGCGGCCATCATCGCGCTCACGGTCATGTTTGGCGAGTGCGGAATCGCATCGGTCGCCTGGCCCTCCCACGCCATGGCGCAGCCGGCGCCCCCCCCGGGGCGCCCCCCGGCCGCGCGCCGCCC
This sequence comes from Roseomonas sp., assembly GCA_964263755.1. Classification (GTDB taxonomy): domain Bacteria; phylum Pseudomonadota; class Alphaproteobacteria; order Acetobacterales; family Acetobacteraceae; genus Roseomonas. The sequence continues at coordinate 7,525 of CAXVWQ010000452.1, read as the reverse complement.
GGCCGAGCGCATCCCGCCGCGCGCGCAGCCCGACCGGGTCGCCGCGATCCGGGCGCGGGGAGAGGTGGTGGTCTGCACCTCCCGCGACCTCATGGGCCTCGCGTGGCGCAACCCGCGCAGCGGCGAGCTGGAGGGGCTGGACACCGACATCGGCCGCGCCCTCGCCACCCGGCTGGAGGTGCGGGCCCGCTTCCTCGAATGGCCCTCCGACGGCCTCCTCGGCGCCCTGGAGGAAGGCCGCTGCGACGTCGCCATGGGCGGCATCGGCATCACCGCCGCCCGCGCCGAGCGGGTGGCCTTCACCAAGCCCTACCTCGCCGGCCCGCTGACCCTCGTCACCCTCCCCGCCTCCCGCCGCGTGCGGAACTGGGGGGAGGTCGACCGGGGCGGCATGGTGGTCGCCGTCGGCGCCGGCTCGATGGCAGAGGAGGCCCTGCGCGACGGGCTGCGCCACGCCGACCTCCTGATCATCCGCAACCCGATGACGGTGGAGGGGGAGGTGCTGTCCGGGCGGGCGGACGCCATGGTCGCGGACTACGCCGCCTCCCGCCACCTCCGGGGCGACCCCGCATGGCTCGTGACGGAGGCGCCGCGGGCGGTGGGGGAGACGCTCTACGCCTACGCCGTCACGCGCGGCGACCCGGGATGGCTGGCGGAGGTGAACGCCTTCCTCGCGGAGGCGAAGTCGGACGGGACGGTGGCGCGGTTCGCGGCGCGGTGGGGACTGTCGGGGATGGTGGTGCAGTAGGGCCGGGCGGTGCGGCCCTACGCCGCCGGGAAGCCGTAGAGGCGGGCGGGGTTCTCCGACAGGACGGCGCGGCGCAGCGCCGCGTCCGGCAGCCGGGCGAGGATGCGGTTCAGGAGACGGCCGTCGTTCGGCATCCGGTCCCCGGGGATGCCGGGGTGGGGCCAGTCGGTGCCCCAGAGCATCCGGTCCGGCGCGGTGCGGATCAGCGCGTCGTGCAACGGGTCCACGTCGGGGTAGTCCGGGCCGCGGAGGGAGGAACGGCAAGGCGCCGACAGCTTCGCCCAGGCCCCCGCGTCGCGGACGAGGCGGAGGACGGCCTGGAAGCCGGGCGCCGTGGGGCCATCGGCCGCCGGGCTCTCCGCGAGGTGGTCGAGGACGAGCGGCACGGCGGCGGCGAGGCGCGCGAGCCGCGCGACGTGGTCCGGCAGGGCGCGATGGTCCGCCCACGCCTGGACGTGCCAGCCGAGGTCGCGGAGGACCGGGAGCATCGCCTCCGCGGCCTCCGGCGGCACGCCGCGGCGATAGGTCGGGCGGTGGTCGGGATGGAAGAGGTGGACGCGCACGCCGCGGGCGCCGAGGGCGTGCCAGCGGTGCAGCGTCGCCGCGGGCGTGTCGCCCGGCGTGATGACGACGGCGCGGAGGCGGTCCGGGTGGCGCGACGCGGCGTCGAGGGCCGCGGCGTTGTCCAGCCCGTGCGCGTTGGACTGGACGACGACGCCGCGCGCGAGGCCGAGGGTGTCGAGGAGGCGGAGGTAGTCTCCCACCCCGGCGTCGGGCGGCGTGTAGCCACGGCCTTCCGCGAAGGGGAACGTCGCGGCCGGGCCCATGATATGGGCGTGGCAGTCGCAGGCGCCGGGCGGCAGCGGTCCGGCGACGGGCTCCGGGTGCGGGTCGGGGCCGGGAACGGTCGGGAGGGTCATTCGATGCGGATGTTGCCCTCGCGGATCACGCGGGCCCACTTCACCGTCTCCGCGCGCACGAAGGCGGCGAACTCGTCCGGCGTGTTGCGGCGGGTGACGACGTTGATGGCGGCGAGGCGTTCGGCGATCTCCGGCGCCTCCATCGCGTCGTTGTAGGCGGCGTTGAGGCGCGCGACGATCGCGTCCGGCGTCCCGGCGGGGACGAAGACGCCGTTCCACTCCGTCGCCTCGTAGCCCGGCAGCGTCTCGGCGACCGAGGGCAGGTCCGGGAAGGCCGCGAGCCGCCCGGTGCCGGTGTGCGCGACGGCGCGCAATGACCCGCCCCGCACGTGGCCGGTGGAGGAGGAGGCGTTGGAGAAGAAGTAGTTGATCTGGCCGCCCATCACGTCCGTCAGCGCCGGCCCGCCGCCGCGGTAGGGGACGTGGTTCACGGTGATCCCCGCGCTCTGCCGGAACAGCTCCAGCGCCATGTGCTGCGCGGAGCCGTTGCCGGAGGAGGCGAAGTCCACCCCGCCGGACCGCGCCCGCGCCGCGGCGATCACGTCGGCCACGGTGCGGGCGGGGATGGAGGGCGTGACGACGAGGAGGTTCGGCACCACCCCCGTCAGCACCACCGGCCGCAGGTCGCGGAGCGGGTCGTAGGACAGCGACATGAGCGCGGGATTGATGGCCTGCGGCGTCGCGTCATACAGCACCGTGTAGCCGTCCGGCGCCGACCGCGCGGCGACGGTGGAACCGATGGACCCCGCGGCGCCCGGCCGGTTCTCGATGATGAGCGTCCCGCCGATCGCGGCGGCGACGCGCGGCGCGAGGATGTGCCCGACCGTGTCGGCGCCGCCGCCCGGCGGCCAGGGGATGATGAGGCGGACCGGGCGGTTCGGCCACTCCGCGCCCTGCGCGCGGGCGCGGGTGGCGCCGAGGGCGAGCGGGGCGGCCAAGGGAGCGGCGAGGGCCGCGCGGCGCGTGATGTTCATGGTCGTTCCCCCGGCGTCGGGCGATCCTGCGTTCGCATTCCCCCTGGGCGCAGTCGGCATCAAGCGGCGTGGACGGTCAACATCTCCGCCCCGGCCGATCGTCCCGCATCACGAAGGCCGGCCGCTTTACAGGCCGGTGCCCCCGGTCGCACCCTCCCGCCATGGACCAGATCCTTCCCCGCGCGGCGGTCGCGCCCTCGATCGCGCTCTCGCGCTTCCGCGTCCTCGACCTCACCCGCGTCCGCTCCGGCCCGACCTGCGTGCGGCAACTCGCGGACTGGGGCGCCGACGTCATCAAGGTGGAGATGCCCGTCGAGGGCGACGCCGGCGACCCGATGGGCGGCCCGCGCGACGGGCCGGACTTCCAGAACCTGCACCGCAACAAGCGGGGCATCACGCTGAACCTCAAGTCGCCCGAAGGCGTCGCGGTGCTGAAGCGGCTGGCCGGGACCGCGGACGTGGTGGTGGAGAACTTCCGCCCCGACGTGAAGGACCGCCTCGGCGTCGGCTACGACGCGCTGTCGGCGGTGAACCCGCGGATCGTCTACGCCTCCATCTCCGGCTTCGGGCAGGACGGGCCCTACGCGGACCGTCCGGGCTTCGACCAGATCGCCCAGGGGATGGGCGGGCTGATGTCGATCACCGGGCTGCCGGGGCAGGGCCCGGTGCGGGTGGGGATCCCCGTGGCCGACCTCTGCGCGGGGCTGTTCGCGGCGATGGGAATCATGGTGGCGCTGCTGGAACGCGAGACCTCCGGCAAGGGCCAGTGGGTCCAGACCTCCCTGCTCCAGGCGCAGGCCTTCATGCTCGACTTCCAGGCGTCGCGCTGGTTGCAGGCGGGCGAGATCCCGAAGCAGGCCGGGAACAACCACCCGACCTCCATCCCCACCGGCGTGTTCCGGACCACCGACGGCCACATCAACATCGCCGCCTCCGGCAACGCCATCTGGGCGCGCTTCGCGAAGACGGTGGGAGCGCCGGAATGGGTGGACGACCCGCGCTTCAAGTCCACGGACAACCGCTCCCGCCAGCGCGACCTCCTCAACACCCTCATCGAGGAGCGGATCGCGACGGACTCCTCCGCGAACTGGGTGGAGCGGCTGAACGCGGCGGGCGTGCCCTGCGGGCCGATCAACGACATCTCGCAGGTGTTCGAGGACGCGCAAGCGAAGCACCTCGGCCTCGCGGTGACGCTGGACGACGGGGCGAAGTCCCTCGCCTACGTGGCGCAGCCGATGACCCTGTCCCGCACGCCGAGCGCGGTGGCGACGCACCCGCCCGACCAGGGCGAGCACACGGACGAGGTGCTGCGCGAGGCCGGGTATGCCGATGACGAGATCGCCGCGCTGCGGTCGGGAGGGGTGATCTGATGGCCGACGGGATGACGCTGCCCGACCTCGGGACGGAGAAGATGCTCGCCCGCGTCGAGGACGGCGTGGGCTGGATGACCTTCAACAACCCGGAGCGCCACAACGCCGTCTCGATGGAGATGTGGGTCGCGGCCGAGCGCATCCTCTCGGCCTTCGCCGCCGATCCGGCGGTGCGCGTGCTGATGGTGACGGGCGCGGGCGGCAAGGCCTTCGTGTCGGGCGCCGACATCTCGAAGTTCGAGAGCGAGCGGAGCAGCCAGGAGGCGGTGGACGCCTACCAGGCGCAGACGAAGCGCGTGTACGACGCCCTCGCGGACTTCCCGAAGCCGGTGATCGCGGTGATCCGCGGCCACTGCATCGGCGGCGGCGCGGGGCTTGCCGTGTGCTGCGACGTGCGGCTGTGCAGCGAGGGATCGTCCTTCGGCATCCCCGCCGCCAAGCTCGGCCTCGGCTACCCGCTGGAGGGCATCCGCCGCCTCGTCCACCTCGTCGGCCCCGCCTTCGCGAAGGAGATGTTCTTCACGGCGCGGCGCTACGACGCGGCGGAGGCGGCGGCGATGGGCTTCGTCAACCGCGTCCTGCCCGACGCGGATCTGGACGCGGCCGCGCTGGACATGGCCCGCACCATCGCCGGCAACGCGCCGATGACGGTCGCCAGCGTGAAGTTCATCGCGAACGAATCCCTCAAGGCCGACCCGGACGAGGCGGCGTGCGACGCGATGGTGCGCGCCTGCTTCGCGAGCGAGGACTACAAGGAGGGGCGGCGGGCCTTCATGGAGAAGCGCAAGCCGGCGTTCGAGGGGCGGTGAGCGGGGATGTAGTGACCGGCACCTCGCGTGCGGATCCTCCTCGACAGTTCGGTGGTTCGGGCGGGCTTCGTGAGCCCGTTGGGAGCCTCACGGACCCTGATCAGGTCGGCGGTTCGCAGGATTTTCGTGCCCATCGCATCAACGGCCCTACTGTTCGAGTATGAGGATGTCCCCCGGCGCCCTCAGACCCTCAAGGCCGCCGGCTTGACCGTCTCGGACGCCGTGAACTTCCTCGACGACCTCGCCGCCGCGTGCGATCAAGTCGTGATCCGCGTGCGGTGACGTCCCGCATCGTCCGATCCCGGTGACGACCTGGTGCTGGACGCGGCGATCAACGGGGTCGTCGACTGCATCGCCACATTCGATCCGAGACACCTGCGGGCGCCGGCCGCGCGGTTCGGCATCCCGGCCCTGGTCCCCGCCGACGTCCTGAGGAAGCTATGATGGGCGTGATTTCGCTGCGACGTCCCGACGATCTCCAGGCCGCCATCGCGTCCGGTGCGGAACGCGCGGGCGTCAGCTTGGAGGACTACCTCCTCCGTGTGGTCGGCGCGCAGGCGGAGACGGAGCGGGAGTTCGCGGCCCGCGCGGCGCGATCGGTGCCAGGGCGTGCCGAGGTCATCCTGGCCCGCGCCGGCATCGGCAACCCTCCGGAACCAGGCGACGAGATCCCGCCGGACCTCTTCGACAAGTGGGGCCCGAACGGGACGGCCTGGAAGACGTAGCGCCGCGGCGCGGGATGCGAGGCCCGGAAGAGGCCCCTGCCATGGGAAGGAACGATACGATGATCCGACGCCGAATCCTGGGCCGCGGCGCCGCCGCCGGGCTCCTCACCGCTCCCCTCGGGGCCAGGGCCCAGGAATCCTGGCCCACCCGCCCCGTCCGCGTCGTCGTCGGCTTCGCGGCCGGCGGGTCCACGGACATCTTCACCCGCGTCCTCCAGCCCCGCCTCTCAGCCCTCCTCGGCCAGCCCATCGTCATCGAGAACCGGCCGGGCGCGGGCGGCAACCTCGCGACGGAGGTGGTGGTGCGGGCGGCGCCGGACGGCGCGACCTTTCTCATGGGCACGATCGGCGCGCTGGCCATCAACCCGACCCTCTACCCCTCCCTCCCCTTCGATCCCGCGACGGACCTGGCACCCGTGGGGATGGCGGGGAACGTGCTGAACGTGCTGGTGATCCCGGCGGACCGGCCGTGGCGCTCCGTGGCGGACCTCATCGCCGCGGCGCGGGCCCGGCCGGATACGGTCACCTACGGCTCCTCCGGCATCGGCGGCGCCGGGCACCTCGCGGGCGCGCTGCTGGACCAGCTGGCGGGCGTGAAGACCGTCCACGTGCCCTACCGCGGCGGCGGGCCGCTGATGACGGACCTCATCGGCGGCAAGGTGGACTACGCCTTCTCCACCGCCCCCACCGCCTTCCCGCAGGTGGAGACGGGGCGGCTGCGGATGCTCGCGGTCCCCACCGCGTCCCGCCTGCGCTCCCGCCCGGACGTCCCGACGGTGGCGGAGACCCTGCCGGGCTACGAGGTCGCGAACTGGTACGCCATGCTCGGCCCCAAGGGCCTGCCGCAGCCCATCGCCGAACGCATGGGTGCGGCGCTCCGCGGTGCCCTCGACGACCCGACGATCCGCGCGAACCTCGAGGCCCAGGGCGTCGAGCCCACCCCGACCTCCGCCGACGAACTCGCCCGCTTCATCCGCGACGAGACGGTGAAATGGGCCCCCATCGTCCGCGCCACCGGCGCCCGCCCGGACTGACGCGATGGACCTGGGACTGGCGGGCCGCGCGGCCCTCGTCATCGGCGGCTCGTCCGGCATCGGGCTGGCGACCGCCGCGATCCTCGCCGCCGAAGGCGCGACCGTGACCATCGCCGGCCGCGACGCGGCGCGGCTGGATGCGGCGGCGCGGGAGATCGGCCGCCCCGTCACCACCGCCCGCTGCGACCAGACCGACCCCGCCGCCGTCGCGGCGCTGGCGACGCGCTACGACGCGAACCCCCTCCACGCCCTCGTCCTCGCCGCCGGCGGCTCCCGCCGCTCCGCCTTCGAGGACCTGCCTGACGCGGCGTGGCAGGAGAACTACGAGTTCAACGTCCTCGGCACCGTCCGCGCCGTGCGGGCCCTGCTTCCCGCCCTCCGGCGAGCGGCGGCGGCGGACGGCACCGCGCGGATCGTGCTGCTGGGCGCCGTCTCCGGGCGCCAGCCCACGGCGCACCAGGTCGTCTCCAACGTCCACAAGGCCGGGGTGATGGCGCTCGCCAAGACCCTGTCGGTCGAACTCGCGGCCGAGGGCATCGGGGTGAACTGCGTTCTCCCCGGCCGGGCCTACACCCCCCTGTGGCGGGACCGCGCGGCGAGGATGGCGGCCGACGAGGGCATCCCCGTGGCCGACGTCCTGTCACGCGTCGCCGCCGACATCCCCATGGGCCGCCTCGGCACGGCGGAGGAGGTGGCGGCGACCATCGCCTTCCTCGCCTCGCCGCGCGCGGCCTACGTCACGGGGCAGGCGGTGGCGGTGGACGGGGGGTTGCAGCGGGGGGTGTGACGGGGGCGGCCGTCCGGTAGATCGCGACGCCGGGGCCGCGGAACGCCGCCGCCCCGCCGCCGGGATCCCAGGCGGGCCCGGCCTCGCCCGTCACCACGTGGAACGCCACCCCCGCGGCCCGCAGCGGCGCCAGCGCGGCCTCCCGGTCCGGCGCGGCG
>CAXVWQ010000451.1:0-25783 GCA_964263755.1 Roseomonas sp. | reverse complement strand
GTGATGTGGATCCCCCACTCCTACGGCGGCTGCGGCCAGCACGGGCCGGACGAGCACGGGCTCGGCACGCTGTTCCGCGAGGGGCTCGGCCTCATGGCCGGCCTGTGGTGGGACATCGGCGAGCGCGGGCGCGTCTAGCCCGTCGCGGCGGCGTTCCGCTTCCGTGTCGCGGCGGCCTTCTTCGCGGAGGCCGAGCGGTCCGTGGCGGTGCGGGCGGAGGCCGCTTTCCTGCCGGACGCGGCCTTCGCCGCCGCGGGACGCGCCGCGGCGGCGGCGCCGCCGCGTTCGCCGCCGATCCGCGACGGTTCGGGGTTCGTCGCCTTGCCGCGTCCGGAGCCGGACTTCTTGCCGCCGCCGAAGATCTTGTTCACCGTCGCCCAGGCCCGCGCCTCGGCCTCCTCCGCCGGCACGCCGCGGGCTTCGTAGCCCTCCTCGATGTGCTCGGCCTGGCGCTTCTGCTTGTCGGTGTAAGCGGACTTGTCACCACGGGGCATCGCGACCTCCATGAGGATACCGGCCCCGGAACGCACGGCCCGGGCGACGGTTCCTTGCTGGCCCGCGGGCGATGACCTATTTTCTGGTCATGACCCGCCACGTCAGCGTCGCCGAGGCCAAGGCCAAGGCCCAGCTCTCCGCTCTTCTTTCCGCCGTCGAGGGGGGCGACTCGGTGACGATCACCAAGCATGGGCGACCGGTCGCCTGTCTGATGCCGGCGCCCAAGCGGGTCGTTCGGCAGGGAGGCGAGCTCCTTGCTAATCCGGAATGGGCGAGTTTCGTACCCCCGCCCGATCTTTTCGCCCCGATGACCGACGAGGAGTTGCGAGCCGAAGGGTGGAGGTGACGGGACTTCTCGCAGACACCTGCGCACTCATCGCCTTTCACGGCCGGGGCTCCCAGCCACTCCGGTCGGACGGACTTGATGCCATGCGTGCAGGGGAGATCCACGTATCGCCGGTCTCCTTGTGGGAGATCGAGCGAAACGTACGCCTCGGTCGCATACCGCCCTTCACGCCGCCCGGACACCGCGACGCCGCGTCGTTCCTACGAGCCTCCGGCTACCTTTCAGCCCCGCTTGCCTGGCAGGACGCGGCGAACGCCGTCACCCTCCCCGATCATCACCGCGACCCGATGGACCGCTTCCTCATCGCCACCGCGCTCCGGATGGACCTGACGGTGGTCACCTCCGACCGGGTCTTCCGTTCCTACGGCGTCCGGACCATCTGGTAGCGCCGACCTCCCCTCCCCTTCCGGGACCGACCTCCATGTCCGCCTCCGCGACCGCGCCCGATACGACCATCCCCGTGACCGTCCTCACCGGCTACCTCGGCGCCGGCAAGACGACGCTGCTGAACCGCATCCTCACCGAGAACCACGGCCGCAAGTTCGCCGTGGTGATCAACGAGTTCGGGGAGATCGGCGTGGACCAGGACCTCGTCATCGACACCGACGAGGAGGTGTTCGAGATGAATAACGGGTGCATCTGCTGCACCGTCCGCGGCGACCTCATCCGCATCCTCGGCGGGCTGATGAAGCGGAAGGACCGGTTCGACGGGATCATCGTCGAGACGACAGGGCTGGCCGATCCCGCCCCCGTCGCGCAGACCTTCTTCGTGGACGAGGACGTGAAGCGCGCCACGCGGCTGGACTCCATCGTCACGGTGGTGGACGCGAAGCACCTCGTCGCGCGCCTCGGCGACAGCACGGAGGCGGAGGAGCAGGTGGCCTTCGCCGACCTCATCGTCCTCAACAAGATGGACCTCGTGACGGAAGCGGAGGCGACGGAGGTCGAGCGGCGCATCCGCGCGATCAATCCGACGGTGGAGATCCGGCGCGCCACGAAGTCCGACGTGCCGCTGGACGCGGTGCTCGGGCGAGACGCCTTCCAGCTCGACCGCATCCTGGAGCGGGAGCCGGAGTTCCTCTCGGGCGAGGACACGCACGGGCACGACACGCAGATCCAATCGGTGTCCTTCGAGGTGGAGGGGCGGATCGACCCGGAGAAGTTCAACGCCTGGATCGGCGAGCTGCTCCAGACCAAGGGTCAGGACCTGCTGCGGACGAAGGGCATCCTGCACTACAAGGGCGACGACCGGCCCTTCGCCTTCCAGGCGGTGCACATGATCGCGGATGGCGACCACCTGCCGCCGCGGCCGAACGATTCCGGCAAGTCCCGCATCGTCTTCATCGGGCGCGACCTGAACCGGCCCCGGATGAGGCGGGGCTTCGAGGCCTGCGTGGCGGCCTGACGATGTCGGACGCGGCGGAGGCGGACGTCCTCCTGGATCAGCGGGGCACCGGGCGGGACCTCGGGGCCTGGGTCGTCGGCGCGGCCTTCGGGCGCGATGGCCGGCTGGCTGGGTTCGGCCTGTCGGACGGGACGGTGCATCTGGCGGACCCCGCCGACCACGCCGCGGATTGGCGGCGCGTGGAGGCGCATGACGGCGCCGGCTTCACCCTCGTCGCGGATGGCGCCTCGGGGTTGGTGTCCGGCGGCGACGATGGCCGCCTCGTGCGGGTCACGGCGGATGGCCCGGAACAGGTCGCGTCCTACGGCATGATGAAGTGGGTGGAGCACGTCGCCACCCACCCGGCCGGCCTCCGCGCCGTCGCGGTCGGCAAGCACGTCCACCTGCTGGACGCCAAGGGCGCGCCCCTCAAGACCCTCGGCCCCCACCCCTCCACCGTCGGCGGCGTGGCGCTGGACCCGAAGGGCAAGCGCGTCTTCGCCTCGCATTACGGCGGCGTCTCCGCCTGGTTCGTCGCGGCGAAGGAGGACAAGCCGCGGTTGTTCGAGTGGAAGGGCAGCCACCACCTCATCGCCGCCTCGCCGGACGGCGACGCCATCGTTACCGCGATGCAGGAGACGGCGCTGCACGGCTGGCGCTTCTCGGACGGGCAGCACATGCGGATGTCGGGCTATCCCGCGAAGACCCATTCGCTGTCCTTCACCGGCAAGGGCCGCTGGCTCGCGACCTCCGGCGCCGATGCCATCGTCCTCTGGCCTTTCCACGGCGGCGGGCCCATGGGCAAGGCGCCGACGGAGATCGCGGGCGGCGACGGCGTCCTCTGCACCCGCGTCGCCTGCCACCCGACCCAGGAGGTGGTCGCGGCCGGCTTCGCGGACGGGCTCGTGCTGATGGCGGAGATCGGCTCCGGCAAGGTGATCCCCATCGCCGCACCGGGGCGCGGCGGCGTCTCGGCGCTGGCCTGGAACGGCACGGGCACCCATCTTGCCTTCGGGACGGAGACCGGTTTCTCCGCACTTCTGGATCTGGCCAAACGATGAGCGACACGATCGAGACCGACCACCTCCGCATCCCGAAACTCGGCCTCGGCACGTGGCCGATGAAGGGGAAGGACTGCCAGGCGGCGGTCGAATCCGCGCTGGCCATGGGATATCGCGCGCTCGACACCGCGGAGATGTACGGGAACGAGGATGCCGTGGGTGCGGCCATCCACGCCTCCGGCGTGCCGCGGGAGGAGATCTTCGTCACCTCCAAGGTCTGGCACGCGAACCTGACGCCGGACGGCATCCGCGCGGCGTGCGAGGCGTCGCTGAACCGGCTGAACCTCTACGCGATCGACCTCTACCTCATCCACTGGCCGTCGCCGGGGATGGACCTGCCGGCCTGTCTCGACGCGATGGTCGGGCTGAAGGAGGAGGGGATGGCGCGGGCGATAGGCGTCGCGAACTTCCCCGCCGGCCTCTTGCGGCGCGCTCTGGAGACGGGGGCGCCGATCGCCGTGAACCAGGTGGAATACCACGTCGGCCTGTCGCAATACGACATGCTGCAGGTGGCGCGCGCGGCGGGGGTGGTGGTGACGGCCTACAGCCCGCTCGGCCGCGGGGCGATGACGCGCGATCCCGAGGTGGCGCGGATCGCGGGACGGCTGGACGTGACGCCCGCCCAGGTCCTGCTGGCGTGGCTGCTGCGGCAGGACGGGGTGACGGCCATCCCGAAATCCGCGCGGGCGGAGGGGCAGCAGGAGAATCTCGGCGCGCTGGCGGTGGTGGATTTGCTGGAGGCGGAGGACCTTCGCGTCCTCGACGCGCTGCCGAAGGACCAGCGGCTGGTGAACCCGGAGTTCGCGCCGGACTGGGCGGACTGAGACTGGGCGGCGTAAACCGGCGCCGCGCCCCTCAGGTGCGATAGACCCGCCCGGCGGGGGCGACGGCGCAGAAGTGCACGGCGCGGCGGAGGAGGAACGGCTCCGCCTCGGCCTCCGACGCTGCATCCGCCGCCGGCGCGGCGGCGGGAACGCCCTTGCGAGGGGCGGTCGTCCGCACCGCCCGGCGCTGGACGAGGGATTCGGTGCGGATCGGCGCGGCGCCCTCGCAGGCCGTAGCCCGCAGGAAGGCGGGGCCGGACACGGCGGCGGGAGCCTCGGCGGCCGCGGCCATCGGCAGCAACAGCACCGTTCCCAAGATCGCGAGCGACAGACGCGTCGTCATCCCCAGGATCCCCATTCCGCCCCGTTTCCAGGGACTTGGCGGGCCTCGTTGCCACGCCTTCTACGAAAACAACGCGAAGCCTTGGGCGGGGTTGCCGCGTTGGGCGCCCATCGCGACACGACACCATCTTCACCCCTGTCAACCCGGAACCGCTCCCATGTCCGACAGCCCCCGGAACGCCGAAGGCGGACTGCCCGGCATCAACCCCTCCGACGAGGAGGAGGTGGATCTCGGCATCTCGCTCCAGACGGTCGCCAACATCATCGACGCCGCCCGTGCCACCGAGGAGACGGAGGAACGGACCGCCAACGAGGACGTGGAGGTGGACGCGGAAGCGACCGAGGATCCCGACCTGACGGAGGAGAACCTCGAGGAACTCGTCGAGGAGCTGAACGAGGACGAGCAGGCCTCGCTCGTCGCCCTCGCCTGGACCGGGCGCGGCGACTACGAGCCGGACGAGTGGAAGGAGGCGCTGCGCCTCGCCCACGAGCGGAACGAGGCCGGCGCGACGGCGGGCTACCTCACGGGGATGGAGATGCTCGGCGACCTGCTGTCGGAAGGCTTGGCGGCGTTCGGGATCGTGATCGAGGAGATCGAGCGGTAGGGAGGCGTCGCGCCGTCGCCGGGCACCCCGGCGACGGCGCACCGGGTCAGCCGATGGACGGTCCGGGGAGGGCGGCGATCTCGCGCACCAGCTTGCGGCGCACGGCGCTGCCGAAGGCGTCGAAATCCTCCGCGGCGATGACGAAGGCGCCGGGGCCGCCGACCACCGCCTGCTGGAAGTACTGGTCCAGGGGGACGAGCGATTGGCGGCCCCAGGACGGGCGGTCGTTCATGATCGGCAGGCCGTTGATCGTCACGCCCTCCGCCACCAGCGCGTCGCGGGCTGCCTCCACGGGGGGGCCGGAGTTGTTCACGCCGTCGCCCGAGACGTCCACCACCTTGCGCGTGCCCTCGAAGGGGCAGTCGGCCAGCGCCCGGCGGCTCGCCTCCAGCGCACCGGTGATGGAGGTCCAGGAGAGGGCAACCCGCGGCGCCTCGGCGAGCGCCTGGGACCACGCTTCCGCGTCCACGCGACTGCCGATGCGGGTCCAGGGCAGGACGACGCGCTGGTAGTCCCAGCCCGCCCATTCGACGTAGGCGATGGCGATGGAGCCGAGCATGCCGCCGCGGATGGCGTCGACGATGCGGGGGTCCGACATCGCGTCGCGGTAGCCCTGGCGCTGGAGGCGCGCCTCATCCTCGTCGATGGAGCGGGACACGTCCACGGCGAGGACGAGGAGGAGGTCAACCGAGTCGTCCGCGGCCTGGGCCGGGCGGAAGATGGCTGGGGCGGGAAGCGCGGCGGCCCCGGCCGCGAGGAGCGAACGACGGCGCATGGGCGGTGATCCCCGATCCTGTGTGACGGGAGCGTGGCAAGGGGGACGACGCGGGCGCAACCGATTTCCGCGGCGAGCCGGGCGCGGGGTGCCACACCCTTGCGTGTTCCGCCCGCGGCGTGGGCGGCGGGCGGCGCGGCGGCGGGCAGTCAGCCGGGCAGGATCACCGGGGGGCGCGTGGCCTCATCGGGCGACCAGCCGCCGGGGACGCGACGCAGCAGCGGCGTGGCGAAGGCCGCGGCCACCGGCACGTCGCCCGGCCACTCGGCGCGCCAGCGGTCGCCCTGGGCCATGGCGACGAGGAGCGCCGCGGGCCGCAGCCCCGCCGTCGCCAGCAGGGCGAGGCCGGCGCGGGCGGAAGCGCCGCTGCTGACCACGTCGTCCACGAGGAGGATGCGGCGGCCGGCGAGGCGGTGCATCACCCGCGGGTCGAGCCACAGGCGGCGCTCGCCGGGCGTGGTGGAGGAGGTGACGGGGGCGGAGAGGGCGTCGTCATACCAGCGCTTGCGCGAGTATCCCGCGGCGACCCAGTTCGCATGTCCCAGCCCTTCCGCGACCGCGGGGGCGAAGACGTGGCCGAGGGTGGCGAGCCCGACCACCACCTCCGCGCCCAGGCCGCGCGCCGCCTCCGTCATCCAGTCGGCGATCCGGCGCGACACGGCGAAGGACGCCTGGTTGGCGATGAAGCCGGTGACCGCGACCGCGCCGTAGTCGCGCAGGGGCAGGCGGAGAAACGAGCCGTCGGGCATCGGGACGGGCATCGTGTCGGCGTGCGGCGGCGGTTCGCCGCGCGCCTCGAAGGTCTGCCAGAACTCCATCCGCCGGCCTTGGCATGGGGGGACGCCGGGGTCCACCGGCGGCGTTGCGCGGCGCGCCCGCGGCGTGGTGGACTCGCCCTGAACCGGCCTGGACCGGGATGAGGGAGACGACCATGCCGATGACCGCCTGCGGGTGTTCCCGCCGCGCCTTCTTCCGGGGGGCCGCCGGTGCCGCCGCCCTGGCCTGTGGCCCCGCCGTCGCCCAGGCGCCGCCGCACCGGGTGGACGTGCACCACCACCTGACGCCCCCCGCCTGGGTGCAGCGCCTGTCGCCGCGGATGCCGCTGGCGCCCGTGCAACGGGACTGGACGGTGGCGAAGACGCTGGACGACATGGACCGCGCGGGGACGGAGACCGCCATCCTCTCCGTCACCTCCCCCGGCCTGTGGTTCGGGGATGCGGCGGAGGCGCGCGACCTCGCCCGCGCCTCGAACGACTATGCCGCGACGCTCGTGCGCGACCACGGCCGCCGCTTCGGTTCCTTCGCCGCGCTGCCGCTGCCCGACGTGGACGGCGCGCTGGCCGAGATCGCCTACGCGCTCGACACGCTGAAGGCCGACGGGATCGCGATGTTCACCAGCTACGGGGGCAAGTGGCTCGGCGACCCGTCCTTCGCGCCGGTGTTCGAGGAGCTGAACCGCCGCCGCGCCGTCGTCTACACCCACCCCAATTCGAGCGCCTGCTGCACGAACCTGATGGGCGCCATCGCCCCCGACCCGATGATCGAGTTCGGCACGGACACCACCCGCACCATCGCGTCCTTCCTCTTCGGCGGCTTCGCGCAGCGCTTCCCGGACGTGAGGCTCATCTTCAGCCACGCCGGCGGCACGATGCCCTTCCTCATCGAACGGTTCGAGTTCCAGGCGCGCATCCCCGCGGTGGCGGCGCGGTTCCCACAGGGGGTGCGGCCCATCCTCCGCCGCTTCCTCTACGACACGGCCCAGGCCTCCAACACCGCGGCGATGGACGGGCTGCGGCGGTTGGTCCCGGTGTCGCAGATCGTCTACGGCACCGACTTCCCGTATCGGACGAGCATCGAGCACGTCGAGAACCTCGCGACCTGCGGCTTCAGCGCCGCGGAACTACGGGCGATCGAGCGCGACAACGCCCGGGCGCTGCTGCCGCGGCTGGCTGCCTGACGCCGCTTGGCAGGGGGGCGGCGGGCGGTGCACCCTGCGGCCGACGCCCCCGTCGGAGCCCCCGCCATGATGAACCGCCGCGCCCTGCTGGCCGCGACCGCCGCTACCGTTCCCGCCCTGACCTGGGGCCCGCTGATCCGCGCCGCCGGCGCGCAAACGCCGCCGGGGGTGGTGGTGATGGCGAAGCAGATCGACGACATGACCTCGCTCGATCCCGCGGAGGCCTTCGAGTACACGAGCACCGAGATCGTCGGGAACGTCTATCGCAAACTCGTCACCACCCCGAACGAGGAGCCGGGGCGGCTGGTCGGGGACCTCGCGGAGTCCTGGGAAGCATCGAACGGCAACACGGTTTTCACCTTCCGGCTGAAGGAGGGCGTGCGCTTCGCCTCCGGCGCGGCGGTGACGGCGGAGGACGCGGCGTATTCCTTCCAGCGCGTCGTGGCGCTGAACAAGTCGCCGGCCTTCATCATCAACCAGTTCGGCTTCACGAAGGACAACATGGCCGAGCGCATCCGGGCGACGGATGCGCGGACGCTCGTGCTGACCACGGGGGAGGCGACGGCGCCGTCCTTCCTCTACTACTGCCTGTCGGCGGCCGTCGCATCCGTGGTCGAGAAGGCGGTCGTCCAGGCGCGCGCGGCGGGCGACGACCACGGCAACGCGTGGCTGAAGCAGAACTCAGCGGGATCGGGCGCCTACCGCATCGTCTCCTGGCGCCCGAGCGAGGCGGTGACGCTGGAGGCGAACCCGAACGCCGCACCGGCGCCGCAGACCCGCCGCATCATCATCCGCCACATGGCCGACGCGTCCGCACAGTTGCTGGGCTTGCAGCGCGGCGACGTCGACATCGCGCGCAACCTCGCGAACGACCAGCTGCGGCAGGTCGCGACCGACCCGCGCTACCGCGTGATGGACAAGCGCAAGGCTTCGCTGCTCTACCTCTCGCTGTCCCAACGCAACCAGCACCTCGCGCGGCCGGAGGTGCGGCAGGCGATCAAGCTGGCGGTGGATTACGATGCGATCCAGCGCAACATCGTCCCGTCGCTTTACGCCGTGCATCAGGCCTTCCTGCCGGAAGGGCTGCCGGGCGCGCTGAACGAACGCCCCTTCGCGGCGCGGCAGGCGGAGGCGCGGGCCCTGCTGGCGCAGGCCGGCCTGAGCGGCGGCATCGAACTCGCCTTCGACTACTCCACCGGCGCCCCGATCTCCGACATCGCCCAGGCCGTGCAGCAGCAACTCGCCGAGGTCGGCATCCGCTGCCGCATGGTGCCCGGGGAGATGCGGCAGGTCATCACCAAGACCCGCGCCCGCCAGCACGAGATGGCGATCGTCCGCTGGGGGTCGGACTACTTCGACCCGCACTCCAACGCCGAGACGTTCAGCATGAACCCCGACAACGGGGAGAACGCCCGCAGCCGCACGCTGGCGTGGCGCGCGTCGTGGGAGATCCCCGAACTCACCGCCCGCACCATCGCCGCGGTGAAGGACACGGACACCGCCTCCCGCGTCCAGACCTACCTCGCGCTGCAACGCGAACACCAGCAGGTCTCGCCCTTCGTCATCATGATGCAGGAGATCGAGGTCGCGGCGATGCGCGCCAACGTCACGGGCTTCGACATGGGGCCGATGAGCGACCGCACGGGCTACGCCGGGCTCCGCAAGTCCTGAACCGGCTCAAGGCGCTGGCGGCCACCGCCGCCTCCGTCCCCATCACCCTCCTCGGGCTGCTGATCGTCACCTTCCTCATCGGGCGGGTGATGCCGATCGACCCGGTGCTGGCGATCGTCGGGGACCGCGCGCCGCAGGACGTGGTGGAGCGGGCCCGCCTCGAACTCGGCCTCGACCGGCCGCTGATCGAGCAGTTCTGGCGCTACCTGACGGACACGCTGTCCGGCAACCTCGGCCGCTCCGTCATGACCTCGAACACGGTGGTCGAGGACATCGCGCGCTACTTCCCCGCGACCTTCGAACTCGCCACCGTCGCCATCGTCATCGCGGGCGTCGTCGGCATCGGGCTCGGCGTGCTGGCCGCGGTGCGGCAGGGCACGTGGGTGGACCAGGCGGTGCGGGTCTTCTGCCTCGCGGGCCATTCGCTGCCCGTCTTCGTCCTCGCCCTCCTCTCGCTTCTCGTCTTCTACGCCTGGCTCGGTTGGCTTCCCGGCCCCGGTCGCCAGGGCATCGTGTATCAGGACATGGTGGACACCCGGACCGGCCTCCTGACCCTCGACGCCGCCCTCGCCGGCGACTGGGGCGCCTTCCGCGATGCCGTCGCGCACCTGATCCAGCCCGCGGGGGTCCTCGCCTTCTTCTCCCTCGCCTACGTGGCCCGCATGACCCGCGCCTTCATGCTCGCCGAACTACGGTCCGAGTACGTCACCACCGCGCGCGCCAAGGGCCTGTCGAACGCGCGCATCGTCTGGCGCCACGCCTTCCGCAACACCCTCGTCCCGCTCGTGACGGTCCTGTTCCTCACCTACGCCGGACTGCTGGAAGGCGCCGTGCTGACCGAGACGATCTTCTCCTGGCCCGGCCTCGGCCAGTACCTCACCGTCTCGCTCCTCAACGCCGACATGAACGCCGTCCTCGGCGCCACCCTCGTCGTCGGCCTGATTTATGTTGCGCTGAACCTCTTCGCCGACCTGCTCTACCGCCTGCTGGACCCCCGCACCCGATGAGCGGCGATGCCACCCGCGACGGTCTGCTGCCCGACGCCGCCACCGCCACGGCGGCGCTGGAACCCGTCGCCGCCGGCGCCGCGCCCCCTGCCCCGGAACCCGGCTCGGCCCGCTTCTCCCGCGCCTGGTTCCTCACCGACGCCCCGGCCTCCCGTGCCCAGGCCGCGTGGGGGCGGCGCTACGGCGCGTGGCTCGCCTTCCGCCGCAACCCGCTGGCCGTCGCGGGCCTCGTCGTGATCCTGGCGCTGCTCGTCCTCACCCTCGCCGCCCCCGTCCTCTCCACCCACGACCCCGGTTTCCAGGACCTCACGCAACGCCTCGCCCGCCCCTCCGCCGCGCACTGGCTCGGCACCGACGAACTCGGCCGCGACGTCTGGTCCCGCCTCCTGCACGGCGGGCGAATCACCCTCGGCATGGTCGTGGCGGTCGTGCTGCTCGTCGCGCCGCTCGGCCTGATCGTCGGCGCCGTGGCGGGCTACGCTGGCGGCTGGGCGGACCGCATCCTCATGCGCGTCACCGACGTCTTCCTCGCCTTCCCGCGGCTGATCCTGGCGCTCGCCTTCGTCGCCGCGATGAAGCCGGGCGTGGAGAGCGCCGTCCTCGCCATCGCGCTCACCGCATGGCCGCCCTACGCCCGCCTCGCCCGCGCCGAGACGCTGACCATCCGTCGCACGGACTACGTCGCCGCCGCGCGCATGACCGGCGCCTCCCCCCTGCGGATCGTGCTGCGCCACGTCCTGCCGATGTGCGTGCCGTCCCTCGTCGTCCGCGTGACCCTCGACATGTCCTCCATCATCCTCACCGCCGCCGGCCTCGGCTTCCTCGGCCTCGGCGCCCAGCCGCCGCTGCCGGAATGGGGCACGATGATCGCCACCGCCCGCCGCTTCGTGCTGGAGCAGTGGTGGGTGGCGCTCATGCCGGGCATCGCGATCTTCACGGCGTCGCTTGCCTTCAACCTGCTGGGCGACGGCCTGCGCGACGTGCTGGACCCGAAGGAACGATGAGCGCGCCGCTCGTCGAGATCCGGAACCTCCGCGTGGACTTCCCGTCGGAATCCGGCACTACCCGGGCCGTCCGCGGCGTGTCCTTCACCCTCGGCCGCGAGAAACTCGGCATCGTCGGCGAGAGCGGTTCGGGCAAGTCCGTCACCGGCCGCGCCCTCATGCGGCTGCTGCCGTCCTCTGCACAGGTCACCGCCGACACCCTGCGCTTCGACGGCACGGACATCCTGACCGCCCCGGACCGCGCCATGCGCTCGCTCCGCGGCCGCCGCATCGGCCTCATCCTGCAGGACCCGAAATTCTCCCTCAACCCCGTGATGACCGCGGGCGACCAGATCGCCGAATCCCTCCGCGCCCACAGGCGGATGGGCCGCCGCGAGGCCCGCGACAAGGCGCTGTCCCTCCTGGAGGACGTGCTGATCCGCGATCCCCGTCGCGTGCTGGACGCCTACCCCCACGAACTCTCCGGCGGCATGGGCCAGCGCGTGATGATCGCGATGACGCTCGCCCCCGAACCCGACCTCCTCATCGCCGACGAGCCCACCTCCGCCCTCGACGCCACCGTGCAGGCCGAGATCCTCCGCCTCATCGAGGCCCTCGTGGACCGACGGGGGATGGCGCTCATGCTCATCTCCCACGACCTCCCCCTCGTCTCCCGCTTCTGCGACCGCGTGGCCGTGATGTACGCGGGCCAGGTGATGGAGGAACTCCCCGCCGCCGACCTCCACCGCGCCACCCACGCCTACACCCGCGGCCTGCTGGGTTGCCTGCCGAGCCTCGCGACGCGCCGCGAACGGCTGCCGACGCTGCGCCGCGACCCCGCGTGGCTGTCGCCCCGTTGATCATCGTCGAGAACCTCGACGTCCGCTTCGGCACGAACCACGCCGTCCGCGGCGTCACCTTCCGCGTCGCGCCCGGCGAGACCTACGGCCTCGTCGGCGAGTCCGGCTCCGGCAAGTCCACCGTCCTCCGCGCCATCGCCGGCCTCGTGGAGGGCTGGACCGGCGCCATGACGCTGGACGCCCGCCCCCTCGGACGCCGCCGCGACCGCGCGTTCTTCCGCACCGTGCAGATGGTTTTCCAGGACCCCTACGGCTCGCTCCACCCCCGCCAGACCGTGGACCGCATCCTGTCCGAACCCCTCGCCGTCCACGGCATCCCCGACGCCGACGCCCGCATCCTCCGCGCCCTGGAGGAGGTCGCCCTCCCCCGCGCCACCCGCTTCCGCTACCCGCACCAACTCTCCGGCGGCCAGCGCCAGCGCGTCGCCATCGCCCGCGCCATCATCGCCGAACCCCGCGTGCTGCTGCTGGACGAACCGACGAGCGCCCTCGACGTCTCCGTCCAGGCGGAGGTGCTGAACCTCCTCGCCGACCTCCGTGCGGCCCGCGGCCTCACCTGCATCCTCGTCTCCCACAACCTCGCGGTCGTCGCGCATCTCTGTGCCCGGCTCGCCGTCATGCAGGGCGGCGCCATCGTCGAGGAACTGGACGAGGCGGCGCTGCGGGAAGGCCGCGCGGACCATCCACACACCCGCGACCTCATCCGCCTCTCCCGCGACCTGGACGCGGCGTGACCGCCGCCTGAGCGGGGCGGCCCGGCGGGGGGACCGGGAAGGGCTGGACGCGGCCCCTGCCGCGTGGTGCACCGCCCCCGCCATGCCGGATGACCCCCTCGCCCGCCTCCGCCTCCTCGGCCTCGTCGAGGGCGCGACGCTTCTCCTGCTTCTCCTCGTCGCGGTGCCCCTGAAGCGCGTCGCCGGCTGGCCGGACGGCGTCTCCGTCATGGGCCCGGTCCACGGCCTCGCCTTCCTCCTCTACGTCCACGCGCTGGCCTACGCCGCGACCGCCGGCGGCTGGCGCGGGCGCGACGTCGCGCGCGCCGTCCTCGCCTGCCTCGTCCCGGGCGGCACGCTCCTGAACGACCGCTGGCTCCGGGGCCGCGCCGCATGACCTACGCCGCCCTGAAAGCCCTCCACGTCACGGCGATGGTCGTCTGGATCGGCGGCATGATCGCCGCCGCCGCCCTCCTGCCCGGCGCCGATGCCGCCCGCGCCGCCGCGGTGCGCGAGGCGTTCCGCCGTTTCGTCACTCCCGCGATGATCGCCGCCCTCTCCCTCGGCCTCTGGCTCGCCTGGGACGGCGGCTGGTTCCGCGAGGCCTGGCTCCTGGCCAAGCTCGTGGCGGTCCTCGCCCTCACCGGGGTCCATGGCGCGGTGTCCGGGTGGCTTCGCCGGGCCGCGGGCGGGCTCCCCACCCGGGCCCCCGACTGGATGCCCACACTCGTCATCGCGTTGCTGGCGGTCGCGGCGTGGCTCGCGATCGCGAAGCCCGCCCTGCGGTAGCGGTCAGCCCGCCACGGTCGCGGGTCGCCGCAGGGCCGCGCCCACGCGGGCCAGGAGGTCCGCCGCGGCGAAGGGCTTCGGCAGCACGTCCACGCCGTCATCGCGGCGGCCGTCGTGGACGATCACCTCCCGGTCATGCCCCGTGGCGTAGAGCACCGGCAAGCCTGGCCGCCGCCGCGCCGACTCCTCCAGGTCGCGCCCGCTCATCGGCTCACCCAGCACCACGTCGGTGAAGATCAGGGCGACCTCCGGGTGCGCATCCAGCAGGTGCAGCGCCTCCGCGCCGTCGGCGGCGGTCACGACGCGGTGGCCGCCCTCCTCCGGCACCTCGTGGGACAGCCGGCGCGCCATCTCCTCGTCCTCCACCACCAGCACGGTCTCCGTACCGGAGATCACCCTCGCCCTGCCCCGCTGGCTCGGGGCGCCGTAGCCGGCGGGCGGGGATCGCCCCCCCCGCCGTCACTCTCAGCTCACGACGATGTTGAATTGCCGCGCCACCGGGGTCCAATCGGCGATCTCCTTCCGGATGATCTCCACGAACGCCGCGCCGGTCGGCGGCGGGTTGCGCGGCACCGTCTGGAGGTCCGTGAAGCGCGCCGCGAGTTCCGGCCGCGCCAGCATCGGCGGCACGGTCGCCGTCAGCCGCTCCACGATCGGCGCCGGCAGGTTCTTCGGCGCCGAGAGCCCGAGCCACTGCGACGAGGTGAGCTTCGGGTAACCGAGTTCCGCGAAGGTCGGCACGTCCGGGAACATCGTCAGCCGCTGCGGCGTGGAGACCGCGAGGCAGCGCAGCGACCCGTCGCGCATCTGCCCCGTGTTCGTCGTGATCGGGTCGAACATGCACTCGATGTTCCCCGCCAGCACGTCCTGCATCGCCGGCGCCGAGCCCGCGTAGGGGATGTGATCGAGGTTCGGCGCCCGCGCCTCCGACGACAGCATCGCCCCCAGCAGGTGCGGCGCCGAGCCGATCCCGGAGGACCCGTAGCGCACCGGCCGCGTCCGCGCCGCGCTCACGAGATCGTCCAGCGTCCGGTAGGGCGAGGACGGCCGCACGAGGACGATGTTCGGCGCCTCGACTAGCTGGATCATGTGGGTGAAGTCGCCGACGGGATCGAAGGGCATGCCCTGCCGCGTCGCCGTGCCGTAGACGTGGACGGAGGCGTGGGAGACGAGGAGCGTGTAGCCGTCCGGCGCCGCCTTCGCGACGTGGTCGGTGCCGATGAAGCCGTTGGCGCCCGCGCGGTTCTCCACCACCACGTTCTGCCCCAGCGCCCCCGCCATGAGTGGCGCCATGAGGCGGGACACGGTGTCCACCAGCCCGCCCGGCGGATACTGCGCGATGAGCCGGACCGTGCGGTTCGGCCACGCCGGCTGCGCCTGGACGATGGCGGGTGCGAACAGCCCCCCGGCAGCGCCCCCGGCGAGGGTGAGGAACTGGCGGCGATTCGTCATCGGCGGTCTCGCGGCGGGCGCGCCGGGAGCGCGGCCGATCCGGGCCCTCCGCCGCGCTCCGATCACCGTCCGGTGGTGCAAGCCGCGTGCCGGGACCTCAGCCCGCCCCGAACTCCGCCCGCACCGCGGCCGTGTGCTGCCCCAGCGAGGGCACGGGCCCGGCGGCCGGTTCCGCCCCCGCCACCCGCGCCGCGGGGGCCGCGATCGACACCGGCCCGTTCGCCGTCGGCACCGCCATCCGCCGGAGCGCCGGGTGGCGGGCGAACTCCGCGACGCCGTTGACGAAGCCGTAGGCGGTGCCGGCCGCCGAGAGCGCCGCCGCCGCGTGGTCCCGCGTCATCCCCACGAACCGCGCGGCCACGTGTGCATCCACCGCCGTCCGGTGCGCCACGCGCTCCGTGTTGCTCCGGAACCCTTCGCGCGACGGCAGGTCCGGCTCCCCCATGAAACACGCGCAGAACGCCCGCCACTCCCGCTCGTTCTGGATGGAGATGAGGACGAGCGACCCGTCCGCCGTCGCGAAGGCGCCGTAGGGGCAGATGGAGGGGTGCGCCAGCCCCACCCGCTCCGGCGCCCGCCCCGAGCCTTCGAAGGCCAGCAGCGGCACGTTCATCCAGTCGGCCATGCCGTCGAACAGCGACACCGAGATCGCGCGTCCCTCCCCGGTGATGCCCCGGGCGATGATCGCCTCCAGCACCGCCGCATGCGCCGCCATGCCGCAGGCGATGTCGCACACCGACACCCCGACCCGCCCCGGCCCCGCCGGATGCCCCGTGATCGCCGCCAGCCCGCTCTCCGCCTGCACCAGCAGGTCGTAGGCCTTCATGCCGGCGTAATCGCCCTCGTCCCCGTAGCCGGAGATGTCCACGGTGATGAGCCGCGGATGCCGCGCCCGCAGGTCGGCGCTCCCGAACCCCGCCCGCGCCGCCGCGCCCGGCGCGAGGTTCTGCACGAACACGTCGGCCCGCGCGACGATCCGCGCCAGCAGCGCCGCGTCCGACGCGTCCTTGATGTCGAGGACGACGCTCTCCTTCCCGCGGTTCAGCCAGACGAAGTAGGAGGAGGAGCCCTTGGCGAAGGAATCGTAGCCCCGGGCGAAGTCGCCCTCCGCCCGCTCCACCTTGATCACCCGCGCGCCGGCGTCGGCCAGCTTCACCGTGCAGGTCGGCGCCGCCACCGCCTGCTCCATCGCCACCACCAGAAGACCGTCCAACGCGCCCGGCATGGTCCCCGCCCCCGTGATCGTGACCCCTTTAGCGCGCACCGCCATCCCCCGCACGTTGCGCGCCGCGCCCGGCGTCACAGATGCCGGGGATGACCCCGTCCCGGACCCACCGCCGCGCCCTCGTCACCGGTGCCAGCAGCGGCATCGGCGCCTCCTTCGCCCGCGCGCTGAACCCGGACGCCGCGCTCCTCCTCACCGGCCGGGACGCGGCGGCGCTGGCGAACCTGAAGCTCGACCTCGAAGGCCAGGGCGGCACCGCGACGACCCTCGCCGCCGACCTCGCGGCAGCGGAGGGCCTGGAGGCCGTCGCGGCCGCCGCCGCGGCCTTCGCGCCGGACCTC
The DNA here is from genome assembly GCA_964263755.1 of Roseomonas sp. Taxonomy (GTDB): domain Bacteria; phylum Pseudomonadota; class Alphaproteobacteria; order Acetobacterales; family Acetobacteraceae; genus Roseomonas. The sequence goes on along the minus strand of CAXVWQ010000451.1, from coordinate 8,953 downwards.
ATCATCCTCAACGCCGGCACCGGCCCCTACGGCCCGTTCCTGGAGGCCGACGAGGCCCACCTGCGGGAGACGGTGACGCTCAACGCCCTCGCCCCCCTCGTCCTCCTGCGCCGCCTCGTCCCCGGGATGCTCGACCGCGCCCGGGCGACGGGGGAGCGGGCGGGGATCATCGTCACCGCCTCGGACGTCGCCTTCTTTCCCGTCCCGCACCTCGCGGCCTACGCCGCGACGAAGGCCTTCGACCTGTCGCTGACCGAGGCCCTCGGCGCCGAACTCGCGGGGCAGCCGGTGGACGTCCTCGCCCTCTGCCCCACCGCCACCCGCACGCGCTTCGCCGCCCGCTCCGGCTTCGGCGACAACCTGCCGGGCGCCCAGTCGCCCTCGGACGTCGCCCGCGCCGCCCTCCGCGCCCTCGGCCGCCAGCGCACCCTCACCCTCGGCCCGGTCGGGGGATCGGTCCTCGCCGTCCCCGCCCTCGTCCGCGCCGGCATCGCGGAGGTCATCGCCCGGTTCGTCCCCCGCCGGAACGCCGCGTGACGGAGGACGTCCGCGACTACCCGCGCCCGCCGCGCCTGGAGCGGGTGGGTAAGCGGGTGCGCGTGGCGTTCGGCGGCGCGACAGTGGCGGAGACGGACCGCGCGTGGCGCGTGCTGGAGACCTTCCATCCCCCGACCTACTACCTGCCGCCCGCGGCCTTCGCCCCCGGCGCGCTGCGCCCCGCCGCCGGGTCGTCCTTCTGCGAATGGAAGGGCGGAGCCCGCTACTGGGACGTGGTGTCCGGCCCCCGCGTCGCGCCCCGCGCCGCCTGGTCCTACCCGCGCCCGACCGCCGCCTTCGCCGCCATCGCAGACCACGTCGCGCTCCACGCCGGCCCGATGGATGCCTGCTGGGTCGGGGAGGACCGGGTCACGCCGCAGCCCGGCGGCTTCTACGGGGGCTGGATCACGCCCGGCATCACCGGCCCGATCAAGGGCGCGCCGGGCACGGAGCGCTGGTGAGCGGCGCGCGCGCCGGCGTCGAACTCCGCGCCGCGCTGCCGTCCGACGCCGCTGAGTTGTCGGCGCTGATCGGCGGGGCCACCCCGCACGCGATCGCGGAGCGGCTGGAGGCGGTCGCGCACGACCCGGGCGCCGCGATCCTCGTCGCCACGAACTGGTCCGGGAACGTCATCGGCCTCGTCGCCCTCGCCTGGGGAGCGACGCCGCTGTCCGACCGCCCCGTGGCCCGCCTCACCGCCCTCATCGTCGCGGAGGAGGAACGCCGCGCCGGCGTCGGACGGCTGCTGGTGAAGGCCGCGTCCCAGGCGGCGCGTACCGCGGGCTGCGACGTGCTGGAGGCCGCCGCGGACGATCCCGGCTATCTTCTCTCCATCGGTTTCGCCCGCACCGGCGAGGCCGTCGCGCGGGCCCTTCGCAAGCGGTCCTAGGTCAACCCTCGCACGCCGCCTCGATCGCCGCCATCAGCACGGCCTGATCGCCCACCTGGTTCGCCAGGATCAACGCCAGACGCAACGCGAAGCGCAGGCTCGCCGCCTCGTCCAGTCCCTCGTTCGCGGCGAGGATCGCGGCATACATCGCGTCGGCGTCCGGGATGTTCGGCTCGACCTTCATGCGTCCTCCCCGAAGGCCCGCGCCACCGCCGCCCGCACCGCCGCGGCGTCCGGCCGGTGCAGCCGCGCCGCGACGTGCTGGTCCGGGCGCACCACCAGCACCTCCCCCCCCCCGACCAGCCCGCCCAGCGCCGCCCCCGCGATGCGCGGCAGCGGCGATGCCGGGTCGCAGGACACCACCCGCACCCGCGGCAGCTCCGCGGGCACCTCCGCCCCGGGCCCCGCGATCACCACCCCCATCGCCCCCGGGCCGCGCAGCAGGTCGGACACCGCGCCCTCCGTCCCGTCGGGCAGCGTGACCCGCGCGTTCGGCAGCGCCCCGCCCCCGTTCGTCGTCAGCGGGGAATCGACGTAGTCGAAGGCCACGGACATCCGCCCCATGTCCACGATCCGCCGCGCGAAGGGATACCGCCGCGCGAGGTCCATCACCGCCCCGCGCAGCGCGTGCTCGAACGGCGACCGCGGCGCGAGGAAGCGGATGGACCGCCCTGTCGTCCGGATGTTGTGCGCCGCCGCCGCCCGCCGTTCCGCGTCGTAGGAATCCAGCAGCCCCTCCGGCGCCCCGTCCAGCACCGCGGCCAGCTTCCACGATAGGTTCTCGGCGTCCTGGATGCCGGAATTGCCGCCGCGCGCCCCGAACGGGTTGAACACGTGCGCCGCATCCCCGACGAAGAACACCCGCCCGTGCCGGAACGTCTCCAGCAGGTGCGTGCGGTAGCCCCACGGTCCGACCCAGACGATCTCGACGTCCAGGTCCTCCCCCAGGTGCGCCCGCAGTCGCCGCGCGATGCCCTCCTCCGAGGTGATCTCCTCCTCCCGCGTCTCCGGCCCGAGCTGGTAGTCGATCCGCCACACCCCGTCGGCCATCGGGTGCTGCCACACCGCGCGCCCGTCGTTGAACGGCGCCCGCGCCCAGGTCCAGCGCTCCTTCGGGAAGTCCCGTTTGAACCGCACGTCGAGGATGATCCAACGGTCCTCGTGCCGCGCCGATTCCGCGCGCAGCCCGAGCGCGTCCCGGATGGGCGAGGCGATCCCCGTCGCGTCCACCACCCACGACGCCTCGGTGTCATACGCCCCGTCCGGCGTCTCCACCCGCAGCGCGACGTGGTCGTCCCGCGGCGCCACCGCCGTCACCCGGTGCCGCCAGCGCACGTCCGCGCCGGGCTGCGCCATCAGTCGCTCCGCGAGGAACCACTCCACGTAGAACTGCTGGAGGTTGATGAAGGGCGGCTGCTTCGACACGCGGTCCTGCGCGAGGTCGAAGCGGTACACCTCCCCGCCCTCGTCCATCACGCGCCCCACCGACCACGTCACGCCCTTGCCGGAGATCCGGTCGTAGAGGCCGAGCCGGTCCATGATGTCGAGCGAACGTTCGGCGTAGCAGATGCCGCGCGACGACGCGCCGCGCACGCCCACCGTGTCGTCCTCGTCCAGCAGCATCACGTCGACGCCGCGCAGCGCGAGGTCGGTCGCGCAGGTCAGCCCCGACAGCCCGCCGCCGACCACCACCACGGGGTGCCGCGCGCGCCCCGCGTCCCCCTCAGGCGCCCGCCGCCACGGGAACACCGGCAGGTCGTAGGGCGCCGCCTGGGTGATGCCGTCGGGCATGTTCGCATCCTCCGGTCCGCCGTCTAGCGCACCGGGCAGGCGCCCGCCATCCGCAGCACCCGCTACGACCCGTCGAACAGCGCCCGCGCGTGGTCCCGCAGCCTCGCCTTCTGCACCTTCCCGCTCGCGGTCATCCCGATCGCCTCGAAGTCCGCCACCACCCGCAGGTGCCGCGGCAGCCGGAAGCTGGCGATGCGCGGCCGCAGCCAGTCCAGCAGAGCCCCGGCGTCCGCGGTGCTCCCGGCCCGCAAGGTGCAGAACGCCACCGGCACCTCCCCCAGCCGCGCATCGGGGATACCGACCACCTGGGCCATCGCCACCTCAGGATGCCTCAGCAACGCCTCCTCCACCTCCGCCGGCGCCATGTTCTCCCCGCCGACGCGGATCACGTCCTTCAGCCGACCGACCATCCGCAGCCGCCCGTCCGGCGTCAGCGTGCCGAGGTCGCCGGTCCGCAGCCACCCGTCATCCGTGAAGGCCCGCGCCGTCGTCTCCGGGTCGTTCAGGTAGCCGCGCATGACGTTCCAGCCGCGGACCTGGATCTCCCCGTCCCCCGCGATCCGAACCTCCACGCCGGGATGCGGCTTCGCCAACCCTTCCACACGGAGTTCCACCGGGTCGCGGTGATCGCTCATCACCACGTTGGGCGACGCTTCCGAAAGCCCGTAGGCCACGCACAGGTCGCGCGCGCCCATCTCCTCCATGATCCGCCGCATCGTACCCGGCCCCGCCGCGGCCCACCCCCCGCGCAGCGACAGCCGCCGCGACGCGAAGTCCGGATGCGCCAGCATCATCTGGAACAGGGAGTCGTTCCCCGAGGTGAGGGTGCAACGCTCCCGTTCCATCATGGCCAGCGCCTCCCCCGCCTCGAAGGTCGGCAGCGTCACCAGCGTGCAGGGCACGACGAGCGCCACGAGGAGCGAGAGCGTGGAACCCGCGACGTGGAAGAAGGGCCGGCAGTTGAAGTAGCGGTCCTCCGGCCGCACCCCCATCCGCAGCGACACGGCGTGCGCGTCCCGCAGCATGTTGTGGTGCGTCAGTTCGACGCCCTTCGGGAAGGACGTGGTGCCGGAGGTGAACTGGATCAGCAGCGCGTCGTCGTCCCGCACCGCCGCCTTCGCCGCCGCCAGCGCCGCGTCGTCCGCCATCCCCGCGCGCGCGACGAAGGCGTCCCAGGAGCGGGCGGCGCGCGGCATGTCGTAGCCCGTGACGACCACGTGGCGCAGCGAGGGCACGGCGTCACCCGGCAGAGCGGCGTCCAGCGCCGGCTCCGCCTCCCGCAGCATCGCGGCGAAATCCAGTTTCAGGAACCGCCCCGCCGACAGCAGCGCCACGCACCCCGCCCGCCGCAGCGCGAAGGCCATCTCCGGTGGCTTCCAGCGCGTGTTCAGCGGCACCGTCACGGCCCCGATGAGCGCCGCGCCGTAGAAGCAGGACACCCAGTGCTCGTCATTGCCCATCAGCAGCCCGACGTAGTCGCCGCGCCGCACGCCGAGCGCGAGGAGCCCACGCGCGACGCGATCCGCCTGCCGCGCCAGCGCCGCATGCGTCAGCCGGGCCGTCGGGGTGACGAGCGCCTCCTCCCCGCCACGCGACGCGACGGCCTCCGCGAGGAAGTCGCCGAGGGTCCTGGCTTGCCAGTCCATCATGCCTTCCCGAACCCCGCGACGCCCGCGCGCCAGTCGCCCGCGAGGATCTCCTCGATCGCCAGGATCTCCGTCGCGAGCGCCCCACGCGGGTCGCGTTCCAGCCCCTCGTCCACGCAGCGCTTCGCCACCGCCATCGCGTGCGGCGGCGCCTTGGCGATGGTCGCGACCATCTCTGCCACCGTCGCCTCCAACTCCTCCGCCGCCACCACCCGCGTCACCAGCCCCGCCTCCCGCGCCTCCTCCGCGCCCAGCGTCCGCCCGGTGAACATCATGTCCTTCGCCAGCCGCTTCCCGAGGATGCGCGGCAAGCGCTGCGTCGCCCCCACCGTTCCCCACAGCGCCTCCGGCGTCCGGAACGACGCGCCGGGCGTTGCGACGACGATGTCGCAGGCCCCCGCGATCTCGCATCCCGATCCCACCGCCGGCCCCTCCACCACGGCGATGCTCGGCATCGGCAGCCGCTCCAGCGCGTCGTAGGCGGCGAAGGCGCGCAGGCGCCGCGCCCGCACGTCGTTCTCCGTCATGCCCTGGCGTTCCTTCAGGTCCGCCCCCGCGCAGAACACCGGCCCCTCCGCCCGCACGACCACCACGCGCGCCGCCCCCGCCACCGCCCGCCGCGTCGCGTCCAGCAAGGCGATGCACATCGCCGTGTTCAGCGCGTTCCGGGCGGAGGGGCGCGCCAGCGTCACCGTCGCGACGCCATCCTCGGAGGAGAACCGGACGGGATCGTCGCTCATACCGCCCCCTCCCGCCGCAACGCGGCCACACGCCCCGCATCCATCCGGAGGAACTCGGACAGCACCTCCTCCGTATGCTCCCCCAGCAGCGGCGGGCGCGCCACGCGCGGTCCGTCCCATCCCTCGAACCGCAGCGGCACCGGCAGCGCCGGAAACGATCCGAGCGCCGGATGCTCGAACGCTCCCACCATGCCGCGCGCCGCGACGTGCGGATCCGCCAGCACCTCGTCGAGGTCCAGCACCGGTCCCGCCGGCACGTCCGCGGCGTCCAGCACGGCGAACGCTTCCGCCCGCGTCAGGCGCGCCATCGCGTCGGCGATCCCGCGCATCACGTCATCCCGCCGCCGCACGCGTCCGGCGTTCCCCGACAGCTCCGCATCACCCTTCAGCGCGTCCAGCCCCAGCGCGTCGCACAACGGCACCCAATGCTGATCCGAACAGGTGACGTGCAGGAACTTGCCGTCCGAACACCGGAACGACGCCGAGGGCACCCGCCCCGGATGCTCCGTCCCCAGCCGCGGCGGCACCTCGTCCAGCGCGAAGTAGCGCGCCGCCGCGATCGTCAGCAGCGCCACCTGCGCGTCGAGCATGGACACGTCGACGTGCCCGCCCTCCCCCGTCCTCTCCCGCCCCTGCAACGCCGCCAGGATCGCGATCGCCACCCACAGCCCGGAGGTCAGGTCGGCCACCGGCAGCCCCGGCTTCACCGGCCCGCCCCCGCGTTCCCCCGTGAGCGACATGAGCCCGCCCATGGCTTGGAACACCGTGTCGTATCCCTTCCGCCGCGCGTAAGGGCCGTCCTGCCCGAACCCCGTGCAGGAGACGTAGACCAGCCGCGGGCACGCCTCCCGCAGCGACTCGAAGTCCAGCCCGCGCCGCTTCAGCGTCCCCACCGGGAAGTTCTCCACCAGCACGTCCGCGCGCGCCGCGAGGTCGCGGATGATTCCCCTCCCCGTCTCGTGCCGCATGTTCACCGTGATGGACCGCTTGGACCGGTTGCACGCCATGTAATAGGCGCTCACCTCCTCCCCGCCCGGCCCGCGCGCGAAGGGCTCGAAGGACCGCGTCTCGTCCCCCGCCCCCGGCTGCTCCACCTTGATCACCGCGGCGCCGAGTTCCGCGAGGATCATGCTCGCGAACGGGCACGCCAGCACCCGCGAGAGGTCGAGGATCGTGATCCCCTCCAGCGGTCTCATGCCGCGCGTCCCAGCGTGACCCGCTCGGCCCGCGCGGCGTCCTGGGCGGCGGCCACGGTCTCCGGCGGTCGCGCGAGTACGCGCTTGAGCGCGGCGACGGCCGCGGGAGGCAGGATCGCCGCGGCCTCCGCAAGGGCCACGGCGCGGTCCACCAGATCGTGCGGCGCGACGACGTCGTTCACCATCCCCCAGCGCAGCGCCTCCTCCGCCCCCACCGTCCCACCGGCCGCCATCACCTCGAAGGCCCGCTTGCGCGGCAGGTGCGGCGACAGGATCGGCGGCAGGATGGAGGGGAAGATGCCGTGCGCCGCTTCCGGGAACGCGAAGCGCGAACCCGCCGCCATCACCGCCATGTCGCACGCCAGCGCCAGCACCGCGCCGGTGCCCACCGCGGCCCCCTGCACCGCCGCCACCACGGGTCGGGGGCACTCCCCCGGCGCCCGCAGCATCGCCTCCGTCAACGCCACGCGCGCGTCGTAGGCCTCGGCATCCCCGCGGATCGGCCGCATCTCGTCGAGGTCGCCGCCGGCGCAGAAGCCCGCGCCCTCCGCGCGGATCACCACCGCCGCCACGCCGTCCACGTCTCGCAACGCCGCGATGATCGCCTCCGTCATGCCCCGGTCCAGCGCGTTCCGCTTCGCCGCGCGGTCCAGGACGACGTGCCGCATCCGCCCGCGATCCTCCACCCGGATCATGCCGCGCGATCCACGGCCATCCCGCCGGTCAGCCGCCGCCCTGCCTCCTCCGCCTCCGCGACGAGCCGCCGCACCACCTCGGCCGCCGGCAGGATCGCGTCGATGAGCCCGACGCTCTGCCCCGCCTCGACCTTGCCCCACGCCACGTCACCCTCCAGCGCCGCCGCCCTGAGTGACCGCGAGGCGTAGAGGTCCTTCAGCGCCTCCTTCGGCGTCCCCGCCCGCTCCGCGGCGTCCACCTGCGCCGTGAAGTCGTTCCGAAGCTGCCGCACCGGTCCGGCACCGCGCCCGACCAGCACCGTGTCCTCGATCCTCGCGCCGACCATCATCACCTTGTAGCCGGCGTGCAGCGTCGCCTCCTCCGTCATCGCGAAGCGCGTGCCGAGCTGGGCGCCCTCCGCCCCGAGCGCGAACAGCGCCGCGATCCCCGCCCCGTCCGCCACGCCCCCCGCGCCGACCACCGGCACCCGCGCCGCCCGCGCCACCGCGCGCACCAGCACGAGCGTGGACACCTCCTCCGGCGCCGGATGCCCGCCCGCCTCGCCGCCGACGACGATCAGCCCGTCCACTCCCGCCGCCTCCGCCTTCGCGGCGTGCAGCGGCGACGCGACGACGTGGAGCCACTTCGCACCGTAGGCGTGAAACCGTGGCAACGCCTTCGGCCCGCCCTGGGAGGCGATGACGACGGGCACCCGCTCGGCCTCCACGATGTCGAGGAACTCCGCCGCCCGCTTGTTGTACAGCGGCACGTTCACCGCGAAGGGCGCGCCGCCCGCCGCCACCTCCCGGATCGCCGCGATCAGGTCGTCCGGCCGCATCGGCCCCGCCGCGATCACCCCGAGCGCCCCGGCCCCCGACACGGCGCGCGGGAGGGCGGCGGAGGACGATGCCCAGGACATCCCTCCCTGCACGATGGGATGCCGGATGCCGAGCAGCCCCCGCAGCCGCGACGGGAACCCCATCACAGCGCGGTCACCCCCGCGCGCCGCACGATCGGCCCCCAATTCTCCCCTTCCGCCCGCAGGAACGCCGCGTAGTCGTCCCGCGACATCGGCGACGCCTCTCCCGCCTGCGCCGCGAAGGCCCGCACCAGGGGTTCCGCCCGCAGCGCCGCCACCGCCGCCGCGTGCAGCCGTTCCTGCATCGCCGCCGGCGTGGCGGCCGGCACCGCCAGCCCGTACCAGTTGTCCGAGATCACCCGCGGCAATCCGAGTTCCGCCGTCGTCGGCACCTCCGGCAGCAGCGCCACGCGTCGCGCCGTCGTCACCGCCAGCGCGCGCAGCGCGCCGGCGTCGATGTGCGGCTTCAGCACCGGCACGTCGGCCACCATGTAGTCGAAGCGTCCCGCCAGCAGGTCCGTCGCCGCCGGCGCCGCGCCGCGATACGGCACGTGCTGCACCTCCAGCCCCGCCTCGCTCGCGAACAGCGCGCCCGCGAGGTGCGTCAGCGACCCCACGCC
>CAXVWQ010000450.1:0-7063 GCA_964263755.1 Roseomonas sp. | reverse complement strand
CGAAGAATCCGTCCATCCCGCCGCGCTCCGTCCACAGGTCGGGGCGGGTGCGGAGGGCGCCGTCGCGGATCGCGGCCGCCAGGCCCGGCACCTCCTCGGGCCGTATGGGAAAGCGGTCCAGGCCGAGCGAGGGCGCGCGGGGGAGGTGTGCCTCGCCCTCCTCGGGCTGGAGGGAGCAGGTGGCGAACACCAGTCGGCCGCCGGGGCGCAGCAGGGCGGCGGCGGCGCGCAGCAGGGCGGCCTGGGTCTCGGCGAGGTCGCGGACGTCCCGCGCCCGTTTCAGGTGGGGGATGTCGGGGTGTCGGCGGATGGTGCCGGTGGCGGTGCAGGGCGCGTCCAGCAGCACCGCGTCGAAGCTGCCGGCGTGCGGTCCGGCCCATTCCAGCACGTCGGCCACCGCCACCGTCGCTCCCAGGCGCAGCCGGGCGAGGTTCTCCTGCAGCCGCTCCGCCCGTCGCGGGTCGCGCTCCACCGCCGTCACGGATGCGCCGGAGGCGGCGAGCTGCGCGGTCTTGCCGCCGGGGGCGGCGCAGAGGTCGGCCACCCGCTCCCCCGGCCGCGCGCCGAGCAGCCGGGCCGGAAGGCTCGCCGCGGCGTCCTGCGCCCAGAACGCGCCGTCCGCGAACCCCGGCACCTCCGTGATGCGGGTGCCCGCCGGGAGGCGGGCGGTGCCGTTGGGGAGGAGGTCCGCACCCTCCGGCGGCGTCGCGCCGGGGCGCAGCGACAGGTCCAGCGGCGCCGGCGCCCCGTGCGCGGCCGCGATCGCCCGCACCCCCGCCCCGTAGGCGGCGTGCCACGCCGACCAGAGCCAGGGCGGCGTGTCCAGCCGCGGCCCGTCCAGCCCTTCCAGCGCCGCGGGCCCTTCGGCCGCGACCTTCCGCAGCACGGCGTTCAGCAGGCCGGCGAAGGGCTTCGGCACCGCGTCCACCGCGCTCCCCACCGCCGCATGGGCCGGCGTGCCGAGGAGGAGGAGTTCCGCCGCCCCCATCCGCAGCGCGTGTCGCGCCACGGGCGGCGGTTCCCGCCGCAGGAAGGGCTCCAGCACGGCGTCGAGCGACCCGGCCCGCCGCAGGACGGCGGCGGCGATGCGGTGGGCCGCGGCCCGGTCCCGCGCCTCGATCCGCGCCGGCAGGGCGTCGAGCGCCTCCTCCAGCGTGCGGCGGCGCTCCAGCACCGCGGAGAGGAGCGAGAGGGCGGCGGCGCGGGTGGCCGTGCCGGCGGGGCCGTCGCGGGCGGTGGTGTCGCGGGCGGCGGGGACCGCGTTCAGGGGAAGCATCGCCGCGCTATGCCATGCCCCGCGCCGCGAGGCACCGCGGCGGGGTGGCCGCCGGGAGGCCGGCGCGGGATCGGGTCTGCCATCGCCCCGCCTCCCTCAGGGCATTCCACCCGGCGCGGGGGCCGTCGAACCGGCCCCGCGGGCCGCGCCTCACATCACCGTCGGCGGCATCCCGCCCGGCATGGGGGAGGGTGACGGGATCTCCGGACCTGCCGGCAGGTCCGGGAAGCCCGGATCGTCGTGGCGGACCGGCATCTCCGGCCCGGGGCCGGGCTGGATGTCGGGCCCCGGGGTCGGGAGTTCGGGGCCGCCACCCTTGTCCGGCGGCATCTCGGGGGTGCTCTCGGGCGCGGGCATCTCGGGGCCGGGTTGGTCGGACATGGCGTCCTCCTGCGTATCCGTGGATGCAACGCGCGGGGGGCGCCGTCGTCGCGGCCCCATCCTATTCCTTCCGCGGCCGTTTCGGTGCGGGGAGCGGCACCTCCGCGACCGTGGCCCGGAGGAGGGCGGCGAGGCGGTCCTCCTCCTCCAGCACCTCGTCGGGGACGAGGAGGTGGGGCTTGGCGCCGCGGTAGGGGGGCGCTTCCGCGGCGCCGGCGCCGAGCAGCGCGCGGCCGCCCGCGGTCGGCTTGAGGAAGAGCGTGTCGTCGCAGACGAGGGCCACCACCCGCCCGTTCAGATACAACGCGTACTCCCCGAACATCTTGCGGGCGGACACCGCCCCGGCACCGGCCATGCGGTCGAGGAGGTGTTCGATGGTCGAGGGTCGGGTGGCCATCCGGCGAGGGTAGGGGCGGCCCGCGCGCGACGCCACGGGGCCGCCGGACGGGACTTGTCTGCCACCCGGCGTCGCGTCAGCGTCCCGCCGTGACCGCCCCCGCCCACGCTGCCTCCCCCACCCGCCTCGCCCTCGGCGCCCTCGGCGTCGTGTTCGGCGACATCGGCACCTCCCCCCTCTACGCCTTCCGGGAGAGCTTCATCGGCCACCACCGCCTGCCGGTGGACGAACTCCACGTCCTCGGCGTGCTGTCGCTCATCGTCTGGGCGCTCATCCTCGTCGTCACGGTGAAATACGTCTTCGTGACGATGCGCGCGGACAACCGGGGGGAGGGCGGGTCCTTCGCCCTTCTCGCCCTCATCCGCCGCGTCGCGCCGGGGACGGGCGCCCTGCCCGTGATCTCCTTCGCCGCCCTCCTCGCCACGGCGCTGTTCTACGGCGACGCGGTCATCACCCCCGCCATCTCCGTCCTCTCGGCGGTGGAGGGCCTGACGCTCGTGGACCCCCGCCTCGGCGCCGCGGTCGTGCCCGTCACCCTCGTCATCGTCGTCGCCCTCTTCGCGATCCAGAGCCGCGGGACCGGGGTGATGGGCCGCTTCTTCGGGCCGGTGATGCTGCTTTGGTTCGTGACCATCGGCGTGCTCGGCGCGGTCAACGTGTTCGGGCGGCCGGGCGTCCTCGCGGCCGTCTCACCGACCTACGCCTTCGCCATGATCGGCGCGGACCCGCTGCGCGCCTTCCTCACCCTCGGCACGGTGGTCCTGACGGTGACGGGCGCCGAGGCGCTCTACGCCGACATGGGCCATTTCGGCCGCCGCCCGATCTCCCGCGCCTGGCTCTGGATCGTCCTGCCCACGCTGGGCCTCTGCTACGCCGGGCAGGCCGCCCTCGTGCTGAACGACCCCGCGACGATGGACCAGGCCTTCTACCGCCTCGCCCCGTCCTGGGCCCTCTGGCCCCTCCTCGCGCTCGCCACCGCCGCGACCGTCATCGCGAGCCAGAGCGTCATCTCCGGCGCCTTCTCCGTCACCGCCCAGGCGATCCAGCTCGGCTACCTGCCCCGCCTGACCATCCGCCACACCTCCGCCGAGACGGAGGGGCAGGTCTACGCCCCCGCGGTCAACGCCCTCCTCCTCGTCTCCGTCATCGGCCTCGTCCTCGGCTTCCGCTCCTCCACCGCCCTCGCCGCCGCCTTCGGCTTCGCGGTGACGGCCACGATGGTGCTCACCACCCTCATCATGGCCTTCATGATATTCCGGGTGTGGCGCTGGAACCGCCTCTGGGCCGCGCCGCTCTACGCCCTCCTGCTCGGCTTCGACCTCGCGCTGTTCGGCGCCTCCGCCACGAAGATCCTCGACGGCGCCTGGCTCCCCCTCGGCATCGCCGCGGTGCTGACCTTCCTCTTCGCCACCTGGGCCCGCGGGCGATCGCTGCTGGCCGCCCGCCTCGCGGCCGACGCCACCCCCATGGCCGGCTTCCTCCGCACCATCGAGGCCGTGCGACGCATCCCCGGCCTCGCCGTCTACCTCACCCGCGACGCGGAGGGCGTGCCGACCGCCCTCCTCCACGGCCTGAAGCACTACCACGTCCTCCACGAGCGGATCGTGCTGCTCACCATCCGCACCGCCCTCCTCCCGACCATCGCCCCGGACCGGCGCCTGGACTTCCGCGACCTCGGCGCCGGCACCGCGCGGGCCATCCTCACCTTCGGCTTCATGGACGAACCGGACGTCCCCCGCGCCCTCACCCTCCTCCCGGACGGCTGGCGCGAGGCCGAGACGCGAACCTCCTACGTCCTCGGCCGCCAGACCCTCGTCCCCTCCGCACGCCCCGGCATGGCCCCGTGGCGGGAAGCGGTCTTCGCCGCGATGGTCCGCCTCTCCGGCTCCGCGATGGAATACTACCGCCTCTCACCCGGCCGCGTCGTCGAACTCGGCAGCCAGGTGGAGATCTGACGCCGGGGGGGCCTCTCCCGACCTTTCCGGAGGGGGCGGGGTCAGGAGCGTGGCGATGGAGGCGGTGGAGGCCGGCAGCCGCTTCGGCGCGGCGAACCACGGGACGTGGCAGGGACCCATCGCGACGGTCGTCATGTAGAGGAGGGACCACCAGCCCGCCGCGGTGATGCGGGACATGTCGGGCGTCTCGAAGGCCAGCGCCGGGGGGACGAGGACGGCGCAGCCGAGCCCACCTGCCACGCACGTTGGAGACGGGGGCCAGCCGTGTCGGCCGGCCGCGGGTGAGGACGGAGCCGAGGGCGAAGCACACCGCGGCGAGGAGGGCGCAGGCGACGCCCGGCAGCTTCTCCGCCGTGAAGGCGAGGCCGCCGCCCCCGCGAACAGCGCGCCGATGCCGACGAGGAGGCCGAGGGCGCCGAGCCGTCCCGGCGATTCGCGCAGGAGGACCCAGGCGACGAGTGCGGGCCGGAGCGGCATCGTGCAGGTCGGCAGCGCCGCCTCGGCGACGCTCGGCCAGGCGAGACCGAGGGTGGCGAAGCCCATCCAGGCCGCGACGTTCGTGAGCGAGGCGAGGAGGAGGCGGGGCCAGCACCCTTCCGGCACGCGGAGGGATTCGCCGATGAGGCGGGCGATGAGGCCGAGGCCGGCGGCGATGCCGGAGAGGCCGCGGGCGGTGAGCGGCGGCCATTCGGACAGCACGACCTTCGCGACGGGCCAGTTCAGGCCCCAGCCGAGGGGGGTGGCGTTGAGGCAGAGGAGGCCGAGCCGGCGCGCGCTCCCGCCGGGAAAGCCGTCGGGCGGGGTCACGCCGCGGCTCGCGGGTGCATGCCGGAAGGCTAGCACGATCGCGCGCACAGGCAGCCTCGTGCACGCACCGGGTGTGAGGGGCACGCCCGTCCCGTCGGCGAGAAAGCGGGGGCCGTGGTCTGCCCATGAGTCCGGGGGGGTGGTCGTCGTTCCCGCTCGCCGGACCGCCGCGGACGTGGGTCGTCCGGTCGCCGCTCTCAGCGCTTGGCCAGATCGGTCCGACGACGGGCGCCGCGATCGGAGCGTCCTTCGGGAGGCGCCCCGGCTCTCCATCCGTCCCGCAGGTCCTGCCACTGCGCCGGGCCGCTCCCCGCTTCGATGAGGAGCTGCTTCGGGACGGGTTCCGCAAGGGTGGGATCGAGGGCGTCGTGCAGGCTGTCCCGCAGCCAGACCGTCAGCGGTTCGGGCTCCTTCGGGTCGATCGGCCATCCGGAGCGCAGGGGCATCGGCTCCGCTCCCGTTTCAGAAGAGGAGAACTCCCGGCGAAGCCTTCGGTTTGGCGTGACCTGGAGCGGCCGGGAGATGTGCGGCCGGCCGGTTCGGACAGCGCCGCTTCAGAGCGCCGCGGCCTTGGCCCGCGCCATCCGCTCGCTCTCCGTCCGCAGCTGCCCGCAGGCCGCGAGGATGTCGCGCCCCCGGGGGCGGCGCACCGGCGCGGCGTAGCCCGCATCGTTCACGATCCGCGCGAACCGCCCGATCGCCTCCCGCCTGGAGGTCGCGTAGGGCGAGCCGGGCCAGGGGTTGAAGGGGATGAGGTTCACCTTCGCCGGGAGGCCGTGCAGCAGCCGCACGAGTTCCCGTGCCTCCGCCTCCGAATCGTTCACGCCGTCGAGCATGACGTATTCGAAGGTGATGCGCCGCGCGTTGGAGGCGCCGGGATAGCGGTGGCACGCCGCCATCAGTTCCGCGATGGGATACTTGCGGTTCAGCGGCACGATCTCGTCGCGGAGTTCGTCCGTCACGGCGTGCAGCGAGACGGCGAGGTTCACGCCGAGTTCCGCCCCCGCCCGGTCCATCATCGGCACGACGCCGGAGGTGGAGAGGGTGATGCGGCGCCGCGACAGCCCGATCCCCTCGTGGTCCATCGCGATCAGCAGCGCCTTCGCCACCGCCTCGTAGTTGTACAGCGGTTCGCCCATGCCCATCACGACGATGTTCGAGAGCCGCCGCCCCTCGTCCCCCGGCGCCGGCCATTCGCCGTAGGAATCGCGGGCCGCCATGAACTGCCCGACGATCTCCCCCGCCGACAGGTTGCGGACGAGCTTCTGCGTGCCGGTGTGGCAGAACCGGCAGGACAGCGTGCAGCCGACCTGGGTGGAGATGCAGAGCGCGCCGCGATCCTCCTCGGGGATGTAGACCGTCTCGATGCGCTGATCGTCGCGCAGCGCGAAGAGCCACTTCCGCGTGCCGTCCGCGCTCGTCTGCTCCGCGGCCACGCCCGGGCGGCCGATCGTGAAGCGTTCCGCGAGCCGCGCCTGCATGGGCTTGGCGATGGAGGACATCCGCGCGAAATCCGTGACGCCCCGCGTGTAGATCCAGCTCCAGATCTGCTTCGCGCGGAACGGCTTCTCGCCGATCGCCACGACCTCCGCCGTCAGTTCGTCCTTCGACAGGCCGACGAGTTCGCGCCGGCCCTCGGCGTCCGTCATCGGCGGCGGCGCGAAGATCGCGGACTTCGCCAGGATGCGGGTCCGCTCCGCCTCCGTCAGGGCGTCGGTGGCGGCCGGGACGATCGGCGTGCGGGCGTTCACCGCCGCGCCGCCGCCGCCGGGCATTCGCGGGAGATCGCGTCGTAGGCCGCGGCGAAGCCGTTGAGGGAGAAGGCGTCGGTCGTGCCGCCGCGCCCGCCGGGGCCGGGGCCGCGCGCCACCGCCTCCCGCCCGTTGCGCAGCGCCGCGATGGTCTGCGACCCGCCGCGGGCGAAGGCCGTGTCGCCGGCGGTGTAGAAGGGCAGGTCGGATTCGCCGATCCGCACCGTCACCTCCGCGTTGCGCGTGAAGGGGTGGCCGACCCGCACCGCCACCTGGTCCCGCCCGCCCGGCCGGTGCGTGACGGTGAGCATGACGTTCCCGCGCGTCCCCCCGCCCTCCGACCGCGCGGCGCGGGCGAAGGCGTAGCAGACGCGGCCGTCCGCGGCGGCGAAGGTGGCGGCGGTCCAGGCGCCATGGGTCCCGAGGCGCTGGGGGCCGGACGCCGGGGTCGCGGCCGGCGCGGGGGCGGGCGCCGCGGGGCGTTGCTGGGCGGCGG
>CAXVWQ010000449.1:0-3789 GCA_964263755.1 Roseomonas sp. | reverse complement strand
GCGCGCGGCGCCTCGCGCGGGGCGGGCTCCGGCGGGTTCGGGATGGGATCCATCCGGATCACCTCGCCGCGCGGCTCGATCCGGCCCGTCGGGTAGGTCGAGCCGTCGGGGATCGGGTCCATGCGGATGACGTTGGAGCCGAGCGAGGCGACCTGCACCGGCGCCGGCGCGGACGGCGTGCGGGACGCCCAGGCGGAGGGGGTGATCCCCGTGTCGGTCGGCGCGGAGGCGAGCATCTGCCCGGCCCGCGACTGTTCCCGTTGGTCGCGGAGGGCGAGCATCGTGCCGCGGTCCATCTGGCGCGGGCCGCGCGGGATGGAGGTGCCGATGTCGGCGGCGGCGTAGACCTCCGCCGGCGCCCGGCGGGACGGCGACGCGCCCTCGATGCGGGGCCCGATGCGGGCGACGTAGTTGCGCGTCTCGTCGGGAAGGCCGCGGCCGGCGTAGAGGTAGTTCTCCAGCCGCCGCGGGCCGCCGTTGTAGGCCGCGAGGAAGCCCGGCGAGCCGAACAGGTCGTACATCTCCCGGATGTAGGCCGTGCCGGACATGATGTTGTCGTAGGGGTGGTAGGGATCGTCCCCGAAGCCGTGCTTCCTCTGCAGTTCGGCGTAGGTGCCGGGCATGAGCTGGAGGAGGCCCATGGCGCCGACGCGGGAGGTCGCGGAGACGCGGCCGGCGGATTCCTGGCGCATCACCTCGCGGATCCAGCGGTCCGGCACGTCGAAGCGGCGCGACGCCTCGCGGATGTAGGGGCCCCAGGGGTCGGAGGGCGGGCCGGGCGGATCGTAGGAACTCGGGCGGCTCATCCGCTGATTCGTCTGGGCCTGGGGCGCCGCGGATTCCTGCGTGGCGCAGGCCGACAGCAGGGCGATGCCCGAGAGGGCCGCGAAGGCCCGGAGGCGCCGGGTCACGCCAGCGTCACGCGCGAATCCGATGACCATGTATTCTCGACCCTCATCCTGTGGCCTCCGGGGACGGCGGGTTGACCCCGCTCGCCCCCTCGGGCGGCCGGAATGCCGCGCCGCGCCCCCGCGCGACGTGCCGGCCGGGGCCGGCGGCGGACATCCCGAGTTGACCCGATCACGGCTAACGGATGCTTGAGGCCGTCGCAAGGACGCTTTGCGGCACTGTGGCAGCGGCGCCACGCTCAAGCACGAAAACGAGAGCAGCGAGGAGCGCTGGCGGGAGCGGTGCCGCTCCCTCATCATCAGTCCGTTGATTCCATTGCGTTCGCGGAGGCCCGAGGTGATGCGCGTCGTTCCGCCCCAGCCCAGCGCCGGCTTCGCGGCCGTCCTTCTCGCCGGCCTCGCCGCCTGCTCGCCGTCCCGGACCGGCCCGGCCGATCCCGCTCCCGGCGGCGCCGGGGTGACCTACGGCACCATCGTCGGCGCACGGGCCGTGACGGCCCGGGGCGTCCCGCCGGGTGCCGGCCCGGCCCCCGGGGACGTCGCGGGCACCGTCGGCGGCCGGGACTGACGGTCCCCTCTCATCGCCGGCCTCGGGGGAGGGGCCATCGCGACGGGCCCGACGCCGGGCGCCACGACGCGCGACGCCGTGGAGTTCCTCGTCCGGGAGGAGGGCGGGCGCGACCTGGCCACCGTCCAGGCGAACGGGGACGGGCTGACGGTGGGGCAGCGGGTGGCGATCATCCGCGGCGACCGCACCCGCCTGGCGCGCCCGCGGGGGTGAACCTGGGCGACGCCGGTGCCGCCGCGGCGCCCGGGCGGTTCCCGTCCACCCCTCCCCCGGCACCGGTGACCGCCCCGCTCGCCGCGGGCCGCCGTCACCCTCGGTGACTGGCCGCCGCGGGGAGGCCCGGTGTATAGGCCGCCGCCATGCCCGAGGGCCCCACCATCCTCCCCGCCGCCTCGGGCGCGCCCGCCCTCGCCGCCACCCGCGCCATGGGGGTCGCCACGCGCTTCGACGCGGCCCGCCCGGAGCGGCTGCGCCGGGCGCTGGCCGACCTCCGCGAGGGTTTCGCCGCGTGGCGCCTCGCCTCCGCGCTCGCCTGGCTCGACCTCCGCAACCGCTACCGCGGCTCCGTCCTCGGCCCGTTCTGGGTGACGCTGTCCACCGGGGCGATGCTCCTCGGCCTCGGGTTGCTCTACGGCCAGCTCCTCGGCCTGCCGCTGAACGAATACCTGCCCCATCTCGCGGTCTCGCTCGTCGTCTGGGGCGCGATCTCCGGTGCGGCGGTCGACGCCTGCACCGCCATGACCTCCGTCGAGGGCGTGATCCGGCAGCTCCGCGTGCCCCACACCGTCCACGCCCTGCGCTGCGCCATCCGCAACGGCATCATGGCGGCGCACAACCTGCCGCTCATCGTCGTCACCTTCCTCGCCTTCGGCTACCTGCCCGGCCCTGGGGCGGTGCTCGCCATCCCCGGCCTCCTGCTGCTGGCGGTCAACACGGTGTCCGCCTGCTTCCTGCTGGGCATGGTCTGCGCCCGCTTCCGCGACATCGGCCAGATCGTGTCGAGCGTCATCCAACTGGCGTTCTTCATGACCCCCGTGATCTGGAAGCCCGAGATGCTCGGCGACCGCGCCGCCTTCCTCGCGCTCAACCCCTTCTACCCGCTGCTGGAGGTGGTGCGCGGGCCGCTCGTGGAGGGCGGGGCCTCCCCCGCCATCTGGGCCGCCGCCATCGGGGTCACCGCCGCCCATGCGGGGCTGGCCTTCGCCTTCTTCGTCCGCTTCCGCGGGCGCCTCGCCTTCTGGGTGTAGCGGTCATGGCGTCCCTCTGATGGCCGGCATCTCGGCGACCGGGCTCACCATCGAGTTCCCGCTCTACCACCACGGCGCGCGGTCGCTGAAGAAGCGGCTGCTGGCCGGGGTGAACCTGCGGGTGCGGACGGACGCCGCGAACCGCGTCGTCGTCTCCGCCCTGCGCGACCTCGACCTGACGATCGGCTCCGGGGAGCGGGTGGCGCTCGTGGGCCACAACGGCGCGGGCAAGTCGACGCTGCTGCGGACGATGGCCGGGATCTACGAGCCCTCCGCCGGCGTGCTGGCGGTGGAGGGGACGATCGGCTCCCTCATCGATCCGGCGGCCGGCATGGACATGGATTCGACGGGCCGGGAGAACATCCGCCTCCGCGCCCTCTACCGCGGCCTGGACGAGGGGGGCAGGGCGGCGTTGGAGGAGGCGGTCGTCGGCTTCTCCGGCCTCGGCGAGTTCATGGACGTGCCGATCAAGGGCTACTCGGCGGGCATGCAGATGCGGCTGGCCTTCGCCATCGCCACCGCCATGCAGCCGGCCATCCTTCTGATGGACGAGTGGTTCTCCGCCGGCGACGCGGACTTCATGGAGCGGGCGGAGACCCGTCTGGCCGAGCTGATCCGCGGCGCGGAGATCCTCGTCATCGCGACCCACGACCTGGCGACGGCGCGGCGCTGGTGCGACCGGGCAGTGCGGCTGGAGGCCGGGCGGGTGGTGGCGGACGGGCCGGTGGACGAGGTGCTGGGGCCGCTGGGGACTGCCCCGGCCCCGGCGCCGGAGGACGATCCGACGACCGTCCCCGAGCCGGTGGCGGAACCGATCCCGGGCCTCTCCCCGCCCTGACGTTCCTGCCCCGACCCAGGCCCACCGCCGTTCCCGGGACGGCCCGCGCCGTCACCCGGCGTGCGTTTCTCCTCACCCCTTCGAGGGTTGCGCCTGTTGGCCGGGAGAAGGGCTTTGCCCTCCTCCCGGACCCTCCACCCACCAGGGGGCAACGGCCCCCTGGACCGCGTTCTGTAAAAAAGACGCCCCCGTTGGAGGGGTGGTCACCACGCGGCGCAAGCGCGCGTG
>CAXVWQ010000448.1:0-5118 GCA_964263755.1 Roseomonas sp. | reverse complement strand
TGTCGTCGCCTGCTCCCAGCCGGAGGCGGGGGTGGACATGTACATGGGCTGGGGCGGCGCCCCGGAAGGCGTGCTGGCCGCCGCCGCGCTGCGTTGCATCGGCGGCCAGATGCAGGGCCGGCTGATCTACGAGGACGACGGGCAGCGCGCCCGCGCGAGGGCCATGGGCATCACGGACACCGACAGGAAGTTCTCGGTGGAGGAGATGGCGAAGGGCGACGTCATGTTCGCCGCCACCGGCGTCACCACCGGCGCGATGCTCCGCGGCGTGACCCGCACCCCGAAGGTCGCGACGACCCACTCCATCATCATGCGGAGCAAGACGGGAACGGTCCGCTACATCGAGGGCCACCACAACCTCACCCGCAAGCCCGGCGTCTTCGCGGCTTGACCGCCGAGGCGCGGACGCGCGCCGCCTTCACGGCTCGCGCGGCGGCTCTGCGCGCAGCGCGGCCGGGAACCGCGACGGTCTTGACCGGGCGGGCGGCGAAGAAGCATCAGGGCGTCGCGCTACGCAGCGGCGTTCGCCCGGAGCGTCCTTGCCGGTCCGCCGTCGCCGGGCCCGGGGCCATGGTGATCATGCGGACGCTTGCCGACGACGGCGATCCGCTGCGTGGGTCGCGTGGGGGCCCCGTTAACAAGCCCGCGACATGTTTCAGGGATGCTTTCCCGACCACCACGGGCCCGACCTCCATGCTCATCTCCTCCACCTCCGGCGACATCACCGCGCTCGCGGTGCGCCTGACGAGCCTCAAGGCCGGGGTCGGCTCCGAAGCGACCGGCGCGGTCGCGCCCCGCCCGTCCGGCGAGAAGACGAAGGAGGGCGAGCCGTCCGCGCCGGGTCGGGGTCCCGCGGTGGTGCTCGACGAGCGCACCGCCCGGCTCGCCGACGCGGCGGCCGAGGCCGAGGCGTCCGGGAAGGGTGGGGTATCGTCGCCCTCGTGGCCCCTCTCGGATGCGCGGCGCGAGATGATCGCAGCCTACGCGCAGAGCCTTGAAGGGTGGCACCGCCAAGTCCGCGACATCGGCGAGACGATCGACATCTACGAGAAGACCGGCCGGGTCGTGCAGATTCAGACCACCTTCAGCGAGGGGAACCACAAGTTCATGCGTGAGATGGACGAGCGGGCGTTGAAGCCCTGGGGCGGTGCGGAAGGCTTCATGACGATGCTTCGCGAGCGGCGCGAGAGGGTTATCTCGACAGTCATTCCCGAGGCTGAGCGGGTTCACGCCAGCCTTGCCAGCGGGGAGTAGGACCCTTCGCCCGAACGACGTTCGGTGAGGGCTCCCTCGGTCGATGTCAGCGCCTCGGTTGAGATGAGGAGGTATCGTCTCCCTGCCAAAATGGCCGTGCGCGAGCGGCACGACCCGCGGTAGTCCTTCCCTCATGCTTGCCGCGATGCGACGCCGACTCGTGGCCCTGACGCCGCATCGCCCGGACGTTCCGCACCCATCACGCCGCGCCGTCTGGCGCCCGTCGCACCACCCGTCCTACGGTGATGCACCGGGCGCCTCCCGCGCGCCCCGACATGACGTGAACTCCCGGACGCCGTTGCCCGACATCCATTCACCCGACGCCGTCCTCGGCGTCACCCGCTCCGTCACCGGCCGTCGCTGGGTCTGGCGGCACGGCGACGCCCGCACCGGCCTCGCCATCGCCCAGCGCCTCGACGTGCCGGAGATCGTCGGGCGGCTGCTGGCGGCGCGCGGCGTCGGCGTGGACGCGGCGGCCGACTTCCTCGAACCCAAGCTCCGCGCCCTCATGCCCGATCCGTCGTGCATGAAGGACATGGACGCCGCCGCCGACCGCCTCGCCGCCGCCGTTCGCTCCGGCGAGCAGGTCGTCGTCTTCTCCGACTATGACGCCGACGGCGCCTGCGCCGGGGCCCTGCTGGTCCAGGTCCTGCGCGACCTCGGCCTCGCCGCCACGCACTACGTCCCCGACCGCCTCCGCGAGGGCTACGGCCCCAACCCCACCGCCATCGCCGCGCTCTGCGAGGCCGGCGCCACCCTCATCGTCTGCGCGGATTGCGGCATCGCGGGCCACGCCGCCTTCCTCGCCGCCGAAGGCCGCGCCGACGTGGTGGTGCTGGACCACCACAAGGCCGAGGGCCCGCCCCCCGCCATCCACGCCACCGTCAACCCCAACCGCCTGGATTGCGAGTCCGGCCTCCGGCTGCTCTGCGCCGCTGGCGTCGCCTTCATGGCCGCGGTCGCCCTGCACCGCGCGCTCCGCCGCGCCGGCTGGTTCGCCCGCCGCCCGGAACCGCCCCTGCTGGAACACCTCGACCTCGTGGCGCTCGCCACCGTCTGCGACATGATGCCGCTCACCGGCCTGAACCGCGCCCTCGTCACCGGCGGCCTCCGGGTTCTCGCCCGCCGCTCCCGCGCCGGCCTCGCCGCGCTGATGGAGGTGGCCGGCGTGAAGAACGCCCCGGACTGCCACACCCTCGGCTTCGCCCTCGGCCCCCGCGTCAACGCCTCTGGCCGCATCGGTGAATCCGACCTCGCGCTCCGCCTCCTCCTCGAGCACGATCCCATCGAGGCCCGCTCCATCGCCGAGCGCTTGCACGACATCAACGCCCGCCGCCGCGAGGTCGAGGCCGAGATGACCCTCGAGGCCACGTCCCGGGCGGAGGAGGCGGCCGGCGCGAACCATCCCGTCATCCTCGTTCACGCCGAGGGCTGGCATCCCGGCGTGGTCGGCATCGTCGCCGGCCGGCTGAAGGACCGTTTCAACCGCCCCGTCCTCGTCGGCGGCCTCGCCGACGGGCTGGTGAAGGGCTCCGGTCGCTCGGTCGCCGGCGCCGATCTCGGCGCCGCCATCATCGCCGCGCGGCAATCCGGGCTGCTGGAGACCGGCGGCGGCCACGCCATGGCCTGCGGCTTCTCCTTCCGCGTCGAACGGCGGTCCGAGCTTCTGGCCTTCCTCACCGACCGCCTCGCCCGCCCCGCCGGCACGCCCGATGTCGCCGACCTCCCGGTCGAAGGCACCCTCTCCGTCGCCGCCGCGACCGCCGCCCTCGCCACCCAGGTCGCCCGCCTCGCCCCCTTCGGCGCCGGCAACGACGAGCCGGTCTTCGCCCTCCGCCACGCCCGCGTGGTCCGCGCCGACCGCGTCGGCCGCGACGGGACCACCATCCGCGCGTTCCTCGAAGGGGAGGGGGGTGAACGCCTGAAGGCCGTCCTGTTCCGCGCCGGCGAAGGCCCTCTCGCCACCCTCCTCCTCGGCGCCCGCGGCACGCCTCTCCATCTCTGCGGTCCGCTTCGCGCGGAGACGTGGCAGGGCGACACCACCGCCGGCCTGCACGTCCAGGACGCCGCGCCGGTCGGGTAGTCCCGGTCGCACCGCACCCGTGCGCGGCGGTCCGGGGGCGCCACGCCCGGGCACCGCCCCCACCACTGCGGTTGCCCCCCGCGCCGATCCGCCCTATCGCCCGGCGCCGGCCGGCCACCCCGCGCCGCCGCCCCGTCCCGCCGCGCCCGGGAGCCCCGATGCCCGCCCTCCGCCCCCTCCTGATCTGCCTCGCGCTCGGCGCCTGCGGCGGCAACTACGCCGCCGACACCTACTCCACCCGCGCCGTCCAGCAGGCCAACCCCACGCAGCAGGGCGTCGTCATCGGCGCCCGCCCCATCCAGATCCAGGCCGACGGGTCCACCGGCGCCGCCGCCGGCGCGGCCGCGGGCGGCATCGTCGGGAGCGCCACCGGCACCGGCGGCGTCGGCTCGGCGCTCGCCGGCGTCGGCGGCGGCATCGTCGGCGGCCTCTTCGGCTCCGCCACCGAACGCATCGCCGGGGACGCCCGCGCCACGGAATACGTCGTCCGCAAGGTCGGCGGCGAACTCGTCGCCGTCACCCAGCGCGACGTGCCGCCGCTCGCGGTCGGCACCCGCGTCCTCGTCATCGCCGGCGCCCAGGCGCGGATCGTGCCGGACTACACCGACCCCACCATCCCGGCCCCGCCCGCGACGCCATCCGGCCGGACGCCCGCCCCCGTCGAGGCCCCCGTGCGGGCCGACCCTCCCCCCTCGACCAGCCGGCCCGAGCTGCCCTCGCTGCGGACCCCCCTCGTGCCGCCGGAGGTGCCCCTGGCGCTGTAGCGCGCTGGACGCCCTGCAGCGGGCGGTGTAGGGGGCGCCCCGGTTGGTCCCATTCGTCTAGAGGCCTAGGACGCGGCCCTTTCAAGGCTGCAACACGGGTTCGAATCCCGTATGGGACGCCACTCCTCCAGAACACACAACGATTACAACGCCGCTGGACACTCACGCGGCGGATGCCCGCCAGTCAGCGTTCTCTTCTCGACCTTGTCCACCGCCGCCTCGGCCGGCAGCGTCCGGTCCGCCGCCCCCGTGTGGACCGCCGAACACCCTGCATCGGTTCCGTGATCACCGCGTCGCGCTTCGCCGCGGGCGGTTGCCCGGCCGGGATGAATCGGCGAGTTTGCCGCCGCGTCCCCCAAATCATTCTCGGAGTTGAAGGCGATGCGGATCGCGATGATCGGCGCGGGCTATGTCGGGCTTGTCTCGGGGGCGTGCTTCGCGGAGTTCGGGGTCGAGGTCTGCGTGGTGGACACGGATGCCGACAAGGTGGCGGCGCTGCGGGCCGGGCGCGTGCCGATCTACGAGCCGGGGCTGGAGGATCTGGTCGCCGAGAACGTGGCCGACGGCCGGCTGACCTTCACCACCGACCTGCCGGAGGCGATGGCGGGGTCGGAGGCGGTGTTCCTCGCCGTCGGCACGCCGTCCCGCCGGGGGGACGGGCACGCCGACCTGACCTACGTCTTCGCCGCGGCCGAGGGAGTGGCGCGCGCGGCGGACCGGCCGATCGTGCTCGTGACGAAGTCGACGGTGCCCGTGGGGACGGGCCGGCGTATCGAGGAGATCGTGCGCCGGGTCCGGCCGGACCTCGACATCGCCGTCGCCTCCAACCCGGAGTTCCTGCGGGAAGGCTCGGCCATCCCCGACTTCATGCGGCCGGACCGGGTGGTGATCGGGGTGGAGGACGAGCGGGCCTTCGGCGTGCTGCGCCGCCTCTACCGGCCGCTCTACCTCATCGAGACGCCGATCCTGCGGACCGGGCTGGAGACGGCGGAGCTGATCAAGTATGCCGCCAACGCC
>CAXVWQ010000447.1:0-6617 GCA_964263755.1 Roseomonas sp. | reverse complement strand
ATCTCCGAAAGTCGAAAGCGCGTAAGCAGACCAACCCTCCGACTACGGCGTCCATCATCTTACTAAGTCGAGTCCAGGGGCCTCAGGCTCCTGGTGGGTGGAGGTCCGGAGGAGGGCAAAGCCCTTCTCCAGCCCACAGGCGCCACCTCCCCGACGAGGTCGGGACAAGCGCCCCCCGCGTTACCGCACCAGCCGCCGCAGCCACACCGCCCGCGCGAAGGCGTCGGTGGCCCGGAACAGCGCGCGGTGGCCGGCCGCGTCGAGCCTTGGTCCCACCCGTCGCCGCATCGCGTCCATCGCTTCCGTCCGGTCCTCCAGCAGTTCGGGCTCCGGTTCCGCGGCGTCCAGCAGCAGCGCGTGGAGCGACTCCACGAGCGCCGCGACGGACGGGGCGGCCATGCCCTCCGCCCCGCGTGCCGCCTCGGCCACCTCCTCCGCCGCCTCGCGCAGCGCCGCCGCCGTCGCCACCCGGTCCCGCAGCGCCGCCGCGGCCCCCACCGCCTCCGGCGAGGCCCGTTGCAGGGCGGCGAGGTAGCCCTGGATCGTCGCCTCCAGCGTGAGGCTCGCCTCCGACAGCCGTGCCGGCGGTGCCGCCTCGCCCTCCCGCACGCCATCGAGATGGAGCGGCAACCGGTCCAGCAGCCGCGCGGTCTCCCGCTCCGCGAGGTCCAGGGCCGTCGCGGGATCCTCCATCGCCGCTCGGACAGGTAGCGCGGGCGGGCCAGTTCGGCCGCCGGGTCCGACACCTGCCGGACGAACCAGTCCGCCGCGATCCGGTCCAGCGGCAGCGCCGCGAGGGCGATCGCCACCGGGAAGATGACGATGAGGACGGCGAGTTGCCCCGTCATGCCGTCCGCCAGCGCGCGACCGATGGCGAGGAAGCCGGGCACCCCCGCCGCCTCCAGGGCGAGGAGGAGGGCGACGAACCCCGCCCCGAGGATCTTCCAGGCGGCTTGGTAGAGCGCGACGCGCCGTCCGTTCGCGTCCGACCCGACGCCCGCCACCCACTGGGCGACGCCGGAGCCCGCGGAGCCGCCGCAGATCATCAGCGCGGCGCCCGGCAGGTCCAGCACCCCCGTCGCGGCGAAGGCGACCGCGAGGACGCTCGACGCGGAGCCGCTCGCGGCGGCGAAGGCGATGGCGGCGCCGAGGAGGGGCGGCGCGACGAGGCCGGCGGGCCCGTCGAGGAGGGCCCCGAGCACGTCCCGGTCGCCGAGCGGCGCGAGGCCGGCCTTCATGAGGGAGGCGCCGAGCAGTTGCATCCCGAGGGCGAGGAGGAGGGCGAGCGCCGGCCCGAACCGACCGCGCCCGTCCAGCCGGAAGAACGGCAGGGCCGCGCCGAGGCCGATGAGGAGGAGGGCGGCGGACCGGATGTCGAGGGTCGCGAGGAGGGCGATCCCCGTCGTCGTCACGTTCGTCCAGGAGAGGAGGGGCAGCGCCGCCCGCAGCGTCGTCGCCCCCGCCGCGACGAGCCCGCCCGCGACGGCGGTGGTGGCCATGGTGGATTGCGTCGCCAGCCCCGCCGCGAGGCCGGCGGAGACGGCGCGCGGGCGGCTGGCCGTGCCGCGGGCCACGAGGGCGCGGAGGCGCGGGCCGGAGAGGCGTCGGGTGGCGCCGGAGAGGGCGCCGACGCCGGTGAGGAACAGCCCGAGGCCGCCGAGGAAGGCCGCGACGGCCGCGAGTTGGGGCATCGACCCGGGGCCAAGCGGGCGGGAGCGGCGCTGGCAACGCCATTTCCGTGACGGTCGGGCCGCGGGGCCACCCCCGGCGTCCCCCGCCCCGGCGACATCCTCCCGGAAACCGGTGTAGCGTCTCGCGGATGGAGAACGCGGCGCCGGCCATGGGAAGCGAAGGGGACGGCTTCCGTCACGAGATGCCGCCGCGCGCCGAGGCGGTGTCGGCGCTGATGGACGGGCTGGAGGCCTTCGCCGCGCGCGCCGGCCTCTCCCCCCGCGCCACCGGCCGGCTCGTCGTCGTGCTGGAGGAGCTGGCCGCCAACGTCGCGATGCACGGGCGCGGCGCCACGGTGGTGCGCGTCCTCGCGCGCCGGGACGGGGACGCGGTCCACCTCGCGCTGGAGGATGACGGGCCGGCCTTCGACCCCCTGTCGGCCGCCCCGCCGGACCCCGATGCGGAGCTGGAGGACCGGGAGACGGGCGGCCTCGGCATCCACCTCCTCCGCATCATGGCGCGGGACGTGGCCTATCGCCGGGACGGCGCTCTGAATCGGGTGACGGCGGTGCTGGACGCGGCGTGAGCCCGGCGGCAAGGTCGGGCGACTCCGCGGGGGATGAGTGGTCATGCAGATTTCCGAGCAGCGAGAGGGTGCGCGGACCGTCGCGATCCTCGACGGTCGCCTCGACACGGCGACGGCGGCGGAAGCGGAGACCCGCCTCCTCGGCCTCCTCGATGCCGGCGCGGTAATCGCGGACATGGAGGGGGTGCGCTACGTCTCCTCCGCCGGGCTCCGCGTGCTGCTGAAGGCGGCGAAGGCGGCCAAGGGCAAGGGCGTGTCCTTCACCGTCTGCGGCCTCCAGCCGGCGGTGCGCGAGGTGTTCGAGATCTCCGGCTTCGACCGGATCATCCCCTCCCACGCCACCCGCGCCGACGCGCTCGCCGCGGGCTGAGGGCAGGGGGGGGCGGGCCATGTCCGCCGCGCCGGTCGCGGTCCCGGACGTAACCGTTCAGGATGCGCCGCCCGAGGTTGCGGAGCGGGGGCTGGCCGCGGTGGCCGGCCTCGCGCCCTCCGCCGTGCTGCGCGGGCGGCTGCGGCGCCACGCCGGGCTGCTGGATGGCCTGTCCCCGACACCCTCCGAGGCCGATCCCGGCTGGGCGGCGCTGCTGGACGCGGTGACGGTGCAGGAGACGCGGCTGTTCCGCGCGCCCGCGCAGATGGCCGCCCTCGGCGCGCTCCTGCCCGATCTCGGCGACCCGTCGCCGCCGCGGACCGCGCCCCTCCGCCTCCTCTCCGCGGGCTGCGCGACGGGGGAGGAGGCCTGGACCCTCGCGGCCCTCGCCGGGGCGGCCGGGGTCGCGGCGGCGGTGACGGGGCTGGACCTCTGCCGCCCGGCGCTCCGCGTGGCGGAGGCGGGGCTCTACGGGCCCGGCCCGCCCGATCCGATGCGCGACGTGCCGCCGCCCCACCGCCCGGCCTTCGAGGCGGTGGGCGCCCGGGTGCGGCTGCGGCCGGCGAAGGGCGTCACGCTCGCCTTCCGCCGCGCCAACCTGCTGGCGCTGCCGGCGGGCCTCCCGGCCTTCGATGCCGTGCTCTGCCGCAACGTCCTCATCTACCTCACGGCCGCGGCGCGGGAGGCGGCGATGCGCGCGCTGCTGGCGCATCTCCGGCCCGGCGGCCTGCTGATCCTCGGCCCGACGGACGCGACGCCGGAGGGGCTGGGGCTGCAACCGGTGGACCGCGCCCGCGCGATCTGGCGGGCCGGATGACGGGCCAGATGACGGGCCCGGCCCTCATCGCGGGCGGCACCGCCTACGCCCTGCCACCCCGGTCCGCCCCGCTCCCCGCCCCGGTGCTGCGGGCGGTGCCCGGCGGGGCCGGGCGGCTCTTCGTCGGCATGGTCGGGCGGCGGGCGGTTCCGGCGTGGCTCCTCCCCGGCGCGGCCGGCGGCGCCGACGCGGCCTGGGCCCTCGTGCCGGACGGGGAGGGGACCACCCTCCTCGGCGGCGACGCCTTCCGGGCGGAGGCGCCGGGAGGGTCCGTCCCGGCGCCCCCGCCGGACTTCCCCGCCGCCGCCATCCGCCTCGCCCCGTCCCCGCCGCGGCGCGACCCGGCGGGACCGGCGCCCGGCGCCATCCCCCGCCGGCTGCGCCTGTGGACCGCGGACGGCCCCCTGGACCTGCCCTTCGACGCGGTGGAGCGGATCGTGCCGATGCCCCCGCTGCACCCGGCCCCCGACGCGCCGCCGGACGCGGGAGGCTTCGCCTGGACGGAGACCGGGCCGGCCCTCGTGACGGGCCGGGAGAAGGCGCCGCTCCTCGTCCTCCTCGTGATCGAGGGACGCCGCCTCGGTCTCCCCTGCGCGCGGGTCGAGCCCGGCTCGGGCACCGAGGCGCCCCACATCCCCGACGCCCTCCGCGACCCGCGCCTCCTCGCCGCCGCGCCCGTGGCGGTGCCGCCCGCGCCGGTGCCGGCGCCGCCGACCCTGCCGTTCCTCCTCGCCCGGGCCGGGACCTCCCCCATCGCCTTCGTCGCGACGGAGGTGACCGCCGTGCTGCCGCCGCGCACCGGCGCCGCGATGCGGGGGCCGATGGGCAGCCGGGTCCGCGGCCTCGTCGCCCACCGCGGCGAGGTGCTGCCGGTGCTGGACGCCGGGGAACGGCTGGGCCGCGCCCCGGTCCTCTCGGACGCGGAGGGGCGGCCGTCCCTCCGCCTCGCCACGATCCCGCCCTTCGCCCTCGCCGTGACCGCCGTGGACGGCTTCCGCGCCGTCCTCGCCTCCGAGGTGGTGGACGTGCCGGGGGAGGGGATGACCGCCGCCGTCGCCCGCATCGGCGGCGAGCCCGTGCCGGTGCTGCGCCCCCGCGCCCTCGCGGCCGCGTTGTCGTCGTCCGTCGCGGGGGGCGTGGCGTGACCCGCGTCCTCGTCGTGGACGATTCCGGCTTCATGCGCCTCGCGCTCCGCCGCATCGTGGAGGCGGACGGCGACCTCGCGGTGGTCGGGGAGGCGGCGGATGGCGCCGCGGCGCTCGAAGGGGCGGCGCGGCTGCGGCCCGACGTGGTGACGATGGACTTGGAGATGCCGGGCATCGGCGGGCTGGCCGCGACCCGCGCCCTCGCGGGCCTGCCGGACGCGCCGGCGATCGTGGTCGTCTCCCACCACACGCGGGACGGCAACGACCACGCGCTGGCCGCGCTGGATGCGGGGGCGGTGGACGTGGTGTGGAAGGGGTCCAGCCTCGCCGGGCTGGACCTCGGCTCCCTCGACCGCGACCTGCGCGGGCGGCTGCGGCACTGGGCCCGGCAGCGGACGGCGCAGCGCCGCTCGACCGCCGCACTCCCGCCTGCCCCGGGGGTCTCCCAGCCGGCACCCCGGCCGCACCCGGCGGCGGGCGCGCCGGACCCCCCGCCGCCGGGGAGCGTCGGGGACGCCGGGGGCTGCGATCTCATCGTCGTCGGCGCCTCCACGGGCGGGCCGGACGCGCTCGCCCTCCTCCTCGCGGCGGCGGGGCCGCTCGGGGTGCCGGTGGTGATCGCCCAGCACATGCCGGCCGACCTCGCGCCGGACCTGGCGCGCCACCTCGGGCGGCGGATCGGGCAGGACGTCCTCCTCGGCACCGACGGGATGCCGCTGCGCCCGGGGTCCGTCATCGTCATCCCCGGCACCGGGGACGGCGTGGTGCGGTGGGGGCCGGAGGGCCCCATGCTGCGCCTCGTCGCCGGCGAGGGGCTGGTCCGTCCCGCGGTCGATCCCCTCTTCCTCTCCGCGGCCCTCCTCTCCGCAGCCCCCCTCTCCGCAGCCGGCGCGGGGTGCCGGGCGGTGGGGGTGGTCCTCACCGGCATGGGGCGGGACGGCGCGGCCGGGGCGGCGGCGCTGCGGGAGCGGGGAATGCCCGTCCTCGCGCAGTCGCCCGCCTCCTGCGTGGTCGGCGGCATGCCGCGATCGGTGATCAACGCCGGCCTCGCCACGGAGGTGGCGACGCCGGCGGAAATGGGGGTGCGGCTGCGGGAGATGGCCGCCCGCGCCGTGCGCCAGGGCGCGGCGTGACGACCCTCGACCCCGACCTGCTGGAGGCCCTGCTGCCCGAATGGGACGCGGCGGCGGCCTCCCTGGCGGAGGCGCCGGACGAGGCCGGGCGGCGCCGGGCGGTGGCGACGCTGCGCGGGCTGGCCGGCGGCGCCGGGATCGGGTCGCTGCGGGGGGCGCTGGCGGGGCTGGATCCCTGGCCGGAGGACGCCGACCCCGCCGCGACCGGCGCCGCGCTGCGCGACCACGCCCGGGCCGTGGCGGCGTCGGGGGAGGATCGCCCCTTCGGCCCGGCCGTGGCCCCCGGTGCGACCCCCGGCGCGGCCCCCGCGGCGCGGCGCCGCGCCGTGGTGGTGGACGACAGCGCCATGATGCGGCGCCTCGTCCGCGACGCGATCACCGCCGACCCGGAGTTCGAGGTGGTGGGCGAGGCCGGGGACGGGCGCGAGGCGCTGGCGCTCATCGCCGACACCCGCCCCGACCTCATCCTCCTCGACATCGAGATGCCCGTCCTCGACGGCCTCGGCGTGCTGCGGGACTGGGCGCTCACGGGGGAAGGGGCGGTGGTCGTCGTCTCCTCCGCCGCCGTGCCCGGCGGGGAGGTGGCGCTGGAGGCGCGGCGCCTCGGCGCGGCGGCCGTGGTGGGCAAGCCGTCCGGCGCCTTCTCCCCCGAACGGGCGGAGAGCGGCGGCGCGGCGATCCGGCGCGCCGCCCGGCGCGTCCTCGGGATGCCCGCCCGGCCGGCCGGGGGGCCGTCGCCGTGATCGCCGACGACTCCCTCTGGGAGGAGTTCGCGGCGGAGAGCGACGAGCACCTCGACCGCCTCGAACGCGTGCTGTCCGCGGGGACCGCGGACGCCGAGGGCGTGAACACGCTGTTCCGCGGCTTCCACAGCGTGAAGGGCCTGGCGGGCGTG
>CAXVWQ010000446.1:0-13508 GCA_964263755.1 Roseomonas sp. | reverse complement strand
AGAACATCGACCACGCGGCGGAGTGGTTCGACGCCTGCACGATCTCGGAGAACGACCGGGCGAAGATCGGGCGGACCAACGCCTGGAGCCTGTTCGGGCTGGGGGAGGCGATGGCGTCGGCGCCGGTGGCGCGGGCGGCGGAGTAAGGGACGCGACGCGGGCCGGATCGAAGCGGATCGGCGAAGCCCGCGCGCAACGAGGGGGAAAGAGACGATAGGCGACATGATCTCCGGAACCGTTCCGGTGCGCCGCCGTGCCGCGCTCGGCCTCGGCGCGACCCTTCTCCCGGCCGCGGCACCGGCCCCGGGGCCTCGCGGGACCGCGCCCGATCACCATCATCGTCCCCTACACCCCCGGCGCCCCGCCTGATGTCATCGCGCGCCTCATCGCGGACCGCCTGACCCGCCGTCTCGGCTGTCCCGTCATCGTCGAGAATCGCCCGGGCGCCCCCGGCAACATCAGCACGGAAGCGGTCGCCCGCGCCGCGCCCGACGGCAACACCCTCCTCGCCCAGGCGACGACGCTGGCGATGAACGTGAGCCTCTTCCGCTCCGTCCCCTACGACCCGATCGCGAGCTTCGCGCCGGTCGACACCCTCATGGAGACGGAGGGCGCCCTCGTCCTCAACGCCGCTGCGGGCGGCACCGACCTCGGCGAGTTCCCCGCCAGGGTGCGGGCGCGGCCTGGGGCGCCGAACCACGCCTCGCCGGGCGTCGGCACGTCGCATCACCGGCAACGGAGCCGTTCGAGCGGGACGCGGGAGTGGGCCTGGCGCACGTCCCGTATCGCGGATCGGTCGGCGCGGTGACGGACGTCGCGGCGGGTCAGGCCGCCGCGATGGTGATCCGCACGCCCCCAGCCGTGACGCTGCGTCGCGACGAGCGGGGGCGTGTCGTCGCCGTGACGGCCGGGGCGTGGCAGCCCGACCTCGCTGACGTGCCGACGCTGGCGGAAGGCGGCGTGACCGGCGTGATGATGCGGGACTGGCATGGCCTGCCCGCCCGGGCGGGGACGCCGCCCGAGATCGTCGCGCCGCGGAACGAGGCGGCGAACGCGGTGCCGGCGAACCCCGATGCCGTCCGCACCCTCGTCGCCCAGGGCTACGAGGTGATCGGCGGCACCGCCGAGGCGCTGAGCGAGCGTGTGGCGGTCGCCGTGCCCCGCTGGGCGGCCGTCGTCCGGGACGCCGGAGGCCGTCCGCCAAAGGAGCCCGGCGGACGACCCGGACGCTCAGGACGCCTTCGCGAACATCGTCTCGAACATCGGGCTCTCGCCCTCAGCCCGCGGCACGTCGAGGCCGGTGTAGAGGTCCACGACGCACTCGAAGATCGCCGGGTGGCCCTTCACGCCCTCCACCGCGTACTCCGTCGGCGGGTGCGCCGCGTGGGAGTCGTGCCACGCCGCCGCGCTGACCCAGCGGGCGATGTTGACATACTGGAAGGTGCCGTTGCCGACGCCCGTGTTGCGGTGCAGGTGCGTCTCGATGAGGCCGAGCTTGGAGAAGGTCTCGGAGGACAGCGTCCAGTTGCGGCGGAACTCCGCCTCGCTGCCCTCGGCGACGGTGAAGACGTTGATGAGGGTGACGGCCAAGGTGGTGTCTCCTGTGCGGGGGCGTGCGCCCGGCCCGTCATGGGCCGGGCGGAGCGTGAGTGTCAGGCGCGGGCCGGGAGTGCGTCCGGCGCGCGCCGCTCGAAGGTCGAGGGGCGCAGGAGGAGGAAGCAGAGCGCGGCGATGAGGAGCGACACCGCGTAGGCGATGAGGCCCGGCCCGTAGCCCCCCATGTGCCGCAGGGAGAGTGGCAGGAGTGTCGCGCCGACCGCCGCGCCGAACTGGAACACGGCGAAGACCACGCCGTAGGCCCGGCCGAAGGAGCGGATGCCGAAATACTTCTTGATGATGTAGCTCAGCACGTCGAACTCCGCCCCGATCACCGCCCCGATGAGGATGGGGCTAATGAGCAGCGCCCAGTCGGACACGCCGCCGACGTAGAGGAGGCACGCCACCGCGCCGGAGAGCGAGACGAGCATCATGAGCATCGGCGCCGGCATCCGGTCCAGCAGCACGCCGCAGAGGAAGCGCCCGACGAGGATGGAGATGCCGAGGGTGGCCTGTGCCGCCGCCGCGCGCTGCGGGGAGACGCCGCCGTCGATCAGCAGCGGCACCTGGTTGACGATGAGGCCGACGTTGACGAAGCCGAGCGCGAGGAAGCCGACGAGCATGAGCTTGAAGCTTGGGGTGCGGGCGATCTCGCGGAAGGTCAGGTCGGTGGTGACGCCGCCGGCCGCGACGACGGGCTTCGCGGGCGTCGGGTTCTCCCGCAGGAGGAAATAGTTGAGCGGCCAGGTGACGAGGAGCGCCACGAGGCCGAGGCCGATGTAGGCGCGCTGCCAGCCCCCCTCCGCCATGAGGGAGGTTGCGATGATTGGCACGAGCGCCGCGCCGATGCCGATGCCGCCGTTGGCGATGCCGATCGCGAGGCCGAGGTGCTTGTCGTACCAGGTCGAGACGACGCGGAGGTAGGAGGAGGACCAGAGCCCGAGGCCGAGCAGCGGCAGGAGGCCGCACATCACGTAGAACATCGTGATGTCGCCCGAGAGCTGGGACATGAGGAACATGCCGCCGGCGAAGAACGGGATGGAGGTCAGCACCACCGGCCGCGCGCCGTAACGGTCGATAAGGTAGCCCTGCAGCGGGGCGACGACCATCGCCATGAGGGCGATGATGGTGGAGCCGAAGGCGATGGCGGGGCGCGACCAGCCGAAGGCGGCGCTCAGCGGGCCGATGAAGACGCCGAAGGAGAAGATGATGAAGGTGCTCGGCCCGAAGGCGAGGCCGACGGTCGAGGCGAGGGAGGCGGCGTTGCCGGGGCTGGCGATCCTGCCGCCCATGCCCCTCCGGACGTCGGATGCGTTGATGCTCATGGACGAACCTCCTTTGCGGATTCTTGGGACGCGGGCGTTCAGGTCGCGGGGGCTGCGCTCCCCGGGGCGGCGAAGCGGGTGACGAGGGTGCCGACGCCCCCGACCTCGATCCGGACCTCGTCGCCCGGTGCGAGGAAAACGCCGCGCGCCATCCCGACGCCGGCGGGCGTGCCCGTGGCGATGACGTCGCCGGGCATGAGCGTGACGCGGGTGGAGAGGTGGGCGACCTGCTCCGCCATGCCGAAGACGAGGTTGCGGGAGGAGGAGTCCTGCATGAGGACGCCGTTGACCCAGAGGCGGATCGGGAGGTCGCCGACGTCGGGGATCGCCTCCAGCGGCGTGATCCAGGGGCCCATGGGCTTGGCGCCGGTGAAGCATTTCTGGGACATCCAGTCCCAGTGGAAGGGCGACGCGACGGGGATGGCGGGGCGGGTGACGTGGTCGCGGGCGGAGAGGTCGTTCACCACCGTCAGGCCCGCGACGTGGGCCATGGCGTCCGCCACCGCGACGTTCCGCGCGGCGCGGCCGACGACGACGCCGATCTCGGCCTCCCAGTCGAGCTTCTTCGCGTAGGCGGGGATCTCCACCGTCGCGTCCGGGCCGACGATGGAGTGGGCGGGGGTGGTGATGAAGTGCCAGGGCGCGTCGCCGTCCTTGCGCCCGCCGTCGTCCGGCAGACCCAGCACGCGCGCCATCTCCGCGACGTGGTCGGTGTAGTTGGCGCCGGCGCAGAACAGGCCGCGGGGGTAGAGGATCGGGGCGAGGAGGCGCAGGTCGTCGAGGGCCCCGACGGGCGCGTCGTAGCGCGCCGTCACCAGTCCGGCGCGCGTCTCGTCCCACCGCTCCAGCGCGCCCAGCACGGTGTCCGGCCCGCCACCCAGCGTCGCGGCGAGGTCGTGCACCGCGCCGCCCCGGACGACGCCCGCGCGGGGCGCGCCGTCCGACGCGGCGTAGGTCACGATCCGCAGGGCGGCGAGGTCGGTCATCCCGCGGAGCCGAACACGGCGTCGAACAGGCGGCCGGGCCGGTGGCAGATCTCCCACCAGTTGCCGTCGAGATCCTCCAGCAGGAACGACGTCTCGTCGCCGTCGCGCGCGATCGGCTGCACCTGCCGGATGCCGTAGTCTCCCTGAAGACGGTGCGCGGCGGCGTGCGCCTCCGTCACCTCCTCCGCCGTGCCCATGTCGAGGCACCAGCGCACGGCCGGCGGGAGTTCGAGCATCGTGTCGCCCGTCTTCACGCAGGCGACCATCCAGCCACCGCCGCAGCGGATCCAGATCGCCATGTCGCCACGCAGCACGGTCTCAAGTCCCAGAAACTCGTCGTAGAAGCGGCGGGTGGGGGCGAGTTCCTTCACCTCGAGCGTGCCGTGGGAGAGGGCGACGGTGGCGGCGCCGTGGATCGGGCCGGGCCGGGAGATGGCGTTCATGCTCTGATGCCCCTCAGAACGCGCCGTCGCCGCGCGCGAAGATCTCGTCGTTGGACTGGCCGGGCGGGCGGCACTCCACCTCCCACCAGTTGGAATCGAAGTCCTGGAGGTAGAAGGAGTAGGTGCCGTGCTGCATCCGCACCTTCCGCACGGACCGCAGCCCTAGGCGTTCCTTGTTCTCCGCGGCGAAGGCGTACACCCGGTCCACGTCGCCCGCCGTCGGCACGTCGATGCCCCAGTGCTTGAACAGGTTCGTCGTCACGCCCTCCGGCGCCTGCTTCACGTCCATGATCCAGTAGGGCGCCCCGCGGCGGTGGCGGACCTCGCCGGGATCGGTGTCGCGGACGAGCATCCGGTCCTCGCCCACCATGACGCATTCGAGGCCGAGGAACTCCTCGTAGAAGGTCCGGGCGCGCGCGAGGTCGGCGGTGAGCAGGGTGCCGCGGGAGAGGATGAGCGGCTTCAGCACGGGGTCCCTCCCCGTCCGCACCACGTCGTCCCGCGGCGTCAGCGGGCGGGGTATCGAAAGCGGGGCCGCGATGGTCATCGTGTCGGCGGGCATGGGATTCCTCCTCGATCGGTGGGTCAGCGGGAGACGACGAGGCGTTCGCCCGGGAGGGCGCGCGAGACGCAGGAATGGACGCAGTCCATCGCCGCGCGCTCGTCGTCCTCCAGGATCTCGTCGCGATGGTCGGCGCGGCCGGAGAGAAGGGTGAGGCGGCAGTTGCCGCACCAGCCCTCCTTGCAGACGTGCGGGGCCTTGATCCCGGCCTCCAGCAGCACGTCGAGCATCGTCCGGTCCGCGGGGACGGTGAGGAGCTGCCCCGTGGCCGACCACTCGACCTCGAAGGGCGCGTCCGTCGCGGCATCGGGCGCCGGGGCCGGGACGGCCGCGGTCGGGGAGGCGAAGAGTTCCACGTGGACCGTGCCGGCCGGCCAGTGCGCCGACGCGGCGCGGGCGGCGTTGATGAGCCCCTTCGGCCCGCAGACATAGAGGTGCGCGCCCTCCGCCCGGTCGCGCAGCGCCGCCGCGAGGTCGAGGCTCAGCGCCGGGTCGCCCTCGTCGTGGTGGAGGAGGAGGCGTTCGGCGTGGCGTTCCAGCAACTCCTCCCGGAACGCCGTCTCCGCCGCGTTGCGCGTGCAGTAGAGGATGCGGAACCGCGCCCCGATCGCCTCCAGCCGGTACGCCATGGAGAGGATCGGCGTGATGCCGACGCCGCCGGCGAGGAGGACGTGCTCCGCCGCGTCCTCCTCCAGCGGGAAGGCGTTGCGCGGCGGGGAAACCTCGATGACGTCGCCGACGCGGACGCGGTCGTGCATCCAGCCGGAGCCGCGCCCGTCCGGCTCGCGCAGCACGGCGATGACGTAGCGGTGCCGTTCGCGCGGATCGTTGGCGAGGGAGTAGGACCGCACCACCCCGTCACCCAGGAGGAGGTCCAGGTGCGCGCCGGCCTCGAAGGGCGGCAGGTCGCCGTCGTCGCGCACCAGCTCGAACCCGCGGATGCGGGACGTCCGGTCGGCCATCGCGGCGACGCGGACGGCGAAGCGCGGCGGCGCCGCGGTCCCATCCGGCATGTCCGAACCCTCCCCTCGGGCGGCTTGGGCCACCTCTGCGAACGACCATATTGAGCATGATCGAAAATGAACATGCTCAATATCGCGCCCCGGCTTGCCCGCGTCAACACGAATGCGTAGGGCCCGACGCCACGACGGACGGAGAGGCCGGGAGGCACGGATGGACGGTGCGCCGACCGGGCTTCGCGAGCGGGGCAAGCAGGACCGCCTCCGGCGCCTCCGCGCCGCGGCGCTGGAGGTGTTCCGCGCCCGGGGCTACGACGCCGCCACCGTGCGGGAGATCGCGGGCTTGGCGGAGGTCTCCGTCGGCACGGTGTTCGGCTATGCGCACGACAAGCGCGACCTTCTCTTCCTCGTCGTGAACGACGACCTCGACGAGGTGCTGCGCGGCGGCCTCCTCGCCTCCGCCGAACCGGGCGCGCCGCTCGACCGTCTCGCCGCCCTGCTCGGCCCGATCTACGACTACTTCGCGCGCGAGCCCGCCCTCTCCCGCCCCGTTCTGCGCGAGGTCGTGCACTACGAGCGCGCGGCGGCGGAGATCGGCGAGCAGGCCCGCCGTTACCTCCTGCGGATGGAGGCGTGGCAGGGCGGCATCGCGGCCGTGCTGGATGATGCGGCGCGGGCGGGGCAGCTCGCGCTCGACGCGCCGGCGGAGGTGCTGGCGCGCATCGTCTGGGCGATCCACCTCGTGGAGGTGCGGCGGTGGCGGAACGCGGAGACGCCGGATGCGGGGACGGGGCGGGCGCAGATCATGGGGTTGATCGGCGTCGTGCTCGCGCCCCGGCTACGGGCGGGGAACTCGCCACCGCTCGCCGTCCGGGACGTGGAGGCGGGCGGCGCGGCGGGTCAGCCCTCCGTCACCGCCCCCGCGCCCGTCCGCCGCCGGGGTGCCGGGCGGGGAACGTGACGGCCGTCGGCCGACCCGCCCTGGAACCTACGCCGCGAAGACGCGGGAGAGGCCGAGTTCGAGGAGCGGCGGGATGCGGTGGTCCGGGAAGGTGCGCGTCATCTCGGCCACGATCTCGCCCGCCGGGCGCCGTGCCGCGACCATCGGCCCCACGGCTTCGAGGTAGCGGATCGCCAGCGGCACGTCCGCGACCGTCGCCGGCTCCCCATGACCCCCGAGGATCGTCGTGCCCTCGGGCGAGCGCTCCAGGTCCCGCAGCACCGCGATCCAGGAGTCCAGCGCACGGCTGAGAACCATGTGGACGCGGTTGAAGAGGACGTCGGCGACGATCACGGCCCGGAGGGCGGGAATCTCGATCACCAGCGTCTCCGGCGCCTCGGTGTCGGCGACGAGGCGGTGGCGGAGGGTCACGCCGCCGATCGTCTCCTCGCCCGCCGCGACGATCCCGGCGATCTCCGGCACGGAGGACTCCGCGCCGTACTGTGCGATCAGCGCCGCGCCGCCGGCGCGGAGGAAGGCGGCGGTCACCGGGCCGGTGTGGACCGCGCGTTGGCCGATCCCGTGCAGCCCGAACCAGTGGTCCGGGTGGCCGTGGGTGACGAAGGTGCGCGCGACGGGCCGGCCGAGGCCGGAGACGATCCGCCCGACCTCCCGCGCCGCGCCGCGCCGGGATCGTACTGCCCGTCCACGAGCACGGGGCCCGCCGTCGTCTCGATGACGTGCGACGTCACGAGGTAGCCCGACGCGGGCGAGAGGTAGGAGTGCATCCGCACCCCACCGCGTTCGAGGGTGGTCACCGATCCCGCGAAGCCGGCGGGCGTCGTGCCGCGCCCCTGGGCGACGGCGCCGGCGGCGAGAAGGGAGAAGGATGCGCCGAGGGCGGCGCGACGGCTGAGGCTGGACATGGCGATGTCTCGGACCTGCCGGCTGACGACGACGAGCGCGGCCACCATGCGGGACTGGGCGGTCGCGGGCCTCGGCGTCACGCGCGTGCCGCGCTTCCTCGTCGAGGGGGAACTCCGGCGCGGCGCGCTGGCCGACGTGCTGCCGGGCCACGTCGCGGGGCGGCCGGTGATGCACGCCCTCTACCTGCCCGGCCGCTACCGCCCGGCGAACGCCGGCCGCCTCATCGCCCACGCCGTCGCCTGGTTCGCGGCGCGGCCGGGGGGCTGAGGGGCCGCGCGGGGCGCTACGGGACGAGGATCACCCGGCCGGTGACACCGCGCGTCCCCAGCAACGCATGAGCCCGGGACGCCTCGGCCAGCGGCACGACGATGCGCGCGGGAGGCCTGATCGAGCCGTCGGCCAGCCCGGCGACGAGCGTCGCCACCGCCGCGCGGAGCGTCGGCCCGTCGAGCGTCTCCGTGGAGTATCCCGCAGCGTCACGGGGCGGATGAGCGGCCAGACGTCGAACGCGACGCGACCGCCCCCGACGGCGCCCACGAGCGACAGGACGCCCCCGGGCCGCAGCGCCGCCACGAGCGACCCGAACAGGTCGCCCCCGACCGTGTCGAGGACGCCGTCCACGCTCTCCGGCGGGAGCGGCGGGGAGGTCGCCGGGCCGGAGGACACCATCACCTCCCCGGCGCCGAGCCCGAGGACGTAGGCGACCTGCGAGGGGCGCGAGACCACGCCGACGACCGAGGCGCCCGCCGCGCGGGCGATCGCCGTCGCGGCCGACCCGACGCCGCCGGCCGCGCCGGTGACGCGGATGCGCCGGCCGGCGAGGGGCCGATCCGCCGCAGCCCCTCGTGGGCGGTGACGCCGACGAGGCGAGCGCCGCCACGTCCAGGGGGTCGAGATCCGGCGGGACGGGCGCCGCCGCCTCGGCGGCGACCGTGACGTGCTCCGCGTAGCCGCCCGGCCGCTCCGCGCGGACGCCGCCGAGGCCTTGCATCATCGTGATGACGCGGTCGCCCGGCCGGACCCCGTGGACCGCCCCACGACCGGCCGTCCCGCTTCCTCGCACGTTCCGACGGCCCGCGTGAGGGCGCGATGCGGGGTTCGATCACCGTCGTCACGCCTCTGCGACGCGGATCGATGACTCCGGTGAACCCCCCGCGCGCGATCCATATCGCTCGAAGGGCAGGGCGCATTGCCCTCACGTCCGTTCGGTGCCCACGGGCCTGCGGGGTGAGGCCCGAGCCGCCAGGGGCGGACCGGCTTTCGGCTCCGGGGCCGTCCTGACCGTGACGGCGTGCGGCAGCTCGATCACGGCCTGCGGTGCCCTGTTCCGGATCCTTGCGGCCAGGATTCTTCCTGGATGCCGTCGAGGCCGACGCACCTGCCCGGACCAGATCAGAACGTCTCGATCCGGTGGCCGCCGACGGGAGGAGGACGTTCAGGCGCTCGGCAAACGCTTCACAGCTTCGATCATCGCAGCCGGGTTCGCCTTGCCTCCGCCCGCGATGTCGCGACCAGACCCGCGGGCGACGGAGGAGAAGAGAATCGGTGCGCCGATCATGATGCCCGCAGTGCGATGCGAACCGAGAAGTTTCGACGCGATGTGCCCCTGGTCGTGCAGCATCACGACGAAGGCGTCGTAGCCCCGCTTCGCATACATCGTGGCGGTGCCGAAGGGACCCTCGGCGTTCGCGCCCGCCGCGCGGGCGTCGGCGATGGCGGGGACGGTGACCGCGTCGTCCTCCTCGCCGAACAGCCCGCCTTCCCCCCCGTGCGGGTTCAGCCCGCCCACCGCGATGCGGGGCGCGGCGATGCCGAGGCGGCGGAGGGCCGCGTCCGCGGCGGTCAGGGCGCGCGCGATCCGCTCGCGGGTGAGGAGTTCGAGCGCCCGCCGGACGGAGACGTGAAGCGTCGCGTGGACGATCGGCATGTTATCGGAGGGGCCGTTGAAGCAGTGCATGAGGAAGACGTCATCCGGCGGCAGCCCCGTCCCGCGCGCGAGGAAGCTCGGATAGCCGTCGAAGGGGATACCGGCCGCGGCGATGGCGGTCTGGTTCAACGGGGCTGCGATGACCGCGTGCGCCTCCCCCGCGACGGCCGCACGGATCGCGGCGGAACAGGCGGAGAGGGAGGCGCGCCCGCTCTCCGCATCCGCCCGCCCGAACGCGAAGCTACCCGGCGCGAACCCGAGAACGGGCAGGAGGTCCACGGTGCCCTCGATGATCTCGGCGTCGGCGGGACGCGCGACCTCGCGCGCCGTCACGACGAGTGAGGCGCCTTGGACGGAGGCGGCGACGGCCTGGGGGCCCAGTCCATGCGCGCCCTGGAGGAACGGCTCGGCGTCCGTCTCCTCAACCGCACGACCCGCAGCGTCTCGGTGACCGAGGCCGGCGAGGGACTGCTGGCCCGCCTCGGCCCCGCGCTGCACGAGATCTCGGGCGCGGTGGAGGCGGTGGACACCTTCCGGCAGCGCCCCTCCGGCTCCGTCCGCATCAACGCCCCGGCGCCCGCCGTGGAGTTCTTCCTCGCGCCGCCCGCCGCGGCGTTCCTCGAAGCGCACCCGGACGTGACGCTCGAACTCATCAGCGACGCGGCCCATGTGGACATCGTGGAGGACCGGTTCGACGCGGGCGTGCGCTTCGGCCAGGAACTCGCGCGCGACATGATCGCCGTGCCGCTCGGCCCGCCGCTGCGCTACGTCGTCGTCGGCTCGCCGGACGACCTCGCCCGCCACGGCACCCCGCTCGACCCCGGGCGAACTGCTGGACCACGCGTGCCTCCGGCAGCGCTTCCCCGACGGCAAGGTGTTCCGGTGGAGGTTCGAGAAGGCGGGTCGTGTCGTGACCTTCGCGCCGGAGGGACGGCTCGTGGTGAGCGACGCGCGGCATCCCGTGCGGGCCGCGCGGTCGCCGGGCTCGGCCTCGTCCTCGACGACTACGCGCGGGATGCCCTCATCCGTGGCGATCTCGTGGCGGTTCTCGGCGATTGGTGCCCGACCATCCCCAGCTGGTTCCGGTACTATCCCGGCCGCAGGCCGGTGCCCCCCGCGATGCGGGCCTTTCTCGACTTCGTCGCGCGCCGTCGGAGGAGGGAGGCGGGCTCGGGGGCTGTGCCCTCCTAGGGCATGGGGAACGGGCGTGCCTCGCCGTCGCGCGCGCTTGATGCGGAGGCGGTGACGGCGGACCGGGCGTGGACCGAGGAGGTGGCGTCACTCACGGGGACGAAGATCGTCCGCATCCGGTAGCGCACGGGCCCGGTGGGGGGCGCCGGACGTCCCCGTGACTTGTCAGGCCGGGCGCGGGTCGTTCAGGCGCCACATCGTCGCGTTCAGCACGCCCGCGAAGCTGGTCCAGGCGAGGTAGGGGACGAGGAGCCATGCCGCGGCCGGGCTGATGGGGGCGAAGAGGGCGATGAGGGCGACGATGGTGAGCCACATGGCCATGAGGTCGTAGAGGGCGAAGTCCGGGCGGCGGGCGCCGAAGAACAGGGCGGACCAGGCGAAGTTCAGGGCGAGGTTCAGGGCGTAGACGGCGATGGGGAGGCCGAGGCCGGCCTGGCGCCAGACGAGCCAGCCGCTCGCCGCGATCATGACGAACAGGACGGCCCAGGCCGGTGCGAAGAGCCAGTTCGGCGGGCGCCAGGCGGGCTTGCGCAGGCCCTCGTACCAGGCGCCGGGCTTGAAGAAGGCGCCGGAGCCCGCGGTCGCCATCACGGCCGCGACGAAGCCGGCGAGGCCCCACCAGTCGTTCATTCCGTCCATCCTACCGGCACCGCGCGCCCCCGTTCGCGCCGGGGGACGGCGGGGTGGGGGATGGAAGCCCCGGCGGGCGGCCGGGGGAAGCCCCCCCCAGGCGTCCGGGGTCAGCGGGCGCGGAGCAGTTCGGGGACGCGGAGGAGGATGAACTCGTTGTCGTCGGCGCGGGTGAGGTGCCTGCCCGCGGAGAAGGGGAGGTTGTTGTCGTTCGCGACGATGACGTGGTCGGCGTCCACCATCGCGACGTTCTCGATCGTGAAGAAGGGGAAGCCGAGGGTGTCGGTCGGGGCGTCGGGGGCGCGGTCGCCGCGGGTGCGGGCGCGGCTGTCGGGGTCGCGGATGGCCATGAGGTCGATGTGGCCGATCTTGCGGACGAAGCCCTCGGCGTCGGGGGTGGCGAGGTCGATGAGGGTGATCCGCTTGAAGCGGGCGGGGGCGTGGAAGCAGGCGGGCGGGGTCTGGCCGGTCTGGCACGCGAGGCTCGGGTCGCCCTCGCCGTTGTCGCGCTCGATCACCAGGGCGCGGGTGGCGTCGATCATGTTGAAGTCGCCGATGGCGGTGGCGCCGGGCTCCAGGCGGTAGCGGAGGGAGCGGCCGGTCCAGGCGGTGCGCTCGACCGAGTATTCGAGGAGGCGGAGGAAGGCGCCCTCGGGCTGGTCGGAGCCCTCGGCGAAGAGGGGTTGTTCGAGGAGGGCCCAGAGGGTGCGGCCGTCGGGGGTGGCGGCCATGCCCTCGTAGCCGCCGGAGCGGCGGGCGCGGTAGGCGACGCCCGCCGTGGGGGTGGCGGCGACCTGGAGGGAGTGGTGGTCGGGGGAGCGGATGGGCTGTCCGTCCAGCATCGTCTCCACCACGCGGATGACGCGGCCCTCGGCATCGGCCTGGATGAGGTGGGGGCCGAACTCGTCGCCGAACCAGAAGCCGTTTCCGATGGGCTGGATGCTCTCGATGTCGAAGTCGGCGCCGGTGAGGAGGCGGCGCTCGGTGCCCTCCAGGGCGATGCGGAAGGGGACGCGGCGGTCGGGGTCGGAGAGGAACACCGTGCGCTCCATCGTCACCGTGCCGGTCGTGAAGTCGGGGCGGAGGCGGTGGAACA
Organism: Roseomonas sp.; assembly: GCA_964263755.1. Taxonomy (GTDB): domain Bacteria; phylum Pseudomonadota; class Alphaproteobacteria; order Acetobacterales; family Acetobacteraceae; genus Roseomonas. The sequence continues at coordinate 926 of CAXVWQ010000446.1, read as the reverse complement.
TCAGCAGGGCGTCGGGGGAGTTGCGGCGGTTGCCGAAGCCGTTGTCGGTGACGGCCCAGTAGGATCCCGGTGATCCGTCCACGGGCTTGATGCCGGAGAAGCCCTGCACGGGCTGGCCGCGGAAGGGGACGGACAGGCCGGTGGGGCGGCCGTTCGGCACGGGGCCGGTGGTGCCGGGGACGGATTCCGGCGCGTCCACGCGGAGGTTGCCGGGGCCGGCGAAGCGGCCGGACAGGGCGAGGTCGGGCGGGGCGGCGGCGGGGGGCGGAACGAAGGTGGCGGCGGGGAGGATGGCGTGGCCGGCGAGGGTCGCTTCGAAGCGCGTGTCGGCGGTGGCGGCGGCGGGGAGGAGGAGGGCGCCCAGGAGAGCGGGGGCTAGGAGGAGGAGGGCGCGCATGGATCGGGGGTTCCGCGGGGTGATGCGGGGCGGGGTAGCGGGGGCGTGTTGCGGCGGCGGGTCGGGGGGATGACGGGACGGTGTCGGGTGGTCCCGCCGCGGCGTCAGGCGACGATGGCACCGAGGAGGAGGCAGACCGCGGCGCCGGCGGAGAGGAGCCAGCGGAGGCGGAGGTAAGGGGTCGGGACGAGGCCGCTTCGGGCCGCGAGGGTTTCGACCGCGGCGATGGCGAGGAGGAGGACGGCGAGGACGACGAGGCCGGTCTTCATCGGGAGCAGGAGGAGGGTGGCCCAGGCCAGGAGGGCGGGAAGGACCCCGAGGGCGATGCGGGGCCAGGCGGCGGGTGCCTCGCCGGGGCGGGGGCGGAGGGCGAGGCCCCAGTGCACGGCGCCGAGGAAGGCGGCGATGACGGTGCCGTAGGCGAGGAGGGCGGGGACGGCGAAGGCGCGGGCGCCGGGCGAGAGGAGGGCGAGGGCGGCGAGGCCGGCGAAGGGGAGGAGGCCGGCGGGGCCGAGGATGCGGGCGGGGG
>CAXVWQ010000445.1:0-9784 GCA_964263755.1 Roseomonas sp. | reverse complement strand
ATCGGCCGCGCCGCGGGCCAGTCCTGCGCCGCGGCGGGCGCTGGGACCAGGAACGGCGCGAGCAGCGCGAGGAGGGTCAGGCGGCGCATGGGGCGACTCCGTCGGCAGCGATGGCGTGGTGAATCCGAGGCGCATTCGGTTCGAAGCGCGGAAGCGCCACGATGCGGCCCCGCGACCCTATGGGCGCGCGCCACGCCGGGTCAACGCGACCGTCCGCGGGCGCATCGCATTCCCCACCGGCTGACGCGGCAGGGAAACATCGATCGAGGGGCGACGTCCGGACGTCCCCCGCGGCGTCCTCAATACCCCGCCGCCACGTCCACCGCGTTCAGCGGCGGCAACCCGGCCTCCACGCGCGCGACGTTCTCCAGCACCGCCCGCACCACCGCCGGCGGGTAGGGGGCGGCCGCGATGTGCGGCGTCAGCGTGATCCCCGGATGCCCCCACAGCGGGTTCCCCTCCGGCAGCGGCTCCTGCTCGAACACGTCGAGATGCGCGTGCGACAGGTGACCCGAATCCAGCGCCGCCAGCAGCGCCGCCTCGTCCACCTGCCCGCCGCGCCCGGCCGAGACCACCACCGCCCCCCGCGGCAGCATTCCCAGCGCGGAGGCACCGACGATCCCGCGCGTCCCCGGGGTCAGCGGCAGCAGCACCACCAGCACGTCGCTCCCGCCGAGGAAGGCCGCCATCTCGGCCTCTCCGGCGAAGGACTCCACCCCCGCCACATCCTTCCGCGTGCGGCTCCACCCGCGCAGCCGATACCCCAGCAGCCGCAGCACCGCCGCGACGCCCGCCCCCAACGCCCCCAGCCCCATGATCCCGACGGTGGTGTCCCGGGCATGGCGCTGCATCCGCCGCACCCACCGCCCCTCCCGCTGCGTCGCATCGTAGGGCCGGTGCTCCCGCGTCTCCCGCAGCACGGCGTGCACCACGTGCTGCGCCATTCCCTGCGTCACCTCCTCCGCCACCACGCGCGCCACCGGCACCCCCGCCGGTCGGTCCGGCGCATCGAGCAGCCCGTTCACCCCCGCCCCCGTGGAATGGATCAGCCGCAATCCTGACAGCCCGGCGAACACCCCGCGCGGCGGCCGGAACGCCAGGACGCAGGACACCGCCGCCGGCTCCGGCACCTCCGGCCACGCCCAGACCCGCCGTCCGGACCCCCGCAGCGCGTCGAGGATCGCCATTCCCTCGTTCGGGAAGGGACAGAACAGGATGGCGCCATCCCCAGCGCGCTCGACCGCGTCCGTCATGCCGCCCCTGGCCTCCCGCGATGCTTCTATCCGGCCGGACCCCTACCCCGTCCGCCGCGCGCAGGCGACGCGGCCCCACGACCTCGCGGCGTCGCCCCCTTCACCCCCCGTTAACCCACCTCCCCCAAACTCCGAGCCCCGGAACGCCGGAGGACCGAGCGCCGTGCACCCCGACCCCGCCGCCCCGCCGTACCACCTCGCGGCGCGCCCCGCCCGCCACGTCGTCGCCCTCCTCGGCCAGAACGAGAACGGCATCCTGCGGGAGGCCACGGCCGGCTTCCTCGCCCTCATGCGCCCCCTCGGCCTCGTCCCGCACGCGCTGGACCTCTACGCCCCCGACGCCTCCGACCGCCTCGCGGAGATCGCGGAGGACGGCCTCCTCTTCGCCTACGGCCCCGCCGGCGTCGGCGCCCGCCTGATGGCGGGGAACGCGACCCTCTGGGACGCCCTCCGCACCCCTTTCGTCTCGGTGCTGGCCGACAATCCCTGCATCATGCCGCGCAACCACCACGTCCCCTCGCGCCATGTCGTCAACGGCTACATGGTCCGCGACTGGCTCGACGTGCAGCGCCGCTGGGTCCGCTCCCCCCAGGTCTCCGGCCTCCTCCCGCTCGGCATCCTCCGGAACCCCCACCGCGACGACACCCCCTGGCGCGCCCGCCCCCACCGCATGGTCTTCGCCAAGACCGGCGGCGACCCGGAGGCCCGCCGCGCCCGCTGGCGCACCCTCCCCCCGCGCGTCCGCGCGGTGCTGGAGGAGGCGAGCGCCGATGTCCTCTCCCACTGGCCCGGCGACGTGATCGGCAGCGTCGCCGCCGCGGGCGCCGAACTCGGCCTCGTGGTCGAACGCCGCACCGACGCCCTCTTCGGCCTGTCGGCGGAGGTGGATGCCTACGTCCGCGACCTCCGCGCCACCGGCATGGCCCGCGCCCTCCGCCGCCTCCCCGCGCTGATCGTCGGCCGTGGCTGGGACCACCTCGCCGCCGATCCCGGCCGCGCGACCTTCCGCCCCGCGCTCGACGCCTCGGACCTCCCCCGCCTCTACGCCGACGCGCGGTTCCTCCTGAACACCACCCCCAACTTCGCCGGCGGCACGCACGAGCGACTCGTCGGCGGCTTCGCGGCCGGCTGCTGCGTGGTGTCGGACGCCAATCCCTACGCCGAGGAACACTTCGGCCGCATGCCCGCCTTCCGCGCCGTGAACCCGCTGGACCCCGACCTCCCCGACCGCCTCGCCACCCTGTTTCACGACCCGGCGGACCGAGGGGAGGCCGCCCGCGCCGCGGTCGCGACCGCCGACCGCGACTACGATCCGATGCGCCACGTCGAGGGCCTCATCGCGATGGTCCACGAGGCCCGGGTGCTCGCCGAATACGAACCCTACGCCTGACGGCCGCACGCCGGTGAACATCCACGGCGACCGCGTCGTCCTCCGCGCCCCGGAGGACTCCGACCTCGACCTCCTCCACGCCTGGGCGAACGACCCGGAGATCTGGTCCCGCCTCGGCGGCTGGCACTTCCCGACCTCCCGCCGCGACACCGCCGCCTGGATCGCGAACGCCTCGGACGCCACGAACCGCCGCTTCGCCGTGACGCTCGACGGCGCCCTCATCGGCACGACGAACCTCTTGGACCTCGACTGGAAGAACCGCCACGCCTTCCACGGCCTCATGCTCGCGCCGATGGAGGCGCGGGGCCGCGGCATCGGCACCGACACGGTCCGCGCGGTGATGCGCTACGCCTTCGCCGAACTCGGCCTCGAACGCCTCGATGGCGCGATCATCGAGGGTCACGAAGCGTCCCTCGCCCTCTACGTCACCCGCCTCGGCTGGACGGTGGAGGGCCGCCAGCGCCGCTGGTACCACCGCGCGGGGCGCTGGTGGGACCGCCTCCTCGTCGGCATCACCCGCGACGACTGGGCCGCCGCCGAAGCCGCACGAACAGCGCCGACCCCGCCGTGAAGGCGCAGAGCACGTCGCCCGCGCGCTCCGCCAGCAGCGCGTCGCCCACCCGCCGCGGCCCGTCCCCGAACGGCCAGACGTAGTCGTCCAGCACGAGCCACCCGCCGTCGCACAGCATCGGCAGCCACGCCGCGACATCCGCCGCGACCGATTCGAACACGTGGTTCCCATCGACGTGCAGCACCGCGATCCGCCCGCGATACCGCGTCCGTCCGAAAGCCGCCGACTCCACCACCGGCCCCGCGCGATACGCCGCTGCCCCCTCCACCGACGGCAGCCGCAGCGCGTTCACGCCCCGCCCGCCGAGCCCGAGCATCGTCACGCGGAAGATCGTCGCCGCCTCCTCGTGATCCGCGGCGAGGCTCGCCGCGTCGAGGTCCGCGACCCCCTGCACCACCCCCGCCGCCGTCCAGGGGTCCACGCACAGCAGGTTCCCCACCCGCAGGTGCGCCGCGAGCCATCCCAGCACGAAGGCCGACTTTCCCCACCACGACCCGATCTCCACCACGTCCCCCCGCGGCGCGTGGCGCATCGCGGCGAGGAGGGCCCAGACCTTCTCGTCGTCGCACATCCCCGGCACGGCCCAGGCCCCGCGCAGCAGCGCCGCCGCCGCCTCGCGCCCCAGCGCCTCCCGCCCCGGCGCCGCCCGCCGCCGCGCGCCGAGGGCCACGTCCCCCGTCAGCCCCGCCGCCTCGCGCAGCACCGCCCGGTATCCCGCCAGTTCCGCGGCATACGGCGCCGCCGCCCGCAACGCGCAGCCCGGGGCGATCTCCGGCAGCCGCCGGGCGAGATGCGCGTGCACCACCGGATGCGGCGTCGCCACCCGGGTCACCCCGCGCGCCCGGATCACCTCGACGAGCCGCGCGGCGAAGCCGGGCGAATCATAGGTCGGCAGGTGCTCCCACTCCGCGAAGCGCCGCCGCGCCGGGTCGAAGGCGAGCGACGACGCCCCCACCACCCGCCCGCCGCCCGCGAGGGCCTCCGCCGCCAGCCCCCGCGCCGCGGCCATCCCCGCCGGGAACACGAGGGTCACGTCAGGGCTGCTGAGCATCGGCACGATTCCTTCGCACCGGCCCACCCTGCCCGCGCGCGGTTAACCCGCCGCTAATCGCCCCGCGCCACCATCGTCCCGCACCCCGTCAGAACGGCCGGGGACGCCGGAGACCCCGCGATGCCCGACGGCTTCTGGATCGCCCCGCGACCCGACCGCATGGCCCGCGAAACCCTCCCGGTCGCCCGCCCCCTCCTCCCCACCGCCGACGCCATCCTCCCCTACCTGCGGGAGGCGGACGCCGCCCGGACCTACGCCAACCACGGCCCGCTGACCCGCCGCCTCGAACGCCGCCTCGCCGAGCATCTCGGCACGCCCCCGGGGAGCGTCGCCACCGTCGCCAACGCCACCCTCGGCCTCGCCCTCGCCCTCGCGGCGTCGGGCGCCCGCCCTGGCACGCTCTGCCTCATGCCCGCCTGGACCTTCGCCGCCTCCGCCCACGCCGCCATCCTCGCCGGCCTCCGCCCCCACTTCCTCGACGTGGGCGAGGACGGCGCCCTGCGCCCGGACGCCGTCGAAGCGGCGCTCGCCGCGCTCCCCCCCGGCCGCGCCGGCGCCGCCATGGCCGTCGCGCCCTTCGGCGCCCCGCTCGACACCGCGGCCTGGGACGCCCTCGCCGCCCGCACCGGCCTCCCCGTGGTCCTCGACGCCGCCGCCGGCTTCGACGGCCTGACGCCCGGCCGCTGCCCCGCCGTGGTCTCCCTCCACGCCACGAAGATCCTCGGCGCGGGGGAGGGCGGCTTCCTCGTCTGCCGCGACGCCGCCCTCGTCCGGGAGGTCGAATGCCGCGCCAATTTCGGCTTCGCCGGCTCGCGGGAGGCCCGCCTTCCCGCGATGAACGCGAAGCTGAGCGAGTATGCCGCCGCCGTGGCCCACGCCGCCCTCGACGCTTGGCCCGCCACCCGCGCCCGCGCCGCCGCCGCCGGCCGCCGCTACGGCCACGCCCTCCGGGCCCTGCCCGGCGTGACCGTCCAGCCCGGCTTCGGCACGGACTGGGTGTCGAGCACCGCCGTCGCCAGCTTCGCCGCCGGCGCCGACCCCGTCGCCCGCGCCCTCTCCCGCACCGGCATCGAGACCCGCCGCTGGTGGCCGCGCGGCCTGCACGAGGAACCCGCCTTCGCCGGTCACGAGCGCGAACCCCTCCCCGTCACCGACCGCCTCGCCGCCGCCACGCTCGGCCTCCCCTTCCACGTGGACCTGCCGCCCGCCGCCATCGACCGGGTCGCCGACGCGCTCGCCGCGGCCCTCTCCCACACGCCCGTGCCGGCATGACCGCGGCCCTGCGAGCGACGGACCGGACGTGCATCGCCGCGGCGAGAAGCGGGGAAGGCCCCGTGCCGGACCACCCGACCCCGCCCCGCCCCATCGGCGGCTTCTTCCCCCTCGACCTCGGCCACGCGGATCGCCCCACGCTCTCCGTCGCCGCCCGCTGGTTCGGCGGCACGCGCCACCGCGGCTACCGCAACGCCCGCTCCGCCCTCGTCCGCGGCCTCCTCCCGATCGCCGCCGGCCTCGGCACCCTCTGGACCCCCGCCTTCCTCTGCCCCGCCGTCACCGCGGCCCTCGGGGAGGCCGGCGTCCGCGTCGCCACCTACCCCCTCGCCCCCGCCGGCCCGGTCTCGCCCGACCTCGCCTTCCTCCGCGCCCGCGCCGTGCCGGGCGACGCGATCCTCGTGGTCTGCGCCTTCGGCCACCCACCGGCCGGCGACCTCATCCGCTTCGCCGCCACCCGCCGCGACCTCCTCTGGATCGAGGACCGCGCCGCCGCCGCCTGGCCCGGCGCCCCCTGGGGCGATGCCCTCCTCTACTCCCCCCGGAAGATCCTCGGCGTCCCCGACGGCGGCTTCCTCGTCCTCCCCGACGACCGCCTCCCCCTTCCGGAGGAGGAACCCCCTGCGCCCGCCACCCCCGCCCGTTTCCTCCCCTCGCTCCTCCGCCACGAGGATCCGGCGGAGACCGACAACGCCACCTGGTTCGCCGCCCACCGCGCCCGAGAGGCGGCGGAGCGCGTCCGTTCCGGCCCCGCCAGCCGCCTCACCGCGACGCTCCTCTCCCGGCTGGATCTCCCGACGATCGCCGCCCGCCGCGCGGGGAACCGGGCCGCCCTCCTCTATGCTCTGCCCCCCGCCCTCCGCACCTTCGCGGCGGAGACCGGCGACCATGCCCCCGGCGCGATTCCCCACGCCGTCCCGGTCCTCCTCGACGACGCCCCGGCCGTCGCCCGCCGCCTCGCCGAGGCGCGGATCTTCTGCCCGACCCCCTGGACCGCCACCGTCGGCACGCCGGACTGCCCCCGGGCCCGCGCCCTCGCCCCGCGCCTCCTCCTCCTCCCCTGCGACCACCGCTACGGCCCCGCCGACATGGCCCGCGTCGCGGACGCCCTGCGCGCCGCCCGGGCATGACGCGCGCCTCCCACCCCTACGCCTCCGCGACCTACGCCGAGGCCCTCCGCCACGTCGGCCGCCCTTTCGAGGTCCCCCCCTGGGGCACCCACGTCATCCTCCGCGACATCCCCGGCCATCCGGGCCTGCGCGACGCCGCCGGTCCCTATCCCCTCCTCCCCTTCCGCCGGGACGCCGACATCCCCGTCGGCCTGCGGCTGCTGCGGGCGGCCGGCGCCGTCTCCGTCGTCCTCGTCGCCGACCCGCTGACCGGGCCGCCCGCGGAACGACTCGCGCCGCACTTCCCCCTCGCCCTTCCCTTCAAGACCCACCACCTGATGGACCGCACCGCCGGCCCCGCGCCCTTCTCCCCCCACCACCGCGAGCGCGCGCGCCGCGGCGGGCGCCGGACCCGGATCATCCGCGTCGCCCTCTCCGACCCGCGCTGGGCCGCGGCCTGGGACACCCTCTACGCCGCCCTCGTAGCCCATCGCGGCATCGCCGGCCCCGCCGCCTTTCCGGCCGCCGCCACCACCGCCCTCGCCCGCCTCCCGGAGGCCTCTCTCGTCACCCTCGCCGCCCTCTCCCCGCACGACGACATCCTCGCGATGACCCACTGGATCCGTCACGCGGGCGTCGCGCACAGCCACCTCACCGCCGCCACGGAGGCCGGCCACCGCGCGTCCGCCACCTACGCCCTCCACGCCGCCGCGCCGGACCACCTGCCGGACTGCCGCATCCTCAACCTCGGCGCCGGCGCCGGCCCGGCGGACGACCCGGCGGACGGCCTCGCCCGCTTCAAGGCCGGCTTCGCCAACGCGACCGTCACCGCCCACCTGTTCGGCGCCGTCCTCGATCCCGCGGCCTACGCCCGGCTGGCCGCCCCCGTCGCCACGCGCCACTTTCCCGCCTATCGCGCACCCGCCTGATCGGGACGGCACGCGGGGCGCACCCGCCGCCGTGGCCCCCATCTTGCCCGACCCCGCCGCCCGCGCGACCTTCCCCTCCACCCCTGCGCGGCGAGGCCCGATCCCATGACCCCGACCCGCCGCGCCGTCGCCCGCGCCCTGGCCACGCCGCGATGAACCAGGCCCCCGGCTTCTTCCACCGCCGCGTCGGCGACATCCTCGTCACCGCCCTGCACGACGGCCACCAGGACGTCTCCCTCGCCACCGTCGCGAACATCCCGACGCCGGACGCCGAGGCGATCCTGCGCGCCAGCTTCCGCCCCGTCCCCCGCCGCACCCAGGTCCAGGCCTTCCTGATCCGGGCGGCCGGCCGCACCGCCCTCGTGGATGCCGGTTGCGGCCCCGCCCGCCCCACCGTCGGACAACTCGCCGCGAACCTCGCCGCCGCCGGAGTGTTGCCCGAGGAGGTGGACACCATCCTCATGACCCACCTCCACCCCGACCACTGGGGCGGTCTCTCCGACGACGAGGGCAACGCGCACTTCCCGAACGCCGCCCTCCACCTCCACGCGGCCGAGCACGCCTACTGGCACGACGACGCCGCGATGAACGCATTCGCCGACCCGGCCCGCCGCGCCATGTTCGGAGCCACCCGGCGCCGCCTCGCCCCCTACGCCGCGCGCACGGACCTCTTCACCGCCGGTTCACCCTTCCCCGGCGTGACGATCGTCCCCCTCCCGGGCCACACCCCCGGCCACACCGGCTTCATGGCGGAGTCGGGAGGCCGCTCGCTCCTCATCTGGGCGGACATCGTCCACCTGCCGGAAATCCAGACCGCGCGCCCGGAGGCCGGGATGATGGTGGACGTGGACCTCGCGCAGGCCGTCATGACCCGCCGCCGCGTCTTCGACCGGGTCGCGACCGATCGTCAGGCGATCGCGGGGATGCACCTGCACTTCCCCGCCTTCGCCCACCTGGCCCGTGACGGCGACGCCTACCGCCTCATCCCCGACGCCTGGACCACCGACCCCGACGGCGACACCCCGGCCTGAGGTCGCCGCGCGTCAGTCCGCCGTGATCCCCGCATCCCGCACCACCGCCGCCCAGCGGGGAATCGCGATCGCCACGCGCTCCCGCAGCGCGTCCGGCGTGCCGCCGATCACCTCGTAGCCCTGCGCGACGAGGGCGCGGGTCGTCTCCGGCGTGGCCAGCACCGCGTTCGCCGCCTCGTTCAGGCGCGCGACCACGTCGGGCGGCGTCCCGGCGGGCGCGAACAGGCCGTACCAGTCGCGCATGATCACCCCGGTGACGCCGCCCTCCGTCAGCGTCGGCACGTTGGCGAGGTAGGGAAGACGCGCCGCCGCCGTCACCGCCGCGACGCGCACCCGCTCGTCGCGGTTCAGTTCCACGGCGGGCGGCGTGTGGATGAACATGCAGGAGACCTGACCCGCGATCACGTCGGTGATCGCCGGCGCCAGCCCGCGATATGGCACGTGCGACAGGTCCACCCCGGCGCGGCGCTTGAACAACTCCATCGCGAGGTGGTGCGGCGTCCCGACGCCCGGCGAGGCGTAGTTCAGCGCCCCCGGCCGCGCCTTCGCCCGCGCGATGAACTCCGAAAGATTCCCGCCGCCGAGCGCGGCGTTGAGCAGGAGCGCGCCCTCCGTCTCCATCAGCGTCGCGACGGGCGCGAAGGAGGCGATCGGGTCGTAGGGGATGGTGCGGAACAGCGACACGTTCATGGCGAGCGTGGTCGCCTGCACCAGCAGCGTGTTGCCGTCGGGCGCGGCGCGCGCCACCACCTCCGTTCCGATGTTGCCGGAGGCGCCGGGCCGGTTCTCCACCACCACCGGCCGTCCGAGGCGGCGCGACATCCCCTCGCCCACCACGCGGGCGATGACGTCCGGCGGCGATCCCGGCGTGTAGGGCACGACGATCGTGACGGGCCGCGGCCCCGCCAGCCCATGTGCGCGCGCCGCCGCCGGCCGCGCCGCCGCGGCGACGCGCGCCGTGCGGCGGCCCAGCACCGCCATGTTCCGTCCGTTCACGTGTTCCCCCTTCGCGTGGTCCCGCGATGCTACGCCCTACGCCGCCGCCCGCGCCACCGGCGCCGACGCCATCGCCTCCCCCAGCCCGAACAGGCTCCAGGCGTTGGTCCGCCCGATCTTCGCCCGGTCGTTCTCCGAGATCGTGCAGGCGTCGAACCACTCCGCCGCGTGGTCGATGTTCT
>CAXVWQ010000444.1:0-4445 GCA_964263755.1 Roseomonas sp. | reverse complement strand
GAGCCACCCGGCGTAGGCCCGCGCCGCCGCCGCATCCGCCGCGATCCCGTCCGCCGACCCGCCCGCCTCCCGGCGCAGCGCCCCCTCCGTCGCCGCCCCCCGTGCGGCCGCTCCCCCCCGCGCCGCCGCCGCCATCGCGAGGTCCAGCCGGGCGACCCGCGCCTCCACGTCCCGCAGGCGCCGCAGCGCGTCCAACGGATCCCGCGCCATCACCCCGCCAGCGCCTCCGCCAGCGCCGCGAAGGCGCCCTCCACCCCGCCGGAATTCTCCCCCTTGCCCTGCCGCAGCACCGCCTCGATGCGGGGGACCAGCCGCACCGCCTCGTCCACCGCCGGGTCCGTCCCCGCGCGATAGGCCCCGAGACGGACGAGGTCCGCCACCTCCGCGTGGGTGGCCAGCGCCGCCCGCGCCCGCGCCGCCAGCGCCCGCTCTCCCGGCTCCAGGCATCCCGGCACCGTCCGCGACAGGCTTCGCAGCACGTCCACCGCCGGATACCGCCCCCCCTCCCCGATCCGGCGGTCCAGCACGACGTGCCCGTCGAGGATGCCCCGCACCGCGTCGGCGATCGGCTCGTCGTGGTCGTCCCCCTCCACGAGCACGGTGAAGATCGCCGTGATCGTCCCCGCCGGCCGCCCGTCCGCCCGCTCCTCCCCCGGCCCCGCCCGTTCCAGCAGCCGCGGCAGCCACGCGAACACGCTCGGCGGATAGCCCCGCGTCGCGGGCGGCTCCCCCGCCGCCAGCCCGATCTCCCGCAGGGCGAGGGCGAAGCGCGTCACCGAATCCATCAGCAGGAGGACGCGGAGCCCCTCGTCCCGGAAGTGCTCCGCCACCGTCATCGCAGCCAGCGCCGCGTCCCGCCGCTCCAGCGCGGAGGAATCGGAGGTCGCGCAGACCACCACGCTCCGCGCCATCCCCGCGGCCCCGAGGTCGTCCTCCACGAACTCCCGCAGCTCCCGCCCGCGCTCCCCCACCAGCCCCACCACCGTCACGTCGAAGGCGTCGGACCGCGCGAGCATCGCGAGGAGCGACGACTTGCCCACGCCGGAGGCGGCGAAGAGCCCGAGCCGCTGCCCCTCCCGGCAGGTCGCGAAGAGGTCCATCGCCCGCACCCCGAGCCCGATGCGCGGCCCGAGCCGTGCCCGCCGTCCCGCCGCCGGCGCCGCCGCGCGGATCGCCCGCCCCGTCCCGCCCGGCGGGAGGGCCGGCCCGCCATCCATCGGCCGCCCCCGCGAATCGACCACCCGCCCGAGCCAGCCCGCCCCGACGCGCAGGGGCGCCTCCCCGCGCAGGATGACCTCGGCGCCCGGTGCGGGGGTGCGATTCGATCGCCAGGCGACGGTCAGGCCCGCCACGGAGGACCGGACCACCTCGCCGACGTCCAAGGATCGATCCCCTGCGTCATATTCGATACAACCTCCGGTAGCGGCCGGCGGATGGAAGCCGACCACGGTCGTCAGACCCTCGACGGCGCCCTCGACCCGACCGAACCGCTCAACCGCCTGTATCCGCTCGAACAATCCGCCATGGGGGCGACTGGATGGCGTGGCGGCACCCGGCGTGTGTCGCTGAAAATGAGACATCATCACGCATCTTTATACACCTGGAGGATGAAAATCCCCTTCACAACTCGCGCAAAAGTTGTCTCAATACACGCATCAAGTGTGGGGAAAAACCAATGCGCGTCCTTCTGGTCGAAGACGATCTCACCACGGCCCGCGGCATCACGATGACGCTGAAGGCCAACGGCATGATCGTGGACTCCGCCGACACCGGAGAGGAAGCCATGGAGATGGCCCGCCTCTACGATTACGACATCCTCGTCCTCGACCTCCTCCTCCCGGACATGGAGGGATACGAGGTCGTCCGGAAGCTCCGCGCCGCGCGGAAGGAAACCCCGGTGCTCATCCTCTCCGGCCTCTCCAAGCCCGGAGCGAAGGTGAAGGGCTTCGGCCTCGGCGCCGACGACTTCCTCATGAAGCCCTTCGACGGCGCCGAACTCGTCGCCCGCATCGGCGCCATCGTCCGCCGCTCCAAGGGCTTCGCGCAACCCACCGTCACCGTCGGGGCGCTGACCCTCGACCTCGGGGCGCGGGAGGCGACGGTCGCCGGGCGCAACGTCCACCTGACGGGGAAGGAATACGCGATCCTCGAACTCCTCACCCTCCGCAAGGGCCTCGTCCTGACGAAGGAGGCCTTCCTGAACCACCTCTACGGCGGGATGGATGAACCGGAGGCGAAGATCATCGACGTCTTCATCTGCAAGCTCCGCAAGAAGCTCAACGGCGCCGGCTGCGACGACCTCAGCGGCACCGTCTGGGGCCGCGGCTACGTGCTGCGCGACCCCTCCACCGCCCGCGCCCGCCCGGTCGGCCCGGGCGTCCCGGTCGGCCTGTCGGCCCTGGAACACGCCCTGGCCTGACGCCCCGCGCGGGGCCACCGGGCCGGGACGGGGGAGGCGATCGCGTTCGCCCGCCCCGTCATCGCCCCGAGAGCATCAACGGCGCCGCCACCCCGTCCTGCCCGGAGGTCAGCGCCGGCCGCAGCCCCGACGCCGCGCAGAGCGCGAGGAGCAGCGGCGCCAGCACCTCCCGCGCCCCGGTCACCGTCTCCCCCGCCAGCGCCGCCGTCAGCGCCGGCGGCCAGGACGATCCGCGGCCCTCCGGCAGGATCACCACCTCCCGCGGCGTGCCGGCGATCCGCACCACGCCCCCGCGGGGCAGCGCCTCCGCCCCGAGCATGGCGCCGACGAGCGCCGCCCGCGCCACTCCCGCGTCCAGCACCGCATCCCCCAGCCCGCCCAGTTCGGCCGAGACCCGGCCGCCGCCGAGCGTCCCGTCCAGCAGATCCCCCATCGCCCCGCGCCCAAGCGGCCCGGTCCCGCCGCCCACCGCGCTCCGCCACAGCGTCAGGCGGCGCCGCAGGGCGTCCGCCCCCTCCCGCGCCACCGACAGCGCCTCCCCGCCCAGGTCGCCCATGTCCCCGTCCAGCAGGTCCAGCCCGCCGCCGAGGGTCCCGAGGGGCCCGCCGAGGTCGTGGCACAGGCGCGCGCAGACATCCTCCGCCAAGGTCAGGCTCGTCCCCATGGTCGCGTCTCCTCCCGCATCGTGGTCCTGCGCCGCCGCCGGTGAAGCGTCCCCCACGCCGGGCGTCGAACCCCCCGGCGCAGCCTGCCGCGTCCCGCCCCTTCCCGTCACCCCGCACCCGCTCCATCCTGGGCGCACCCCGCCCCGAGTGCCCCATCCCGGATGCCCGCCCCCGCTGCCCCCTACGAGCCCGGCCAGTTCGTCCGCCACCCCGGCCGCCCGGACTGGGGCGACGGCCAGGTCCAGTCGGTCATCGGCCAGCGCGTCACGGTGAACTTCGAGAACGCCGGCAAGCTCCTCCTCAACGCCGCGGCGGTCCAGCTGGAGATCCTGGAAGACCCCCGCCGTTGACCGGCCTCGAAGGCTGGCTCGCCCCCCTCGCCGACCCGCGCCTCCTCCTCGCCGCCCTCGCCACCGCGGTCGCCGGCCTCATGCGCGGCTACGCGGGCTTCGGCACCGCCATCCTCCTCGCCCCCGTCTTCTCCACGCTGTGGGGACCGCGGGAAGGGGTGCCGATCATGCTCCTGCTGGAACTCGCCGTCTCCGCACAGTTGCTGCCGAAGGCGTTCCGGGAGGCCGACCGGCGCGTCATCCTCCCCATCGGCCTCGCCGCCGTCGCCGCCACCCCACTCGGCGCCTGGGTCCTCGTCAACGCCGACGGCACGCTGCTGCGGCAGTCCATCGGCGCCCTCGTCCTCACCTTCGGCCTCCTCCTCCTCTCCCCCTGGCGCTACCACGGCGCCCGCCCCCTCGGCCTGAACGTCGCCGTCGGCGCCATCGCCGGCCTGATGAAGGGCGCCACCGGCATGTCCGGCCCCCCGGTGATCCTCTACCTCCTCTCCGGCCCGGAGGAGGTGCGGCGCCACCGCGCCAACCTCATCTTCTTCTTCGGCGTCATCGCGGTGATCGCGGTGGTCGCGCCCCTCTGGGCCGGCCTCATCGACTGGACCACCCTCCTCCGCACCGCGGTCATGCTGCCGATCATGGTCCTCGGCGTCCGCATCGGCGCCCGCCTCTTCGGCGTCGTCCCGACCCGGCTCTACCGCCCCTTCGCCTTCGCCGCCCTCATCGCCGCCGGCCTCGTCGCCCTTCTGGCATGACCGCGGGATACCCCTTGCCGAACCCCACCCTCCCCGCCCAAATCCCGCCGCACGCCCGCGCGAACATCGCGCCCGCCGCCCCCGGAGTACCGCGTCCCATGCTCGATCCGTTCGGCCGACGGATCTCCTACCTCCGCGTCTCCGTCACGGATCGCTGCGACCTCCGCTGCACCTACTGCATGGCGGAGGACATGACCTTCCTCCCGAAGGCCGAGATCCTGTCGCTGGAGGAACTGGACCGCCTCTGCGGCGCCTTCGTCTC
>CAXVWQ010000443.1:0-4039 GCA_964263755.1 Roseomonas sp. | reverse complement strand
GATGGTCGCCTCCTATGTCGGGGAGAACGCGGAGTTCGCGCGGCAATTCCTCGCTGGCGAACTGGAGATCGAGTTCAACCCGCAGGGCACGCTGGCCGAGCGCATCCGCGCGGGCGGCGCCGGCATCCCCGCCTTCTTCACCCGCACCGGCGTCGGCACCGAGGTCGCCAAGGGCAAGCCCACCCAGGACTTCGACGGCGTCACCTACGTCATGGAACGCGGCATCATGGCCGACCTCGCGATCATCCACGCCTGGCGCGCCGACCCCGAGGGTAACCTGATGTTCAGGAAGACCGCGCGGAACTTCAACCCGATGATGGCGACCGCCGCCCGCGTCACCGTCGCCCAGGTGGAGGAGATGGTGCCGCAGGGCTCCATGGACCCCGACGCGATCCACGTCCCCGGCATCTACGTGAAGCGCATGGTCCTCTGCCCCCCCGGCTACGCCAAGCGCATCGAGCAGCGCACGACCCGCAAGCGGAGCGACACCGACGCCCCGCCCGCCGCCGCCGGCACCGACCCCATGCCCGCGCGCGCCTGAGAGGACGAAGAACATGCCCTGGAACCGCGACGAGATGGCGGCCCGCGCCGCCCGCGAACTGGAGGACGGCTTCTACGTCAACCTCGGCATCGGCATCCCCACCCTCGTCGCCAACCACATCCCCGACGGGATGACGGTGCAGTTGCAGAGCGAGAACGGGATGCTCGGCATCGGCCCCTTCCCCATCGAGGGCGAGGAGGACGCCGACCTCATCAACGCCGGCAAGCAGACGGTCTCCGAACTCCCCACCACCTCCTACTTCGACTCCGCGTCCTCCTTCGCGATGATCCGCGGCGGCCACATCGACCTCTCCATCCTCGGCGCCCTCCAGGTCGCGCAGAACGGCGACCTTGCGAACTGGATGATCCCCGGCAAGATGGTGAAGGGCATGGGCGGCGCGATGGACCTCGTCGCCGGCGTCAAGAAGGTCGTCGTGCTGATGGAGCACACCGCCGGCGGCAAGCCGAAGCTCCTGAAGCAGTGCGCCCTGCCGCTCACCGGCCAGCGCGTCGTGGACCTCGTCGTCACCGACCTCGGCGTCTTCTCCATCGACAAGGCGGCGGGCCGCATGACCCTCGTCGAACGCGCCCCGGGCGTGACGGCGGAGGAGATGCGGGCGAAGACCGAGGCGGACTACGCGACCGCGTAGGCCCCACCCGGCGAAGGCGTCGCGGGCGCACCGATTGCGGCGGCCCGCCGACCTCCCCTAGAACCCGGGAAAGGGGAAGCATCCCCGTGCCCGGGAGGGGTCGTCATGCTGTCCCGTCGCGTCACCCTCGCCCTCGGCGCCGCGGTCCTCGCCCGCCCCGCGCTCGCGCAGGAGCCGGACTTCCCCACGCGCCCCGTGCGGATCGTCGTCCCCTACGGCGCGGGCGGCCTGACCGACGTGCTCGCCCGCTCGGTTGCGGAACACCTCCGCCAGGCGTGGCCGCAGCCCGTGGTGGTGGAGAACACCCCCGGCGCCGGCGGCAACGTCGGCGCCGCGGCAGTGGCGCGGGCGGCGCCGGACGGCCACACCCTCCTCGTCGCGGCGCCCGGCCCGCTGGCCTTCAACCACGTCCTCTTCCCCCGCCTGACCTACGACCCCACGGCCTTCGTGCCGATCTCCATCCTCGTGCGCGTGCCGAACGTCGTCGTCGTCGGGCCGTCCGTGACGGCGCCGGACCTCGCCACCCTCGTGGCGGAGGCGCGGCGGGAGCCGGAGCGGTTCAGCTACGCCTCCAACGGCCCCGGCTCGACGCCGCACCTCGTGGCCGAACTCTTCGGCTCCCTCGCCGGCACGAAGCTGCGGCACATCCCCTATTCGTCGGAACCGCAGGGGCTGACGGACGTGGTGGCGGGCCGCGTGGACCTCACCTTCTCCAACGTCGGCGCGAGTTCGGCGCTCGTCTCCGCCGGCCGGCTGCGCGCCCTCGCCGTCGCCGACCCCGTGCGCTCCCCCCGCCTCCCCGACGTGCCGACGACGCGGGAGGCGGGGATGGAGGGCCTCGTCTCCTCCGCCTGGTTCGGCATGGTGGCCCCGCCCCGCACCCCGCCCGCGATCGCGGAGCGCATCGGCGCCGCCGTGCGCGCCGCGCTCGGCGCCGAGGCCACCCGCCGCCGCCTGTCCGACCTCGGCACCGACCCCCTCGGCACCACCCCCGCCGAGGCCCTCGCCTTCGCGCGGGAGGAGGAGCGGCGCTGGGGCGGCGTGATCCGCGGCGCGGGCATCACGCTGGAATGAGGGACGCCGTGCCCGACCGCCACGACTACGTCATCGTCGGCGCCGGCTCCGCCGGCTGCGTCCTCGCGAACCGGCTGAGCGAGGATCCCGGCGTCACCGTCCTCCTCCTGGAGGCGGGCGGGCGCGACCGCAACCCGCTCATCTCCATCCCCCTGGGGATGGGGAAGATGCACCAGCACGGCATGCACGACTGGGGCCTGCGCACCGACCCCGAACCCGAACTCGGCGACCGCCCGCTGGAGGCGATGCGCGGCAAGGTCCTCGGCGGCTCCTCCTCCGTCAACGTCATGGCCTACACGCGCGGCCACCCGCGGGACTACGACCGCTGGGCGGCGAACGGCGCCACCGGCTGGTCCTACGCGGACGTCCTTCCCTGGTTCCGCCGCGGCGAGACCTGGGAGGACGGCGAGGATCGGTTCCGCGGCGGCGCCGGCCCCGTCGGCACCCAGTTCGCCCGCACCGCCGACCCGATCTTCCCCGCCTGGATGGAAGCGGGCGCGCAGGCGGGATTCCCCGTGACGCGGGACTACAACGGCGCGGAACCCGAGGGCTTCGGGCGCAGCCAGTACACCATCCGCGACGGCCGCCGCTCCTCCTCCGCCCGCGCCTACCTGCGGCCCGTCCTGCACCGCCGGAACCTCACCGTCGTCACCGGCGCGCACGCCGCGCGCGTGGTGCTGGACCGTCACCGCGCGACGGGGGTGGACTACGTCCGCCGCGGCCGGACCCTCCGCGCCCACGCCACCCGCGAGGTCATCCTCTGCGGCGGCGCCTTCAACACGCCGCAGCTCCTCATGCTCTCCGGCATCGGCCCCGCCGACCACCTCCGCACCCTCGGCATCGAACCCGCCCTGGACCTCCCGGGCGTGGGGGAGAACCTGCAGGACCATCTCGGCGTCTGGGTCTCCTGGCGCCGCCTCTCCCCCGGCCCCTTCGTCGCGGCGATGCGCTTCGACCGGATGGCGACGAGCATGCTCCGCGCCTACGCCTTCGGCACCGGCCCGGGCACCGTGGTCCCCGGCGGCCTCCACGCCTTCATCCGCACGCGCGACGGCCTTGACGTGCCGGACATCGAGTTCATGTTCCACACCGTGCCGCCCGCCACCGGCCTGTGGTTCCCCGGCCTCCGCGCCCCCTACGCCGACGGCTACGCCATCCGCCCCACCCTGCTGCACCCCCGCAGCCGCGGGCACGTGCGCCTGCGCTCCGCCGACCCGCGCGACCCCGTCCGCATCGCCTACCGCTTCTTCTCCGACCCCGACGACCTGCCGACCCTGCGCGACGGTTTCAAGCGCGCCCGCGACGTCGGCGAGCGGCCGGCGATGAACCCCTACCGCGGCGCCGAGGTCGCCCCCGGCCCCGACGTCCGGACCGACGGGGAGATCGACGCCTGGCTCCGTCGCGCCGCCGCCACCGCCCACCATCCCTGCGGCACCTGCCGGATGGGAAACGACGCGGACGCCGTCCTCGACCCCGACCTGCGGGTCCGCGGCGCGGCGGGACTCCGCGTCGTGGACGCCTCCGCCATGCCCGACCTCGTCTCCGCCCACATCAACGCGGCCGTCCTGATGATGGGCGAGAAGGCCGCCGCCCTCATCCGCAACACCCCGCCAGCGGCCGGTCTCCTCCCGACCTCCTCGGAGGGTGCGCTTGTGGCCCTGGAGGAAGGCGCTGCCTTCCTCCAGACCTCCATCCGCCAGGAGCCAGGGGCCCCTGGACCCCCTTCGTAAAACGTCCCCGGTCGAGGGAGGGTTCGCACGCGGCGCAAGCCCGCG
>CAXVWQ010000442.1:0-13753 GCA_964263755.1 Roseomonas sp. | reverse complement strand
GGTCGCTCAGGGCCGGCGGCTTCGACGGGTCGGGCACGCCGCCACCGGCGCGCGGGGCGGGCGCCTGCGCAGGGGCCGGGGTGGGCGCGCCGCCGGCCCCGGGCTTGCCGGGCGCGGGAACCACCTGCGCGGCTGCCCCCGTGAGCAGCAGCGGGGCGGCGAGGAGGAGGAGCGCGGCGGTCGGCAGGGCATGGCGCATGGAGGAAGCGTGGTGGGCGCGCGGGGCGCGGTCAATCGTCCCGGCGGGTCACGTCACAGCAAGCCCTCGCGACGGAACGACAGGTGCCGCCCGTTGCCGATGATGAGGTGGTCGTGCACCCCGATCCCCAGCGCCGCGGCGGCCGCCTTCACCTCCGCCGTCATGTCGAGGTCCGCCCGCGACGGCGCCGGATCCCCCGACGGATGGTTGTGGACGAGGATCAGCGCGGTCGCCCCCACCTCCAGCGCCCGCTTCATCACCTCCCGCGGGTAGACCGGCGCGTGGTTCACCGTCCCCCGCGTCTGCACCTCGTCCGCCAGCAGCCGGTTGCGGCTGTCGAGGAACAGCACGCGGAACTGCTCCACCCGCTCCTGCGCCAGGGCCGTGGCGAGGTAGGTGACGAGCCGGTCCCAGTTGTCGAGCAGCGGTTGCGCCCGCGCCTCCTCCGCCGCCAGCCTGATCGCCGAGGCCCGGACGAGGCGCAGCGCCGCGACGACCGAATCCCCCACTCCCTCCACGTCCCGCAACTCCGCATCCGGCGCGGAGGCGGCGCGGGCGAACCCTCCGAAGCGCGCGATCAGGCGCTTCGCCAGCGGCTTAGTGTCCACCCGCGGCAGCGCGAGGAACAGCAGCATCTCCAGCAGCTCGTAGTCGGCCAGCGCCTCCGGCCCGGCGCGCAGCAACTTGTCGCGCAGCCGCTTCCGGTGCCCCTCGGGCCCGGGTGGCGGCGGGGGCGCGGGCGACGCCGGCCGGTCGAGGACCGAGAACAACCCGAAGGGGCCGCTCGCCTCCGCCATGCCGTGACCCTTCGCCACGCCCGCCTCCGTTGCGCCCGCCCCGGGCGATTCCCGCAGGAGTTGAACACCCCGTGGGGCGGGAGGGAAGGGCCGTCAGCGCCCGGTCATCGCCTCCTGCAACCGCCGCTGCGATTCCTGCAGCAGCCCGGCCTTCGTCCGCATCTCCCCCAGCTGCTGCTCCAGCCGCGCGCGGAGCGAGGCGTCGCGCGTCTCGATGAGGTTGCCGCGGATCTGCACCCGCACGAGGTTCGCGGCGATGAGCTCACCCATGCGCTCGGCCGACGCGACCGCGTCCTCCGTGGTCCCGAGCGTGCCGCCGTAGGTGCGGGCGGGCGCCGTGACGAGCCGCTCGAAGATCGGGTCGTACACCGCCGCCACCTCGCCCGACTGCCGCAGCGCGACCTTCGCCGCCTCCGCCTTCGCCGCCTCCTCCGCCAACGCCGTCCGCATCGCCGCCACCCCCTCCCGCGCCCGGGCCAGATCCGCCCGGCGCGCGACGAGGTCGGACAGGGTGCCGACGCCCGCGATGGACTGGATCTCCCGATAGGGCGCCGTGACGCGGTCGTTCATCGCCGCGTGGAAGCCGCGGATGACGTCCCAGTGCGCGGCGTAGGGCCCCATCGCCCGCAGCTCCTCCTGCGTCGGCACCGGCACGCGCATCCCGCGCGCCTCCGCGGCCCGGGTGCGGAGGAACTCGAGGAAGGCGCGCCGCTGCCCCACCTCCGCGTTCTCGCAGGCGGCGAGCGGCAGAAGGGCGAAGGCGGCGAGGAGGGAGCGGCGGGGCGTCGGCATCGGGGCGAACTCGGTCTGGGCGTCGCGGGCGTAAGCGGCGGCGCGCCCGGGGGTTGCGAGTCGCCCCATCGGCCTGGACGCCGCCGTCGCCCGGCCGCTTCACTCCCGGCGGGAGACGCCGGCACCCGATCCGCCACCACGCCCATCCGCAAGGGGGCACCGATGATGCTGCGCCGCCACCGCCTGGCGGGCGCCGGCGGCGCGGCCGACCCTACGCCGTCGCCGCCTTCCTGCCTTTCCGCGTCGCCGGGGGTGCCAGGTCGCCCAGCCCCTCCAGCCGCACGGGCGGTAGGCCCTTCAACTCCACCGTCAGGTGCACGTCGCCGCCGAGGGCCTGGACGTAGCCACGGAGCGTGGACAACAGCATGTCGCCCCGGGCCTCGATCCGCGCCACGTTCTCCTGCTTGATCCCGAGTGCCTTCGCGACCGTCGCCTGGGTCTTGCCCATCGCCTTCCGCACCTCGCGCAGCGCCATGTGCTGGGCGATGAGGACCGCGGCGCGCTTCTCGACCTCGCGCTGATCCTCCGGGGGCATCCGGGCGATCATCTCGTCCAGGGTTACCGCCGTCGCGCGCACCTCCCCCGTCATGTCCACGTCCTCCATCGTTGTTCGGCCGTTGCGATGAGCGTCTTGTAGAAGCGGTTCGACGACACCCCGGCCTTGTCGCCCGCCGCCAGCAGGACCGCGATGCGGCGACCATCGAAGGCGAAAGCGACGCGCCACACGCCGCCATCCGCAGTTCCTTCAGTTTGGCGACCTTGCTGCCCTTCAGCGTATCCACGGTGGGCCGCCCGAGGGTGGGGCCGCCGACCTCCAGGAGACGCAGCGTCGCTGCCAGGGCGATCCGCACCTCGCGCGAAAGGCCGTCGAAGTCGGCGGCCATGTCGGGGTGAAAGGCGACTTGCCAGGCCACGGGCGAAACATGCTCCGCGATACGTATGCTTTCAAGCGCATTTTTGTCCCTGGCGACCGATCGCGTCGTCCTACGAGGGGATCCCAGGCCGCAGTCCCGGCGCAGGCCGCACCAGGGCGGGTATCCGTCCCGCTACCGGACCGGCGAGCGGGATCGCCATCCCTCGGTAGGAATCGAGGTCCCGCCCCGTCATCCCCCCACCCCCCGGCGCCCGGAACACCACCGGCGCCGAGGCCCCCCGGATGGATCCGAAGGACGCCGCGGCGAAGGCCGGGGCCGGGGAGGGGACCGGGGCGGAGGCCGGGACCGGGGCGGGCGCCGCCGGCACCGCCCCCGTCGCCAGCCGCGGCCATGCCGGGTTCCACCCCGGCGCCGCCCCGGCCCGCGCCTGCTCCTCCGGCCAGCGCAACGCCACCTGGGTCCGGTAGGCCTCCGCCCGCGCCGGCGTCTGCGAATGGTAGTGCCCCGCCGCCGTCAGCCAGTCCCCCGCCCGGGCGTGCAGCTCCTTCAGGAAGCGCGCGGCGTAGCGGGCGTTGGTCAGCGGGTCGAACCCCTCCTCCAGCGAGGCGAAGGCCGTGGGGTGGTGGCGCAGGTTGATCTGCATGCACCCGATGTCGATGGAGCGCGACCCCGCGGCCTGGGATTGCCGCACATGGGCAATCACCTCCGGGGCCGATGGGAAGAAACGACCCACCCCCTCCACGTTGACGGTCCAGGGATACGGTCCCGTCTCCCCCGTCACCGGGTCGCGGTGGGAGGATTCCACCCGGCTGATCGCCGCCAGCAGCCCCGCGGGGATGCCCGCCTCGCGCTCCGCCGTCGCCACCGCCGCGCGGCAGCGCGCGATGGGCGAGGGGAGGGGGTTCGCCGCCGCCGGGGCGGCGATGAGGAGGAGGAGACCGATCCAGCGCATGGCCTCCGCAGGTCAAGCGCCGTGCCAGACGGAACCCCATGCGGAATCATGCTGCGCTGCGGCAAAAAGGGCTTGCAACCCCGGGCCCGCCCCCTTAGTTTGTGCGTTGCAGCAACGGGGTTCGCCCCTCGCTGTTTTCTTGGACGTTTCCTCCCTAAACTCGGCGGTGCCCCCAGACCTCGGTCGACCGGGCACCGCCTCTTTTTTTAGGGACGTCGGCGCCGGGCGCTTACCCGCGCAGGGCGGCCCAGTCAGCCCCCGCCAGCCGGTCCAGCACCGCGTCCAGGTCGCGCCGCAGCGCCGCCATCGCCGCCGGCAGCCGCTCCACCCGCCCCTCGTCCATGTAGAGCCCCCGCGCCACCTCGATCTGCACGACGTGGACCCGATCCCGCGGTCTCCCGTAATGACGGGTGACGAACCCCCCCGCGTAGGGGTCGTTCCGGCGCACCCGGTAGCCCAGGTCGGCGAGGGCTTCCTCCACCGCCCGGGTCGCCCGCGGCGCCGCGGCCGTCCCGTGCGCGTCCCCCAGCACCACGTCGGCGGCGCGCGTCCCCGGGCGGTCCCCCGGCAGCGCCGGCATCGAATGGCAATCCAGCAGGAGGCACGCACCGAAGTCCGTCACCGTGTCCGCGATCATCCCCGACAGCGCGGCGTGATAGGGCTGCCACAGGTCGCGCACCCGGCCCGCCGCCGCCTCGAAGGACAGGCGCCCCCGATAGACCGGTTCCCCGCTCGCCACGACGCGGGCGATCGTCCCCAGCCCCGCGCCCACTCGCGGCGAGCCGGAGTTCACCCACTCCGGCAGCGGCCCGTCGAACATCGCGGGATCAAGTTCCCAGGCTTCCCGGTTCACGTCGAGATAGACCCGCGGGAAGGTCGCCGCGAGGAGGGGGATTCCCCGCGCCGGCGCGCCCCCGAACAGCTCCTCCACGAAGGAATCCTCGCTCCGCCGCAGCGACAGGGCGTCCAGCCGGCTCTCCGCCACGAAGTCCGGCGGATAGGCCCGCCCGGAATGGGGAGAGGCGAGGATGATCGGGACCACCTGCCGCAGGGGCCGGTGCAGCACGAAGGGCGGGGGGGCGGCGTGTCCCGGCCGCGCGCCCGGCAGGTCGGTCGGAAGGTCCATCTGCGCCGCCACACACCACACCGCCGCGCACCTGTCACCCGGCCGCCGCGCGGCGCCGCGCATCGGGGTTGTCGCCGCCCGGACCGCGGGCTAAACGACCGGCCCCGCCACGTCCCGCGTGGCGGGCTCGGCACGGGCGCGTAGCTCAGCGGGAGAGCGTCCCCCTGACACGGGGAAGGTCACAGGTTCAATCCCTGTCGCGCCCACCACTGCTTCCGACCAGCGGTAGAGCACTCCCTTGGTAAGGGAGAGGTCGAGCGGCTCAACCCGCCTTGATCAGCACGTGCCGCTTGCGCCCCGCGGAGAACTTCGCCGCCCCGTCGCGCAGGTCGTCCCCCGTCACCTGCCGCCCGATGTCCGTCACCGCCTCGTCGTTCACCCGCAGCCCGCCATTCCCGACGAGCCGACGCGCCTCCGCCTTGCTCGTCGCGAAGCCGGCGGTCACCGCGAGGTCGAGCACGGCCGCGGGCAGCGCCACGACGATCGTCGGCAGCGTCTCCGCCGCCGCCCCCTCCTCGAAGGTCGCCCGCGCCGTCCCCGCCGCCGCCGCCGCGGCCGCGCGCCCGTGCAGCAGCGCCGTCGCCTCGGTGGCCAGCACCTTCTTCGCCTCGTTCACCTCGGACCCGCGCAGCGCCCCCAGCCGCGCCACCTCCCCCATCGGCAACTCCGTGAACAACCCGAGGAACCGCCCGACATCCCCGTCCTCCGTGTTCCGCCAGAACTGCCAGTACTCGTAGGGCGAGACGCGATCGCCGTTGAGCCACACCGCCCCCGACAGCGTCTTCCCCATCTTCGCGCCGGATGACGTGGTGATGAGCGGCGTCGTCAGCCCGAACGCCTCCGCCGCGTCCATGCGCCGGATGAGGTCCGCCCCCATCACGATGTTCCCCCACTGGTCCGACCCGCCCATCTGCAGCACCACCCCGTGCCGCCGGCGCAGCTCCAGGAAGTCGTAGGACTGCAGCAGCATGTAGTTGAACTCGAGGAAGGAGAACGGCCCGTCCCGCTCCAGCCGCTGCCGCACGCTCTCCATCGTCAGCATCCGGTTGACGGAGACGTGCCGTCCCACCTCCCGCAGGAACGGCACGTAGAGCAGCGCGTCGAGCCACTCCGCGTTGTCGAGCATCACCGCGTCAGTAGGGCCGTCCCCGAACGCCAGGAACGGATCGAACACCCGTCGGATCCCCGCCTTGTTCACCGCGATCTGCGCGTCGGTGAGGAGGGGCCGCGCCTCCTCCTTGAACGACGGATCGCCGACCTTCGTCGTCCCCCCGCCCATCAGCACCACCGGCTTGTGCCCCGTCCGCTGCATCCACCGCAGCAGCATGATCTGCACGAGCGAGCCGACGTGCAGCGAGTCCGCCGTGCAGTCGAACCCGATGTAGCCCGCCACCACGCCCGCGCGCAGCCGCCCGGCCAGCGCCGCCTCGTCCGTCACCTGATGGATGAAGCCGCGCTCGCGCGCGACCCGCAGGAACTCGCTCATCGTCGGAAGACCTGAACCCTTGCCGGAACCGGCCGCGCCGCCTAGCACGCCCCAAACGAGTGTTGAATGCCATGCTGCGAACCATCGGCCTCATGAGCGGCACCTCCCTCGACGGGGTGGACGCCGCCTACGTCGAGACCGACGGCGAGACCATCGCCCGCTTCGGGCGCTCCCTCACCCTCCCCTACGCCCCCTCGCTCCGCCGCGACCTGCGCGCCCTGCTCGACGCCGCCCCCGGCCTGACGCCCGACGACCCGACGGTGCGCGACTGCGCCCGCCGCCTGACGGAACGTCACGTCGAGGCCGTCATGGCCCTCGGAATGGCCGCCGACCTCATCGGCTTTCACGGCCAGACCATCCTCCACCGCCCGCTGTCACGCGTGAACGGCGGCGCCAACCACCGCGGCCACACCTGGCAGATCGGCGACCCCGACCTCCTGGCACGCCGCACCGGCATGGAAGTGGCCTGGGACTTCCGCTCCGCCGACGTCGCCGCCGGCGGCCAGGGCGCCCCCCTCGTCCCGGTCTTTCACGCCGTCCTCTGCCGCAACCTCCCCAAGCCCGTCGCCATCCTCAACCTCGGCGGCGTCGGCAACGTCACCTTCATCGGGTCGGACGGGTCGCTCACCGCCTTCGACACCGGCCCCGCCAACGGCCCGCTCGACGACTGGGCCCGCCGCTCCATCGGCGAGGACTACGACCGCGACGGCAGGCTCGCCCTCGCCGGCCGCCCCGACGGCGGCGTCCTCGCCCAACTCATGGCCCACCCCTACCTCGCCGCCCCGCCGCCCAAATCCCTCGACCGCCTGGACTTCGACGCCGCCCTCCGCGAGTCCGGCGCCGCCCTCCTCTCCCCCGCCGACGGCGCCGCCACCCTCGCCGCCTTCTGCGCGGTCTGCGTCGCCGCCGCCGCCCGCCACGCCCCGGACCCGCCCGTGCAATGGCTCGTCGCCGGGGGCGGCCGCCGCAACCCCGCCCTCATGGGCGCCCTCGCCTCCGCCCTCGACGCCCCCGTCCGTCCCGTGGAGGTCGCCGGCTGGGACGGCGACGCGCTGGAGGCCCAGGCCTTCGGCGTGCTCGCGGCCCGGGTGCGGCGCGGGTTGCCGACGACCTTCCCCGGCACGACCGGTGCGCCCCGCCCGATGACCGGCGGGCAACTCGTCGGCTCGCTTCCCTGACGCCGACCGCGGTCCTCAGGCCCGCGCGGCCGTAGTCGCCTCGCGCATGCGGGCCCGCGTCCGCACCGTGACCGTCACCTGCCGATCCAAACGGTCGAGCATCGTCATCAGCCGATCCACCGTGAATCGCCCGAGCCTCACGTTCCGGACGCGGGAGAAGTCCGCTGCCGCGAAACCCGTCAGCTCCGCCGCCTTCCGGACGCTCAGGCCGCGTCGGTCCAGGGTCATCAGGATTTCCGCCGCCAGTCTCGCGCGCAACTGCTCCAGCGCCGCGTTCGGCAGCCCAAGGTCCTGAAAGACGTTCGCGCCGCCGCGCACCACGTCGAGATTCCCGCTCATCCCAAAACCTCCCGAAGTCGCCCCAGCCGCGCGCGAACCACGTCCAGCTCGACCTGCGGCGTCCTGACGCCCCTCGTGGACTTCTTCTGGAATGCGTGGATCACCCAGACATCCTCACCCACCTGCAACACGTACACGACGCGGAAGGCGTCGCCCCGATGCTTCGACGCCAACTCCAGCACGCCCGATCCGAAACCCGCGAGCGGCTTCGCGATGTCCGGGAAGCCACCCTCGGCCACGACCGCCAGAGCGCGGGCCATGTCGAGTTGCGCGCCACCCGGAAACTCCTCGAAATCGCGCCGCGCAGCCTCCAGCCAAGAAACGGCGCGCATGCTTCAGTCACATCCCCGCGAGGACGGACAGGAAGAGACGCCATGGTGACGGATGTTGTCGATACTGACAACACCCATCACTCCTTCCACGGCGCCCGCTCCCACACCCCCTGATACGTCACCTGCATCGCCCGCAGCTCCGCCGCATACGCCTCCGGGCCGAGGAACCGCAGCGGCAGGTTCTGCCGCGCCGCCATCGCCCCGAACTCCGGGTCCTCCACCGTCCGCTGCAACGCCGTCGCCAGCCGCGCCATCACCGCGGCGGGAACCCCTGCCGGCGCCGCCATCCCGCGCATGGAGCCCTCGACGATGTCGTAGCCCTGTTCCCGGAAGGTCGGCAGGTCGCCCAGCACCGGCCAACGCTCCCGCCCCATCTGCCCCAGCCCGCGCAGCGTCCCGTCCCGCGATTCCCCCACCGCCTCCGCCACGTTCATCGACGCGATCTCGATGTTCCGCGCCAGCACCGCCGTCTTCACCTGCGCCGACCCCGCGAAGGGCACGTGCAGCAGCGAGATCCCCGCCGCCCGCTCCAGCGCCAGCCCCGCGAGGTGGTCGTCCGACCCGATCCCCGTGGTGCCGTAGGAGATCGCCCCCGGCGCCGCCCTCGCCGCGGCCACGACGTCCGCCAGCGTCCGGAACCGGTTGTCGCCGCGCACGAAGAACCCGCCGGGATCGTCCACCACGTTGGCGATGAGCGAGAAGGACTCCAGCCGGAACGCCGTCCGCCGCTCGATCGGCAGGGTGACGATGTGCGGCGTGTTGATGAACCCGATGACGTGCCCGTCCGGCCGCGCCCGCGCGAGTTCCGCGAAGCCGATCTCCCCGCCCGCCCCCGGCCGGTTCACCACCACGACGGGCTGCCCCAGGTCGCGCTCCATGAACCGCGCGATGGTCCGCGCGGCGGTGTCCGTCCCGCCCCCCGCCGCGAAGGCCACGATCATCGTGATCGGCCGGTCCGGGAACGCCCCCTGCGCGCGCACCGCCGGCGCCGGGAGGACGGGCGCGGCGAGGACGAGGGGCGCGCCGAGCAGCGCGCGACGGGTGGCAAGCATGGGACGTTCCTCCGTTCCCGGGACGGTGACCGGCGCCCCGGCGGGCGGCAAGACCCGCACGCGAAAGGGGCGGCGCACCCCTCGGCGCGCCGCCCCCATCGCACCCGAACGGAGGCGCGTTCAGTCCGCCGCCATCGCCATCCGCGTGCGGTTCAGCACCGTCATCACGTGGTCCTGCGCCGCGCCGGCCACCCGCTCCGTCTGCTCCGGCGTGAAGACGTGCCCCGCGCCCTCCATCACCCGGTAGTCGATCGTCACGCCCTTCTGCAGGTTGAGCTTGTCCACGAGCTTCCGCACCGACGGCTCCGGCACGAGCTCGTCCGCCTCCCCGTGCAGGATCAGCCCGGAGCACGGGCAGGGCGCGAGGAACCCGAAATCGTAGTGCGACGCCGGCGCCGAGATGGAGACGAACCCCCCCATCTCCGGCCGCCGCATCAGCACCTGCATCCCGACGTAGGACCCGAAGGAATACCCCGCGACCCACAGCATGGACGCCCCGGGGTTCACCGCCTGGAGGAAGTCGAGCGCCGAGGTCGCGTCGGAGATCTCGCCGATCCCGCCGTCGTAGCGCCCCTGGGACTTGCCGACGCCGCGGAAGTTGAACCGCAGGGTGGAGAACCCCATCGCCTTGAACCGCTCGAACAGCGCGTGCACCACGCGGTTGTTCATCGTGCCCCCGTGCAGCGGGTGCGGGTGCAGGATGAGCGCGGTCGGGGCGTTCGCCCCCGTGGCGTGGTGGTAGCGACCCTCCAGCCGGCCGTCCGGGCCGGCGAACATCACCTCGGGCATCGTCACCTTCAGCCCATTCAGGGCACTGTCTGCGGCGGGCCGGCCCCGGGTTGGAGGCCGCCCCGCTCATGTGATACGCTCGGGCCGCGAAACCGGGCGCCGGACGGGGAACGCTGGCCCGGTGCGCCGCCGGCATGCGCCCGAAGGCCCGCTGCCGCACGCCGCCCGAGCCAGACCGTCCCCGGTCCCGCCCCGCCGCTGCCGTTTTCGCCCGCCCCGGCCTTCCGCCGGCGCGAACCGTCCAAATATAGGCGGCGGCCCCGGGGATTCATAACCAAATCATGGTTCCGGCTCACCTTTTCGCGCGCCCCGGCCATGCGCCGGCCCCGCCCGTCGGCCCTCCCGCGGCCGGACGGCGCTGACCATGCGCCTCTCCACACGCAGCCGTTACGCCGTCCAGGCCCTCGCCGAGATGGCCATCCGCTCCCCCGGCGGCGACCTCCTCACCCTCAACGAGATCGCCGCCGCCGGCATGCTCTCCGTCGCCTACCTCGAACAGCTCTTCGGCCGCCTCCGCCGCGCGGGGCTCGTGGAATCCGCCCGCGGCCCCGGCGGCGGCTATCGCCTCGGCCCCCCCGCCTCCCGCATCACCATCGCCCAGATCGTCGAGGCGGTGGACGAGCCCATCGGCCCCGACGCCCCCGGCAACGGACCCGCCGACGCCCTCTGGGTGGAACTCGGCGAGCAGATCCGCCTCTTCCTCTCCGCCGTCACCCTCGCCGACGTGGTGGAGGGCCGCGTGGCCGGCCGCGCCCGGATGCCCCTGGCCGAGGCCCCCGTCGCCGCATGAGCCTCTACCTCGATGCCAACGCGACGGAGCCGCTGCGGCCCGAGGCGCGCGCGGCGGCGCTCGACGCCATGGACCTCCTCGGCAACCCCTCCTCCGTCCACGCGGACGGCCGGGCGGCGCGGCGGGTGCTGGAACGCGCGCGGGCACGGATCGCGGCGCGGGTCGGGGCGCCCCCCCGGACCCTCATCCTCACCTCCGGCGGCACGGAGGCCAACAACCTCGCCATCCACGCCCACGGCCCCGGCCGGCGGATCCTCGTCGGCGCGACGGAGCACCCCGCCGTCCTCGGCGCCGCGGGGAGCGACGCCCGCACCATCCCCGTCCACCCCGACGGCACCCTCGACCTCGCCGCCCTCGACCGCCTCCTCGCCGAAGGAGGGCCCGCCCTCGTCTGCCTCGCCGTGGCGAACAACGAGACGGGCGTCCTCCACCCGATCGAGGAGGCGTCCGCGATCTGCCGCCGCCGGGGCGCCCTCCTGCATCTCGACGCGGTGCAGGCCGTCGGCCGCATCCCCGTCGCGCTCGGCGGCGCCGCCTCCCTCGCGCTGTCCGGCCACAAGTTCGGCGGCCCGAAGGGCGCCGGCGCCCTCGTCCTCGCGGAGGGCGCCGATCTCCGTCCCGTGATCCGCGGCGGCGGCCAGGAACGCGGCCACCGCGCCGGGACGGAGGCCCTGCCCGCGATCGCCGGCATGGGCGCCGCCGCCGAGGCCGCCGACCCCGCCCGCGCCGCCCGCCTCGCCCCGCTGCGGGACGCGCTGGAGGCGGCGGCGGGACTCCCGGCCGCGGGGGGCGGCGCGGCGCGCCTGCCGAACACCGCCTGCCTCCTCCTCGACATGCCCGCGGAGACGGCGGTCATCGCCCTCGACCTGCTGGGCGTCCGGGTGTCGGCGGGGTCGGCGTGTTCCTCGGGCAAGGTCGCGCGCTCCCCCGTCCTCGCCGCCATGGGCTACGGCGAGGCGGCGGGACGGGCGATCCGCGTGTCCCTCCCCTGGAACGCGCCGGACGACGCGCCGGCCCGCTTCGCCGCCGCCCTCGACGCCGTGCGCCGCCGGGCCGCGCCCCGCGCCGTGCCCCGCGCGCCGGACGGGGGCGACCCGCGCCGGGACCCCTCGACCGCCGCGCCCGCCCTCGCCACATCCCCGGCATGACGGCCCGGAACCGCCCGATCTACCTCGACAACCACGCGACCACGCCCCCGGACCCGCGCGTCCTCGCCGCCATGCGTCCGTGGTGGGAGGACAACTTCGCCAACCCCGGGAGCGTCGAGCACGGGATGGGCCGCGCCGCCGAGGAGGCGGTGGAGGAGGCGCGCCGCCACGTCGCCGCCCTCCTCGGCGCCGATCCCCGCGAGATCGTCCTCACCTCCGGCGCCACCGAGGCGAACAACCTCGCCATCAAGGGCGCCGCCCGCTTCGCCCGGGAGTCCGGGGACGACCGCCGCCGCATCGTCACGGTCGCGACGGAGCACAAATGCGTCCTCGAATCCGTCCGCGACCTCGCGGCCGAGGGTTTCGATCCGGTGATCCTCCCAATCCGCCCCGACGGCCATCTGGATCCCGAAGCCCTGCGCTCCGCCCTCGACGGGGCCCCGACCCTCCTCGTCTCCGTCATGGCCGTGAACAACGAGGTCGGCACGGTCGCCGACCTCGCGTCCCACGCCGCCCTGGCCCACGAACACGGCGCCCTGTTCCACACCGACGCCGCCCAGGCCGCCGGGCGCGTCCCGCTCGACGTGGCGGCGATGTCCCTCGACCTCGTCTCCCTCTCCGCCCACAAGATGTACGGCCCGAAGGGCATCGGCGCCCTCTACGTCCGCCGCCGCCCCCGGGTCCGCCTCGCCCCCCTGTTCTCCGGCGGCGGCCAGGAACGCGGCCTCCGCTCCGGCACGCTCCCCGCCCCCCTCGTCGTCGGCTTCGGCGAGGCGGCGCGCATCGCCCGCCTGGAGGGCACGCTCGACGAGGGCCGCGTCCGCGGCGGGCGCGACCGCTTCCTCGCGGCGCTGACCGCCGCCATCCCGGGGCTGCGCCTGAACGCCGACCCCGAGCGCCGCGTCGCCGGCAACCTCAGCCTCACCTTCCCCGGCCCCGTGGACGCGGGGGCCATCATGGCCGCTGCCCCGAACACCTGCGTCTCCACCGGCTCCGCCTGCTCCTCCGCCTCCGTCGAGCCCTCCTACGTCCTCCGCGCCCTCGGGATGCCGGACGCGGAGGCCCGCGCGACCTTGCGGATCGGCATCGGCCGCTTTACCTCGCCCGCCGACGTGGACTGCGCCGCCGCCGACCTGGCGCGCGCGTGGCACGTCGCGATGGCGCACGCCCTGCAGCCCGCGACGGCCTGACCCCCAGGAGACCCGGATGCCCAAGATGACCTTCGTCGAGCGCGACGGCACGCGCCGCGAGGTGGAGGCCCCCCTCGGCCTCTCCGTCCTGGAGATCGCCCACCGCCACGGCGTGGACATCGAGGGGGCCTGCGAGGGCTCGCTCGCCTGCTCCACCTGCCACGTCGTCGTGGACCCCGACTGGTTCGCCCGCCTGAACGAGCCGACGGAGGACGAGGAGGACATGCTCGACCTCGCCTTCGACCTGCAGGAGACCTCGCGGCTCGGCTGCCAGCTCATCATGACCGACGCGCTGGACGGCCTGACCGTGAAGCTGCCGGCCGGCACGCGCAACGCGGGCGGATGACGGCAGCGACTCCCTACGGCCGGGAGGGCGGCCTCTACCGCGCCCTCCGCGTCGCCGCGGCGGAGCCGTGGGAGGCGTATACTTGGCATCCCTTCGTGCGCGGCCTCGCGGACGGGTCGCTGCCGCTGCCGGCCTTCCGCCGGTACCTCGTGCAGGACTACCTCTTCCTCATCCAGTTCGCCCGCGCCGAGGCGCTCGCGGTGGTGAAGGCGGAATCCCTCGCCGCGATGCGCGAGAAGGCGGGCGTGGTCCAGGCGATCCTGAACGAGACGCGCCTCCACCTCGACTACTGCCGCGACTGGGGCCTGGACGAGGCCGCGGTCCTGGCGGAGCCCGAGGCGCCGGAGACCGTCTCCTACACC
>CAXVWQ010000441.1:0-10874 GCA_964263755.1 Roseomonas sp. | reverse complement strand
TTCCATCGCGGCGGCGGCGTCGGCGCCCATGCCGTTGCGGCGGAAGAGGGCCTCGTCGTGGTTGCCCAGCAGGGCGATGGCGCCGCGGGCGACGCGGTCCATGACGGTGCGGAGGACCCAGGCTGGATCGGCGCCGTAGCCGATGATGTCGCCGAGGAAGACCATGCGCGTGGCGCCGGAGCGGTCGGCGTGGGCGAGGGTGGCGGAGGTGGCCTCGCGGTTGGCGTGGAGGTCGGAGAGGAGGGCGAGGAGGGGCACCGGCTAGTCGTCGAACAGGTCGGCGTGGGTGCCGGTTCGGGCGAGGAGAAGGTCGTCGCCCTGGACGCGGTAGATAAGCAACCAGTCGGGCTCGATGTGCAGGTCTCGGTAGCCGGTCCAGTCCCCGCGGAGGGAATGGTCGCGGAGCGCTTGCGGCAGCGGCGAGGCCGCCACGAGCAGATCAAGGATGGCGGCCAGTTTCCGCATGTCCTTTCCGCGCCGCTCCGCGCGTTTGAAATCGCGTTTGAAGGCGCCGGAAAAGACCGGGCGCCGCACGTCAGATACCCAGTTCCCGGAACAGCGTGCCCACATCGGGGACGCGGGTGCCGCCGCCCGCGTCCACTTCGGCCATGGCTTCCACGGTCTCCGCGTTGGGGCGACGCGTATCGAAGGGGAGCCTCCGCTCCTCCGCAATCCTGTACATCAGCAGGCGGATGGCGTCGGAGATGGAGAGGCCCATGGCGTCGAGGGCATCCAGCGCCCTCGCCTTGGTCTCGCTGTCGATCCGCGCCTGGACGATCACGTCGCTGGGCATGAGGTCCACCACATGATTGTGTGGCGGTCACATGGGGTTGTCGCGGGCTTTCGTGCAACCGGGGTGCGCCAGGTCCGGCATCCCGGCCGTCGCGTCGAGGCCGACGACCGGATCAGGGTCGTGCCTCGAGCGACGCCCGCCGGCTACCCGTTGGCGAGTTCCGTCATCCCCTCCTCGAACGTCACCGAGGGCGTCCAGGCGAGTTCGGTGCGGAGGCGGGCGCTGTCGGCGGTGATGTGGCGGACGTCGCCGAGGCGGTAGCCGCCGGTCACCACCGGGGCGGGGCCGGAGAGTGCGCGGGCCAGGGCCTCGGCCATCTGGCCAACGGTGCGGGGGGTGCCGGAGCCGACGTTGTAGGCCCGGACTCCCGCCTCGTGACGTTCGTGGGCCGCGACCGTGGCCGCGGCGACGTCGCGGACGTGGACGAAGTCGCGGCGCTGGCCGCCATCCTCGAACACGCGGGGCGCCTCGCCGCGGCGGAGGGCGGAGGTGAAGATGGCAGCGACGCCGGCGTAGGGCGTGTCGCGCGGCATCCCCGGGCCATAGACGTTGTGGTAGCGCATCATCGCCGCGGTGCCGCCGGTCGAGCGGGACCAGTTGGCGACGTAGAACTCCTGGGCGGTCTTGCTGGAGGCGTAGGCGTTTCGCGGGTCGAGGGGGGTGTCCTCCGTGACGAGCATGGTGCCGAGGGGACGGCCGCAATGCGGGCATGGCGGTTCGAAGTCGCCGGCCTTCAAGGACGCCTCGGCGCGGGGGGCGGGGGGGACGAGGCCGTGCTCGGCGCAGCGGGCGAGGCCTTCGCCGTAGACGACCATGGAGGAGGCGAGGGTCAGGCGGGTGATCCCGGCACGGGCCATGGCGGCGAGGAGGACGGCGGTGCCGGAATCGTTGGAGGAGGCGTAGTCGGGAAGATCCCCGACATCCACGCCGAGGCCGACCTTCGCCGCGAGGTGAATGACCGAGCCGACGCCGCGCAAGGCCTTGTCCACGGCGAAGGTATCGCGGACGTCTGCCTGAACGAGCTGGACGCCGTACGGAAGAGGGTCGACGCCGTCGCGGTGGACGTCCGGGCGGAGCGAGTCGAGGACCCGAACGCCGTGGTCGCGGGCCATCAGTTCGCCCAGGACGTGGCGGCCGATGAAGCCGGCGCCGCCGGTGAGGAGGACGAGGCCGGTCATCGGGCGGGCGTTCCTTGTCGCCGCAGCGTGCGGGCAAGCCGGGCGAAGGTGGTGGTGATCTTCCAGGCGGCGGAAAGGCCGGCGCGCAGGTTGCCGGAGACCTTCGATTCACCGCCGCGGCGGACGCGGTGATCCACGGGGATCTCCATGCAGCGGAGGCCGGCGGCGGCGGCGCGCATCTGCATCTCCAGGTTCCACCCGTAGGTCCCCTCCGCCATGCCGAGGCGGGCGAGGGTGGCGGGGCGGATGGCGCGCAGCGGCGACATGTCCGTGACCTGCACGCCGTAGGCGGCGCGCAGCAGCACGCCGGCGAGGCGGCCGGCGACGACCTGCTGGGGGGTCATGCTGCCGGGCTCGCGGCGGCCGCGGACGCGGGAGCCCATGACGAAGTCGGCGGTGCCGGCCTCGATGGGGGCGACGATGGCGGGGATGAAGGACGGGACGTCGCTGCCGTCGCCGTCCATGAAGAGGAGGATGTCGGCGTTCCCGGCGGCGGCGACCCCCGCGGCGCAGGCGCGGCCGTAGCCGCGTTCGGGCTGGGCGACGACCCGGGCGCCGGCGGCGGCGGCGCGTTCCGCGGTGCGGTCGGTGGAGCCGTTGTCCACGACGATCACCGCCGTGACGACGGGAACGGCCAGGACCTCCCGCACCACCTCGGCGATCGGCTCCTCCTCGTTCAGGCAGGGGATGATGACGGTGACGGTCAAGCGAGGTTCCTCAACCAGCCGTCCGGGCGCGGCGGGCCTCGACGAAGGCGCGGGTGGCGGGGGCGTCGTGCAGGGCGGTGCCGGGCGGCGCGAAGGGCGGGGGGGTGCCGGCGAGTTCGGCTTCCAGCGTCCCGTAGGTCGCGGCGTCGTCCACGTCGTACCAGGTGGGGAGGAGGGTGACGGGGATGCCGGCCTCATCGGCGCGCTGCATCGTGAGGGAGAACACGGTTTCCGTGCTCCAGGGGATCTCCTCGAACAGGCGGGGACAGCGTCGGGACAGGCCGACGAGGGTGTAGCCGCCGTCGGCCGCGGGGGCGAGGACGAGGGGGGCGCCGTTCACCAGCGCGTCCACGGCGGCGGTGAGGATGGCGGGTGGCAGGGTCGGGCTGTCGGAGTTGATGAGGATGGCGCCGGCGTTGCCCGCCTCCAGCAGGTCGCCCACGCCGGCGCAGAGGCGGTCGCCGAGGTCGCCCTCGGCCTGGAGGACGAGGGTGGCGCGGGGGAGGAGGGCGCGAAGGGCGGGCTCGGAGCCGCGGGGGGTGTACACCGCGTAGGGGCGGGCGGCGGGGTGGTCCAGCGCGGCGATCGTGGCGCCGAGGTCGCGGATGAAGCAGGCGGAGATGGCGGCGCATTCCTCCGGCGCGAGCGGGGGGGAGAGGCGGGTCTTCGACTTACCGGGCGCCGGGGTCTTGCAGATGATCGCGACGGCGACCGTGGGCGGTCCGTTCGGGGCCGGGTGGCCGGCATCCGGGTCGTCGGGGGCCATGCGGGGTCGGGTCTCCGGCGTCATCGGGCGAGGGGGCGGGTTCGGCGGTGCAACGGGCGGGGCGGGGCGCGGTTCCAGGCGACGCTCAGGGCTGGGGTGCGGCGCGGCGGTCCCGCGGGGGTCGGTTCCTCACGATGCGCCGGTTCCGGGGGACGGGGGCGGCACGGCGCGGCGACGGCTGCGCCACCATTCGACGGCCAGGGCGATGACGATGGCGACGTGCAGGACGCCGTCGCGGGTGATGCGGTCCACATGCGGGTCGCCCCAGACCTCGTCGTAGAGGACGTAGGCGCCGATCGTGACGGTCCACATGGAAATGGAGCCGAAGAGCGCGACGAAGGGGACGAGGAACAGCCAGTACCAGGCATAGTTCGGGGAGGCGGCGAGGATGCCGGCGAAGACGAGCCAGGCGAGGCGGCGGAGGCGTGCCTCCGGCGGCTCGGCGTGGGCGAGGGAGAGGCGGAGGGCGAGGACCAGCAGCAGGGCGGCGGCGAGGATCAGGTAGGCGGTCCTGAACCACGCGACCTGACCGAAGGCCCCGTTGAGGAGCCAGACCGGCCAGAAGCCGTCGCCCCTCTCGATGGACTCCTCCCGCAGGTAGCCGGGGACGAAGGAGAACATGCCCCAGCCGATCGAGAGGTAGGGGAGGTAGAGGAGCGGGATGACGAGGACCGCGACGAGCGGGGCGCGCCAGTCCGGCGGGCGCCACGCGATCGGCAGGGCCAGGAGGGCGAGGGGCTTCATGAAAGCGGCGACGGTGATCGCGACGGCGGCGAGGACGTATCGGCCCTTCGCGACCACGAGCCAGATTCCGAGCATCGCCAGGGCGACCATCGGGGCGTCGATGTGCGCGGACCCCGCGATCTCCCACACGGCCAGGGGGTGCCAGGCGTAGGCGACGATCCGCTGCGGCGGGGCGGCGATGCGGCGGAGGAGGTCGAGGAGGATGGCGGCCGTCAGGCCCTCGAAGGCGATGAAGGCGAGCTTGAGGGGGATGAGCCCGTCGGCGATGCGGTTGATGACGAAGAACAGCATCTGGGCGGCGGGGGGGTAGATGGTGATCGCGTAGTCCGCGCGGTTGATGAAGGGGTAGATCGCCGCGTCCCGCAGGAAGGCGAGTTCGGGGGCTGCGGGGAGGTAGCGGTAGGGATTGATCCCCGCGCCCTGGACGCGGCCGTCCCACACGTAGCGGAAGGCGTCGCTGGACAGGTGGGGGTGGACGGGGAGGAGGGCGAGCCGCATCGCCACGGCGGCGATCAGGATGGTCCAGAGGGCGATGCGCCGGTCGGTGCGGAGGGCGATCCGGGTGGCGAGGAGGGCGAGGAGGCCGTGGGAGACGGCCCAGGCGTTGAAGGCGAGGTCGCCGAGGTCACGGTGGACGTGCGGGCCGGCGAGGGTGAGGGCGACGGCGAGGGCGCCGAGGAGGGAGAGGTGCCAGGGGGGGGCAGTATTGCTAGCGACAGTTGTCCTCGGGTCAGTCACGTTGGTCGAATGTCCTGAAAATTTTGTTTCGGTATACGCCTATTCATCGATTGCGACTCCAAATCGCCGATCTATTTTGAACTTGATCATCTATGCTGAATTATTTTTTTCAAATGCAAGTTGAATAACTGCAGTCGAAGCGAGCTGACGAACCAACCTAGCGCCGAGAAACTGGCTATAACTAGGCCGCAGAATAGGAAAAATAGCATTTTACTTCGATGAGCATGGCTTTCTGCAGCAGGGCTGCTTAGAATAATCATATACATAAGAGTAAATACGTAGAACATTAAAGCATAACGAAAGCGATATGTCACATTATCTCTCAAGACTTGACGAAACTCAGGATCATTTAAGTACAGCGCACGATCACTTTCGTAGCTCGTTTTAGTGAACACATATAATTTACCGATTAGAATGAATGGCTTCCGCCAATTCAGGCGAATTAATGGCATAATCTTGAGCGATTGATTTAGCAGCCACCCGCCAAATCCTACCAGGATGGCTATCATAATATTATCGGCGTTGCGCTCGTAGAAACTCGACGAAAGTAGATCCACCGCTCTATAGCCTAACAGGTGTGCATCGCCCAAGCGCGAGGCATGAACCTGATCCATGCCGGACTCTTAGCCGTGGATCAACCTCATTCGGCGGCGTCGCGTCCGTAACATCCGATTGCCTCTTGCAATTCTGCGTCGCACGCATCGTCCTTCTAAGATTGAACTTTCGATGCATTCAGTGCCACGCGATGCCTGATTCCACACCTAGTCACGCCGCCCGCTCCCTCCCCCTGGCCGCCGTGACGTCCTTCACCGGTGATAGCCCGAACATGCGCCCATACTCCCGCGTGAACTGCGGCACGCTCTCGTAGCCCACCGCGTAGGCCGCCCGGCTCGCGGAGGCCCCCTCCCCCAGCATCAGCCGCCGCGCCTCGATCAGCCGGAGCTGCTTCTGGAACTGCAGGGGCGAGAGCGAGGTGACCGCGAGGAAATGCCGGTGGAAGGAGGACGCGCTCATCCCCGCCACCGCCGCGAGCTGTTCCACCGGCAACGGGCGCGCGAACCCCGCCCGCAACATCGCCACCGCCCGCCCGACCCGCGCCGCGTGCCCGTCCGGCGGGCCGAGGCGGCGGATGGCCGCGCCGTGGCGGCCGGCCAGCAACCAGTAGTGAAGTTCCCGCGTCCGCATTCCCCGCAGCAAAGGGTCCGCGTCCGGGTGGTCCAGCAACCGCATGAGGCGGAGCGCCGCGTCGGCCACCTCGGCGTCGGTCGGCTCCGCCCGCACCGGCCCGCCCACCGCGGGGATCCCGTCCCGCATCTCCCGCGACAGGTCGGCGACGACGGCCGGGTCGAGTTCGAGAACGAGCGAGAGATAAGGCGCGGCTGCGGTGGCGTGGGTGATCTGGCTGACCGTCGGCACGTCGGCGGTGACGAGAAGGGAGTCGCCCGGAGCGAAGGCGAAGGTCTGCGACCCCATCGTCACCGCCTTGCCCCCTTGCAGGACGAGGCAAACCAGCGGGCGGAACACCGCGTGGACCAGCCCGCCCGGCGCCGTCGCGCGCACGGCGCAGAGACCGGGGATGGGCGTCGCCGCCACGCCGGTCGTGTCGGCGTGGGCCTCCGCGTGGCGGCGGACGGCGTCGAGGAGGGGGCTCGTCATGCCGATGATGTAGCGGGACGGCGGGGCGGCCGCCACGCGCCCGGCAGGATCGGGCAAGGATCGGCGGCGTTCCGGCAAGGGCGGCCCGGGCCCCTCCCCCATCTCGGCGAGGTCAAGCCAAGGAGCCCCGCTATGACCACCATCGCCCTCGTCACCGGATCGAGCCGCGGCCTCGGCCGCAACACCGCCCTCTCCATCGCCCGCCGGGGCGGCGACGTCGTCCTCACCTACCGGAGCGGCGCCGAGGCGGCGCGGGACGTCGTCGCCGAGGTCGCGGCGATGGGGCGCAAGGCGGTTGCCCTGCAACTCGACACGGGCGAGGTCGCGACCTTCCCCGGCTTCGCCGAGCGCCTGCGGGTGGCGCTGCGCGAGACCTGGGCGCGCGACACCTTCGACCATCTCGTCAACAACGCCGGCCACGGCGAGTACGTGCCGATCGCGGACACGACCGAGGCGCAGTTCGACGGTCTGGTGAACGTCCACTTCAAGGGCGTATTCTTCCTCACGCAGGCGCTGCTGCCCCTGATCGCGGATGGCGGGCGGATCGTGAACCTGTCCTCGGGCCTGACGCGCGTGTCGCTTCCCGGTTACGCCGCCTACGCCGCCGCGAAGGGCGCGGTGGAGGTGCTGTCACGCTACATGGCGAAGGAGCTCGGCGCGCGGGGGATCGCCGTCAACACGGTGGCGCCGGGCGCCATCGAGACGGATTTCGGCGGCGGCGCCGTGCGCGACAACCCCGACATCAACACCCTGCTGGCGGGCATGACCGCGCTCGGCCGGGTCGGGCTGCCCGACGACATCGGGCCGATGATCGCCGCCCTGCTCACCCCGGACAACCGCTGGATCAACGCCCAGCGCATCGAGGTCTCCGGCGGCCAGGGCATCTGACCTTGCGCCCCTGACCTTGCACCTCTGACCTTGCACCGGGGGGCGGTTCCGACTACAGGCCGCCCCCACCACGCGCCCCGGGCCACTCCGGGCTGCCCGGCCGTGGTTCCCGGCCCCCGCCGCATGGTGCGGCCCGCCCTTCCGCGCGAAGGGCGGCGCAAGGTGGGGCCGTCCGTCCCCCAGAGGAGGACCGAAATGCCCAAGATGAAGACGACGTCTTCGGCCAAGAAGCGATTCAAGATCACCGCCACCGGCAAGGTCCTCGCCGGGCCGGGGAAGAAGCGGCACAACCTCTCCGCGCGGTCGCAGAAGGTGAAGCGGCAGAACCGCGGCACGCAGGTGCTGCGCGACCAGGACGGCAAGACCGTCATGCAGTGGCTGCCCTACGGGCTGAGCCGGTAAGGGAGGAGACGCAGCATGGCACGTGTCAAGCGCGGCGTAACCGCCCACGCCCGTCACAAGAAGGTCCTCAAGCTCGCCAAGGGCTACGTGGGCCGGTCCTCCACCGCCTTCCGGCCGGCGCTGGAGCGGGTGGAGAAGGCGCTCCAGTACGCCTACCGCGACCGGCGCAACAAGAAGCGCGAGTTCCGCGGCCTGTGGATCCAGCGCATCAACGCCGCGGTGCGGGAGCACGGGCTGACCTATTCGCGCTTCATCGCCGGCCTCAAGGCCTCCGGCGTGGAGATGGACCGCAAGGTGCTGGCGAGCATCGCCTTCGACGACTCCGCGACCTTCGCGGCGCTCGTCGAGAAGGCGAAGGGCGCGATGCCGGCGCAAGGCTGAAGATCGGGGGTGATCCGCCCCTGATCGGGACGGGGCCGCCGCCGGGGAACCGGGGCGGCCCTTTTCATTTGCGCGGCGTGCGGGCATCCCTCCGCGCCGATACGCGGGGCGGGGCATGACCGAGGCGCTGGACGGCATCCGGGCGGAGATCGAGGCCGCTGCGGCCGGGGCGGGCGACCTGCGTGCCCTCGACGCGGTGCGGGTGGCGGCGATCGGGAAGAACGGGCGGGTCACGGGGCTGCTGAAGACCCTTGGCGGCATGGCGCCGGAGGAGCGGCGGTCCTTCGGGGCTGCGGTCAACGCACTCAAGGGAGACGTGGAGCGGGTCCTCGAAGCCCGCCGCGGGGCGCTGGAAGCCGCGGAGATGGATGCGAGGCTGGCGGCCGAGCGGCTGGACGTGTCCTTGCCTCCTCGGCCCTTCCCGCCGGGGACCGACGGGACGATCCACCCGATCTCCCGCACCATCGAGGAGGTGACGGCGCTGTTCGGCGCCATGGGGTTCGCCGTGGCCGAGGGGCCGGACATCGAGGGGGACTGGTACAACTTCACCGCCCTCAACATCCCGGCGCACCACCCGGCGCGGCAGGACCACGACACCTTCTACCTGCCCTCCACCGATGGCGCGCCGCGGCCGGTGCTTCGCACTCACACCTCCCCCGTGCAGATCCGGACGATGCTGGCGGGGGAGCCGCCGATCCGGGTGATCGTGCCCGGCCGCACCTGGCGGGCGGACCACGATGCGACGCACTCGCCGATGTTCCACCAGGTGGAGGGGCTGGCGATCGGGCGGGACATCCACCTCGGCCACCTCAAGGGGTGCCTGACGGACTTCCTGCGGGCCTTCTTCGGAATCGCCGACCTGCCGGTGCGGTTCCGGTCCTCCTACTTCCCGTTCACCGAACCCTCGATGGAGGTGGATATCGGGTGGGACCGGAAGTCGGGGGAACTCGGTGGCGGCGGCGACTGGCTCGAGATCCTTGGCTCCGGGATGGTGCATCCGAAGGTGCTGGCGAACGCCGGCGTGGACCCGAAGGTCTGGCAGGGCTTCGCCTTCGGCATGGGGATCGAGCGGATCACGATGCTGAAGCACGGCATCCCCGACCTGCGGCCCTTCTACGAGGCGGACCTGCGCTGGCTGCGGCACTACGGCACCTCGCCGCTCTCGCCCTTCACCCTGCACGACGCGGCCTGATCCACCCATGAAGTTCACCCTGTCCTGGCTGCGCGACCACCTGGAGGGCGACGCGCCGCTCGACCGCGTGCTCGACGCGCTGAACACGATCGGGCTGGAGGTGGAGGGGACGCAGGACCGCGGCGCAGCCCTGGCGCCGTTCCGGATCGGGCGCGTCGTCGAGGCGGTGCAGCACCCCAACGCGGACCGGCTGCGGGCGTGCAAGGTGGATGTGGGGGACGGGGTGATCCGCTCCGTCGTCTGCGGCGCGCCGAACGCGCGGACGGGGATGAAGGGCGTGGTGGCGCTGCCCGGGGCCTTCGTTCCCGGCACCGGCATCACCTTGAAGGCCGGCGAAATCCGCGGCGTGAAGTCCGAGGCGATGCTGCTCTCCGCCCGCGAGATGGGGCTCGGGGACGACCACTCCGGCATCGTGGACCTGCCGGAGGACGCGCCGGTCGGGGCCTCCTACGCCGCCTGGGCAGGGCTGGACGACCCGGTCATCGAGATCAGCGTCACCCCGAACCGGGGCGACGCGCTGTCCGTCCGCGGCGTGGCGCGCGACCTTGCGGCGGCGGGGCTGGGGCGGTTGAAGCCGTTCGCGCCGGTCGCCGTTCCGGGCGCCTACCCCTCACCGCTGCGTTGGATGATCGAGCAGCCGGAAGCCTGCATCCACGTCCTAGGCCGCGCCGTGCGGGGCCTCCGGAACGGGGAATCGCCGGCTTGGCTGCGCGACCGCCTCGTCGCGATCGGGCTGCGGCCGATCAACACGCTCGTGGACATCACCAACCTCTTCACCTTCGACCTCGGCCGCCCGCTGCACGTGTTCGATGTGGCGAAGGTCCACGGCGACATGCTGACCATGTGGCTGGGGCG
Organism: Roseomonas sp.; assembly: GCA_964263755.1. Taxonomy (GTDB): domain Bacteria; phylum Pseudomonadota; class Alphaproteobacteria; order Acetobacterales; family Acetobacteraceae; genus Roseomonas. The sequence goes on along the minus strand of CAXVWQ010000441.1, from coordinate 574 downwards.
GGAGGGTGACGAATACCTCGCCCTCAACGGCAAGACCTACCGCCCGGGGCCGGAGGATTCGGTGATCGCGGACGCCGCGGGGGTGGAGTCCCTCGGCGGCATCGTCGGTGGCGAGGCATCGGGCTGCGATGCCGGCACCACCGAGGTCTTTGTGGAATGCGCCCTGTTCGACCCCGTCCGCGTCGCGCTGAGCGGTCGCCGCCACGACGTGCGCTCCGACGCCCGCGCGCGGTTCGAGCGGGGGGTGGACCCCGCCATGCTCGCCCCGGGGCTGGAGGCGGCGACGCGGATGATCCTCGACCTCTGCGGCGGCGAGGCGAGCGAGGTCGTCGAGGCCGGGGTGGAACCGGCGTGGCCGCGGAGCGCGACGATGCGGTTCCGCCGGATCGCCGAACTCGGCGGCTCGGACACTCCGGCGGACCGCGCGGCGGCGTCGCTGGAGGCGCTGGGCTTCGCGGTGGAGCGGCGCGACGCGGAGGCGGTCACGGTGTCCGTGCCGTCCTGGCGGAACGACGTGGCGGCGGCCGGCTCCGCCTACCGCGCGGGCGGCACCGACCTCATGCAGGGGCCCGGT
>CAXVWQ010000440.1:0-11692 GCA_964263755.1 Roseomonas sp. | reverse complement strand
GGGTTTTTGTTCGGGCGTGCCGCACCTCCAATGGCGCGGGGGGGGGTTCCTCCCCCAGCCCCCACACCTCATCTTTCTTGGTGGGGGGTGGGGGTGGGTGGTGCCCCCGCGGCGCCCGGGGGGCGGCCCCCCCACAAACCTCCCGACGACGGCATCTCTTTAACAGAAGTGGGGTCCAGGGGACTCAGTCCCCTGGCGGATGGAGGTCTGGAGGAAGGCAGCGCCTTCCTCCAGGGCCACAAGTGCCGCCCCCCGAGAGGCCGGGACGAACGCACCCCCGTATCAGGCCCGCCGGCCGCGCCGGATGCGTGGCAGGATCGCGGCGAGGGCGATGCCGCCGAGGGCCATGAGCGGCGCGCCCTGGGTGGTGAAGCCGCGCACCGCCGACTGCACGGCGCCGGTGAGCGCCACGTCGCGCACCGCCCGCGCCTCCATCTCCTCCCGCGGCACGCGATCGCGGGAGCCGAGGAAGGCGAGGATGCTCGCCAGCACCGCGTCGAACGCCACGAGGATCACCGCCGCCCAGACCGGCCGGAGCCAGAGGAGGGCGATCTCCCAGATGAGGATATGGAGGGTGATGAAGGCGGCGAGCCCCATCACCCCCGCGCCGACGAAGAAGCCGATCTTCGTCGCGGTGGCCGCGGTCTGCGCCTTGAGGAGGCGGCCCTCGGCCTGGGCCGCCATCCCGAGGAGGCTGACGGTCCGCAGCATGGCCTAGCGCCCCAGGATGCGGGCGAGGACGAAGCCGACCGCCGCCGCGATCAGCAGCGACTGGGCCGGGCGCTCGCGCACGAAGTCCTGCGCCTCGCCGTAGCCGACCTGCGCCGCATCCGCGGCGCGGCCCGCGTAGTCCTGCGCGGTGTCGAGCGCGGCGCCGACGTACTTCGAACGTTCGGCGACGAGTTCCTCCACCTTCTTGCGGAGTTCGGCGATCTGCTCGCTCGCCGCGGCGCCCGCGTCGCCGATCTTCGCTTCGATGCTGTCGCCGTTGGGCTTGGCTTGGCTGCCGGACATGGGACCCTCCATCCGTGTTGGTCACCGGCGCAACGCGGCCTGCACCGGGGGGTTGCCGCCGTCCCGCGCAGGGCGCGCACGACGGCGGTCAGGCCATGCGCCGGGGGGCCGCAGTGGTGCGGAGGGGGAAGCGGACGGACCAGCGCGTTCCCACGCCCGGCGGCTCGGCCCGCCCGCCCGCCAGCGGCCCGCCCAGCTGCTTGGCGAAGCCCTCCATCAGGGTCAGCCCCAGGCCGCGCGGGCGGGAGGCGCGGTCGGGCAGGCCGGTGCCGTCATCCTCCGCCGTCACGATCGCGTCGCCATCCTCCTCTGCGACGCGGAGGCGCACGGTGCCCGTCGTCTCGTCGGGAAAGCCGTGCTCCACCGCGTTGCCCAGCGCCTCCGTCACGAACAGGGCGAGGGAGACGGCCTGGTCGACGGAGATCGGCAGGTCCGCGACGTCGAGGCGCAGGGTGATGCGCTCGCCCGGACTCTCGTTGTGCGAGGTGAAGACGCCGTTGGCGAGTTCGGTGATGAAGGGGCGCAGCAGCACCCGCTCGAACGACTTCTCGACGTAGAGGTGGCGGTGCAGCGTCGCGAGCGCGCGGACGCGGTTTCGGGCGGCGAGGAACTCGCCCGCCGCCTCCGGATCCTTGATGCGCCCGGCCTGGAGGTTGAGGAGGGAGGAGACGATCTGGAGGTTGTTCTTCACGCGGTGGTGGATCTCGGCCATCAGCGCGTCGCGCTGGCCCAGCGCCGCCTCCAGCTCCGCCTCCCGGCGGGTCAGCGCGGCGGCGGAGGCGGCGAAGGCCAGCTCGACCTCCCGCACCTCGCGCGGCTCCACGCCCGGCGGGGCGGGGCGGAACGCGGTTCCGGGGTGCCAGCGGCGGACGCGGTCGGACAGCACGCGCAGCGGCCGCACCATCGTCAGGTCGGCGCCCACGAGGATGGCGATGAGGCAGAGGAGAAGGAAGGTCGCGAGTTCGGCGATGCGCTGCATGAGGACGGCGTTGGCGCCACGCTCCAGCAGCGCCGCGGGCTGCCCGACGATGAGGCGCAGGCCGGGCCGCAGGGTCGCGCCGGCGTAGGCGTAGCCGTCCGACGCGGTGCGGACCCCCGCTTCCCGACCCGCCTCCTCGATGACCGTGGCCGGGGGTGTCCCGACGGCGGCGGGGCGCAGGGCCACCGCCCGCCCGCCGCGATCCACGAGCCAGACGCCCCCGTCGGGCGTGCCGTCCACGGCGGGCAGGAGATCCCGCAGCGCGACGGTGCCGAGGATGGTGCTGCGCGGGCCGGGGTTGGATGGGCCCGTGCCGGGGCGGCCGGCGCGGGCGGGGACGGCCAGGGGGATCATCCATCCACGGGCATCATCGCCCGGCAGGAAGATCGCGCCGCCGGGCGCGCCATGGCGCCCGGCCTCCCGCACGAAGGCGAGGAGCGCGGGATCGGGCGAGAGGAACGAGGTGCCTTCGGCGGTGCAGGCGGTGGTGCCGTCCTCCCGCAGGATGCGGAGGTCGGCGAAGGGCAGGGCCTGGAGGTCGCGGGCCTGTTGCAGCACCATCGGGCAGGCCGGGTCGTCGATGAGGTCCCGCCGGGCCAGCGTGCGAAGGAGCGCCTCCCCCGCCTCGATCTGCCCGACCTGCCGGGCGGCGATGGCGGACCGATGGGCGACGAGGCCGCGCCGCCCCTCCTCCAGCGCCGCGCGGTAATCCCCGAGGGCGCTAGCGATCGCCATCCCGGTCACCGGGATGCCGGCGACGAGCAGCAGCACGAACATCCGCCCGCGCACGCCGCCCAGCACGCCGGTGATCCGGTCGAAGGCCCCGGCCATTCCCTCTCCCACGTCGGACGGGGCCCGCGTTGCCCGGACCGTCGACGAGACCTTCAGCGGCCCTTGCGGTCGTCCTCGATCAGGCGGAGCAGGTCGTCCGGGATCGGTTCGCGCATCACGTCGTCGAACATGTCGTGCAGGCCCCGGCGGAGCCAGACGTCGAAGGCGGCCTCGGGCGCGGCCTCGCCGCCGCGCCCCGATCCGCCCGAACCAAGACCGGTCACGGGCTCATCCTCCTCGTCGTCGTCCCCCGTCGTGCCCGACATCGTCGCGCAGCGGCTCAGGCGAGCGAAGCGCGATCCTCAGGAGCGTGGCCGATGACGGCGGAGCGGCGCTTGGCGGCACGCTTCTCGGCGAGCGCCTTCGCGGCCTTCGCGGCGCCGCCACGCTCCTCGCCCGTCAGCCAGCGCTGCAGGGTCTGGCGGGCGCGGAACACGCGGCACTTGGCGGTGCCGACGGCGCAATCCATCGCCGCCGCAACCTCCTCGTAGGACAGGCCCTGGACGGTGACCATGATGAGGGCGGTGCGCTGCTCGACCGGCAGGCGGGCCATGTGCTTGCGAAGCTCGCCCATGACGAGGCTGTCCTCCTGCGCGCCGGGGCGGGCGAAGGCGGAGGCGGGAACGTCGTCCAGTTCCGTTGTCTCGCGCTTGCGGCGCACGTCGGAGATGAAGCGGTTGCGGAGGATGCGGAACATCCAGGCGCCGAAGTTGGTGCCGGCGGTGAAGGAGGTCTGCGCCGCGAGGGCGGAGGTGACGGCGGCCTGCACGAGGTCGTCCGCGTCGGACCGGTTGCGGGTGAGCGCGAGGGCCTGGACCCGAAGGCGGGGCAGCGTCGCGACGAGGAGGGCGTGGAAGTCCTTGACGGTGTGGGAAGTCGGGGCGGTGGCGGTGTCGGACATCGGGGCGTCGCTCTCGATCGTGTTCATGCCCAACCAATGCACTGCCGTCGATTCCGGTTGCCGCGTCCGGATCACGAAAACGCCAGCGGGTGAAACGAGCGAGTCCCGCGAACGTAGCAGCCCCTCGCCGTCCCGGGAGCGCGCGTCGGGGCCCGGGGGAGGATGCCCCCGGGGGACCGCGCCCGCCCCTACCGCCGTGCGGAGGCCGCCGCGACGTAGTTGTCGAAGCCCTGTTCGGCGACGCGGTGCCACAGGCGCATCTCATCGCGCGCCTTCGACCAGGAATCGTGGATGCGCGCGAAGTCCGGGTTCCGCGCGGCGATCTCGCGTTCGAGGTCCATCGAGACGCGGTAGCACGCGTCCATCATGTCGCGAGAGAACGGGCGCAACTGCGTGCCCTGCGCCACGAGCCGGCGCAGCGCCTCCGGGGACCGCATGTCGTAGCGCGCGACCATCCAGTGCGTGGCCTCGGCGCAGGCGGTGCGGATGGCCGCCTGGTAGGATCGCGGCAGGGCGTTCCACTGGTCGAGGTTGACGAAGAAGTGGGTGGAGGCCGCCCCCTCCCACCACGCGGGGTAGTAGTAGAAGCGCGCGACGCGGAAGAAGCCGAGCTTCTCGTCGTCGTAGGGGCCGAGCCATTCGACGGCGTCGATCGTGCCGCGCTCCAGCGCCGGATACAGGTCGGCGGCGCCGAGCTGCTGCGGCACGCCGCCGAGGCGTTGCAGGACGGTGCCGGCCAGCCCGCCGATCCGCATCTTCAGGCCGTTCAGGTCGGCGGCGGCGTTCACCTCCCGCCGGAACCAGCCGCCCATCTGCGCGCCGGTGGCGCCGAGGGGGAGGCCGTAGACGTTGAACTTGCGGAACAGCTCGTTCATCAGGTCGATGCCGCCGCCCTCGTACATCCAGGCGTTCTGCTGGCGGGTGTTGAGGCCGAAGGGCATGCCCGTGGCGATCGCGAAGGCCTCGTTCTTGCCGGTGTAGAAGAAGGAGGTGGTGTGGCAGCACTCCACCGCGCCGGCCTGCACGGAGTCCAGCGCCTGCAGCGGCGGCGCGACCTCCCCCGCCGCGAAGACGCGGATCTGGAAGCGGTCGTCGGTGAGTTCCGCGACGGTGCGGGAGAACACCTCCGCCGCGCCGAAGATCGCGTCGAGCGTGCGGGGGTAGGAGGAGGTGAGGCGCCAGCGCAGGGTGGGCGCCGTGCCCTGCCCCACGGCGGGCGCGGCGAGCATCGCGGTGGAAGCGGTGGCGAGGCCTGCGGAGCCGAGGATCGCGCGACGGTTCATCGGTCCGCCCCCTACTGCACGCGGATGTTGCGGGCGCGGATCACGTCGCGCCACCTCGCGTTCTCGGCGGTGTTGTAGGCCGCCCATTCCTCGGGACGCTGCGTTTCCGCCACGGTGGCCAGCGCGGCCAGCCGTTCGCGCGTATCCGGGGCAGTGACGGCCGCACGGAACAGTTCGTTCAGCCGGGTCACGATCGGCGCCGGCGTGCCGGCGGGGACGAGGAGGGCGATGTGCTCCGCCACCACCACATCGAAGCCCTGTTCCCGGAAGGTCGGGACCTCCGGCGCCACCGGCGAACGCTCCGCGCTGCTGATCGCCAGCGCCCGCAACTCGCCGGACGCGATCAGCGGCAGCACGCCCGACGCGGCCTGGACGATCATCTGGGCCTCGTTCGTCATCGTCCCCTGCACCGCCGGCGCGCCGCCGCGGTAGCCCACGTCGGTCATCTCGATCCCCGCCGCGGCGAGGAAGAGTTCCGTGGCGAGGTGCGTGGAGGAGCCGGTGCCGGAATTGGCGTAGACCATCCGGTTGTTCGGCGCCTTCGCCGCCGCCACCCAGGCCGCGAGGTTCTGGTGCGGGGAATTCTTCGGCACGCACAGGATCATCGGCTGCGAGGCGATCAGTCCCACGCCGATGAAGGCGCGGTCGTTGTCGTAGGGCAGTTGGTAGAGGTGCGGCGCCATCGCGTAGGTGGACACGGTGCCGACGAGGATCGTGTAGCCGTCGGGCCGCGCGCGGGCGACGGAGGAGAAGCCGATCGTGCCGTTGGCGCCCGTGCGGTTGTCCACCACCCAGCCGCGGCCGGTGTCGGTCTGGAGCTTCGCGGAGACGATGCGCGCCACCGCATCGGTGGACCCGCCGGCGGCCCAGGGGACGACGACGGTGACGTTGCGCTCGGGGTAGGCGCCCGGCGCCGTCTGGCCGGCTCCCTGGGCGAAGCCGAGGCGGGAGAGCAGCGGCGCGGCCATGAGGCCGAGGGCGGCGGTGCCGAGGGTGCGGCGGGTGATCATGGCGGTTCCTCCGAAGGCTTTGGCGGGGGTTTAGGCCGCGCCTCCGGGGTGCCGCAAGCGCGTCAGGCGCCTGGCGGGGCGTGCGGGTCCAGGGCGTCGTCGGGCAGGAACATGACGCGCCCGTTCCAGGTCCAGACGAGCGCGCACTCCACCCGACGCCCGGGCCACGCGGCGCGCAGCACGGCGCGGTAGGCGGCCATCTGGCGGAGGTAGGCCGGCGCCACCGCCTCCACCCGCTCGGGCGGCGGTCGGTTGGTCTTGTAGTCGGCGACGAGGATGCGGTCCGGGCCGATCCACAGCCGGTCCACCTGCCCCGCGATCGTCACCCCGCCGACGCGGCCCGCCAGCGGTGCCTCCGCGAGCGATCCCGGCGCGAAGGCGTCGCGCAGCGCGGGGTGGTCCAGCACCGCCGCGACCTCCTCCCACGTCGCCTCCCGCTCCTCCTCGGACAGGTCGTGGCCGGGGCGGGCGAGGTGGGCGCGGGCGATGCGCGCGCGGTCGGCGGGAGGGTGGTCCGGCAGGAACTGGAGCAGCGCGTGGATCAGCAGCCCGCGCCGGAAGCGCCGGCCGCCGGGGTCGGACGGACCGTGCGGCGCGGCGGCCGGGCCTTCCTCGCCCTCGGTGCGGGACGGCGCCACGGGGTCCTCGCTCGCCTCGGCGGGGGCGGGGCGGTGGGCCCAGTCCGGCAGCACCGCGGCCTCCGCCGACAGGACGACGGGGTCCTCCACCGGCGGCGCCTCCTGCGGGGAGGTCAGGCGCCAGCCCTCCGGCCCGAAATCGCCGCCGGGGAGGCCCTCGGCGGCGGGGTCGAACATCACGCGCTCCCAGCCCGGCGCCGCCTCCAGCCGCAGCATCCCGTCGGACACCAGCCCGTGCCAGGTCGGGTGCTTCGGCGCCTTGCCAGGCTCCAGGCCGCAGATCAGCAGCCGGTCCTCCGCGCGGGTGAGGGCGACGTAGAGGAGGCGGTTCTCCTCCCGCCCGTCCGCCGCGTCCTTCGCGGCGCGCGCGTCGGTCCAGGCCTTCGCGTGGAACTCCCGCCGCGGCGCCCAGAGGGGGAGCGCATCGTCTCCCGGCGCGCCGGAACCCGCCCACAGCAACGTATCCCGCGCCCCGCCGCGGCCGATGTCGGGGATGATGACGACGGGCGCCTGCAACCCCTTGGCGCCGTGCGCGGTCATGATGCGGACGGCGTCGCCCGCGCCCTCCGTCTCCCGCTTCACCACCGCGCCGCCGCGGCGCAGCCAGTGGAGGAAGCCTTGCAGGCTCGGCGGGTGCCGCGCCTCGTAGCGCAGGGCGGCGGAGAGCAGTTCGTCCAGCGCCTCCCCCGCATCGGCGCCGAGGCGGGCGACGAGGCGGGCGCGGCCGCCGCGCTCGCCCAGCAGTTCGGAGATGAGGGCGTGCGGCGTGACGTAGTCGGTGCGGCGGGCGAAGTGCCGCAGCTCGTCCGCGGCACGCCCGGGGGGGGTGTCCTTGCCTTCCTGGTCCAGCAGCCGGAACCACAGCGGCCCCTCGCGACCATGGGCGAGGTTGAACAATTCCTCCTCGGACACACCGAGCAGCGGGGAGCGGAGCGCCGCGGCGAGGGTGAGGTCGTCCTCCGGCAGCAGCAGCACGTCGAGGACGGCGCAGACGTCGCGCACCGCGAGGCTCGACGCCAGCTCGATCCGGTCCACGCCCGCGACGGGAACTTTCAGGTGTTTGAGTTCGCGCACCAGCAGCGAGACGAAGCGCGTGCGGCGCCGCACGAGGACCATCACGTCGCCGGGGCGGACGAGGCGGTCGGCGCGGGCGGGCAGGGCATCCTCCAACGTCATGCGGTGGATGCGCGCGGCGACGGCGGCGGCGAGTTCGGATTCCGCGTCCTTCGCCTCCACCGCCTTCTCCGGCACGATCCAGGGTTCGGCGGCCGGCGGCCTCGTCCGGCGGATCAGCGGCCAGACCTCCACCATCCCCGCGTGCCCCGCGCGGTCGGCGGCGTGGCGCAGCACGTCGCCGCGCGGCACCACGCCCTCCCGCGCGCGATCGCCGGCGAAGACGGAATCCACGAGCGTGAGGATCGGCGCGCAGGAGCGGAAGGAGGTCTCGAGCGGCACCTCCTCCATCTCGCTCCCCGTCGCGCGCACGCGGGCGCCGAAGCGGGCGCGCCAGTGGTCGAAGCCCTCGGCATCCGCGCCCTGGAACGAGTAGATGCTCTGCTTCGGGTCGCCGACGACGAACAGCGTGCGCTGGCTCGGCTCCCGCGTGCCGGCGCCCGCGAAGAACTCCGCGGCGAGCGTGTCGGCGATGCCCCACTGCACGGGGTTGGTGTCCTGCGCCTCGTCCAGCAGCAGGTGGTCCAGGCCGCCGTCCAGCTTGAACAGCACCCAGGCCGATCCGGGATCGCGCAGCAGCGCCTGGGCGTGGGCGATGAGGTCGTCGAAATCCAGTGCGCCGCGGCGTTCCTTGCGGGCGCGGTAGTCGCGCAGCACCGGGCGCGCGGCGGCGATGAGCGCGCCGGTGGCCGCGTGCAGCCGGTGCGAGGTCCAGGCGGACAGCACCGCCTCCACCCGCTCCATCTCCGCGGCGAGTTCCGCGACCGGCTCGACCTTCTTGCGCCGCGTCTCCTTCTCGGTGAACAGCGCGAGTCGCCATGCGTCGCTCCGCCTGGCGCGCGCCTCGTCCGGCAGGGCGAGCAGGTCGGCCAGCACCGCCGCGGCCTTCCGCACGTCGGCCGCCTTGTGTTCGAGGAGCGTGGGCAGGCGCGCACGCAACGCCTCCGGCGGCGTGGTGAGGCGCAGCGCCATGTCCGCCTCGCACTCGTCGTCCCGCAGCCCCAGCACATCCCGCAGCACGAGGTCCGCGGCCGGCGGCAGCGCGTCCAGCGCCGCCCGCTTGCCGACGAGCGCGCGCACCGCGTTCCCCATCTCGTCGGCCGAAACCAATCGGGCGAGGCCGTGCAGCGCGTCCTCCGGGATCGCGCCGCCGGCCAGCGCGGCCTCCCGCGCCTCCGCCAGCATCGCCGCGCTGTCGGCTTCCTCCATCAGCGTGAAGCCCGGCGACAGGCGCGCCTCCAGCGGGAAGGACCGCAGCAGGGATTGGCAGAAGGCGTGGATCGTGGAGATCCGCATCCCCCCCGGCTGTTCCAGCACGCGGCAGAACAGGCCGCGGGCGCGCGAAACGTCCTCCCCCAGCACCGCCTCGCCCGTCACCTCCGCGATCCGGTCGCGCAGGTCGCCGTCCGCCAGCGTCGCCCAGCGACCGAGGCGGGTCGCCAGCCGCGTCTGCATCTCCGCCGCCGCCGCCTTCGTGAAGGTAAGGCAGAGGATGCGTCCCGGTGCGGCCTCCGGTTGCAGCAGCAGCCGCAGCACGCGGTCGATCAGCACCTTCGTCTTGCCCGAGCCCGCGGAGGCGCCGACCCAGGCCGAGACGCCGGGGTTGGAGGCGGAGCGCTGCCGGACGACCGCGATGCCCCGCGCGGAAACGAGGGGGGCGGAGACGAGGGGAAGGCCGTCGGTCACGGCGCCTCGTCCTCCGCCGCGCCCCATTCGTCGTAGCGGGACAGGTGGTCGTACTCCGTCCCCTTCGGGGCGCGCGCGGCGTGCGGCCGGGCGAGGAAGGGGCGCTCGCTCAGGAGGAAGTCGCGCGCCAGCCGGTCCGTGCTTCCCAGCGCGTCCGCCACCACCTCGTCCAGCGTGCGCTTCTTCGGATCGAAGGGCTTGACCTCCCCCGGCACGAAGCCGCCGGAAACGCGCCAGTGCGCCAGCGCGGAGGGATCGGCGGCCGGGATGCCGTGGAAGCCGCCGCTCGCGGCGATCGCGGCCTCCAGGGGCAGTTGCGGCGCGCGGCCGTCCGCCATCTCCTCGTGGCTCGGCGGCGTGCCGGTCTTGAAGTCCACGATCTCCAGCGTGCCGTCGGCCATCAGGTCCAGGCGGTCCGCGCGGCCTTCCAGCCGCACGCCGCAGGGCAGGTCCATGCCGCCGCGGATCTCCGCGTGGCGGCGCACCACGCCGACCCGGGCGCGCTCGGATTCCAGCACGAAGTCGGCGATGCGCGACAGGCGCGGGCGCCAGTAGGCCATGAGGCCGGGACGCGGCGCGTACTCGTCCAGCGCGCGATCGGCGGCGGCGGCGAAGTGGTCCGCGGCGGCGGCGCAGGCGGGGTCGCCGTCGCACAGCCGCAGCCACTCCGCGACCATGTGGTGCACGACGTTGCCGTATTCCGCCGCGTCCGCCTCGGCGTCCAGGTCGTCCATCGCGCGCAGCCCCAGCACGCGGCGGGCGTAGAAGGCGTAGGGGTCGGATTGCAGCAGCCACACGTCGGTGACGGAGATGGTGCGCGGGCGCGCCGCGACCGGGGGGCACGGCTTCGGGCGTGGGTCGGGCTCCGGCTCGTCGTTCGCATCCAGCAGCCTCGCCCAGCCGGTGGCGGGGGAGGGCGGGAGGCCGCGCAGCCCCTGGCCGCCGAGGAAGGTCTCGACCCGCGTCAGCCAGCGCGCGGGCACGGTCGGCGCGCCGGCGCGCCGCGTGGCGCGGGACCGCGTGACCTTCGGCGCCGCGAGCGCGGAGCGGAGGAAGTCGGAGCAGACGCGGCCGATCCGGGCCTCCGGCGCGGGGAGGCCGAAATCCACGCGCATCGGGCGGCTCATCCAGGGGCCGGGATCGGTCGCCAGCGGCCAGACCGATTCCTCCAGACCGCCGAGGACCACGCGGTCGAAGGACTGCAGCCGTGCCTCCAGCAGCCCGAGGATCTGCACGCGCGCGTGGCTCGCGCCCTTCCGTCCGCGCACCGCCCGCACGCCGGGCGCCAGCGGGCCTTCCAGCAACGCGTCGAACAGTGCCGGCCATGCGTCGGCGCCGAGCGGCGGCAGGTCGCGCATCGCGGGTTCGAGGGTGGCGAGGTGGCGCGCCAGCGGCTCCCCCTCCTCCCCCGCATACAGCCGCAGCCCGCCGGGCGTGTCGTCGTCGGACGCCAGCGCCTCGGCGGCGGCGAGGTGGTCGGCGAGCAGGTCGGCCGCCGGCCGCGTGCCGCCCAACGTCGCGAAATCGCCAAGAGCGTCTTCCAGCCGCTTCAGCAACCCCGAGGCCCGCCCCCGCGCCGCCTCGTTCCGCGCCGACGCCAGCGCCGCCCGCAGCCCCGCGATCCCCGGCGCCGGCCGCGGGCCGCGCAGCGCCAGCCGTTCCAGGTCGCGCGCCGCCCGAAGCCAGTCGCCCCGCGCCATCCCGCCGGCGCAGAGCGGGTGCTTCAGGCAGGCCAGCAGCGGCACGGGGGCGAAACGCTCCTCCGCCATCCGCGCGATCAGCCGCAGGAAGGCGCCTGCGGGCGTGGCGCCGAGCGGCTGGCCCGCGGAATCATCGGCGAACACGCCGTGGCGCAGCAATTCCACCTGCACGCGTCGCGCGAGGTCGCGGTCCGGCGTGACGAGCGCCGCCGTGGCGCCGGGCGTCTCCAGCGCCTCGCGCAGCAGCAGCGCGATCGCCGTCGCCTCCCCCGCCTCGTCCGCCGCGGTGATGAGGTCGAACCCGGTGAGGGCGGGTCGCCAGCGGTCCGGCTCCACGTCCCGCCAGCAGGCGATGCCCGGTTCCGGGCGCAGCGCGCGGGCGAGAAGCTCGGCGCGGGTGGCGAGGGCGGCATCCGCCCCCGCGCCGGCGGGCGGCGTCCCGGGCCGCACCGCCACGCCGTCGCGCGCGACGCCCGT
>CAXVWQ010000439.1:0-5805 GCA_964263755.1 Roseomonas sp. | reverse complement strand
GGGGGGGGGGGGGGGGGGGGGCGGCGGGGGGGGGCCCCCGGCCCCCCGCCCCCGCCGCAACCGGGGGGGGGCGCTGCGCTGGGATCGGTGCCAGAGGACGAAGCCGGTCGCGACGAGCGCGTGGCCGCCCTTCGGCGGCACCGCGAGGTCGGCCGGCGGCGAGACCTTCACGGAAAGTGGCACGGCCGCCGGCGTCGGGCCGGGCGTGAACGAGCCGAAGGGCAGCGTCGGCACGGCGATCGTCCGGCCCGGCGCGCCGGTCGCGTCCTTCGCGACGGGGTGGTCTGCGACGCCGCTCGCGCCGAAGGTGACGAGGTGGTGACGTGGGTGCCGAGATCGACCGCGTCGAGCGGCGTCGGCCCGTCATCCCTCGCCGCGCCGCAGCCGTCCCCGCCGAGGTTCGGAATCAGCGGGTCGATTCAGGGCGCGCAGCCCACGTCCCCGCGGGCCGCGCCGTCCGGGGCTTCGTCGGGCCGCGGCGTGGGCGCGGCGACCCCGCCGATGGGGGTGGCGAGGCCGGCGCCGACGGCAAAGGAGACGACGGGCCCTGCCGATGGCATGAAGTTCTCGGACCGATCCCGCATCTTCGGACGAACGACCGTTCTCTTCGGTTGCCGGGCGGGTTCGGCTCCGCCCTGAGCGCCCCCTCCTGCCGATCCCCACGGGTCAGCCAAACCCGTCTCGACCTCCTTCCCATCACTCCCGCGTGATGCCATGTCGCCGACGGCAACACGGAGCGAGGGCATGGCGGGCCACGGCCACGGGCACGGCGTCGGCGAGAACAAGTCCGTCGCCCTCCTCATCGCGATCCTCGCGCTCTTCCTCGCCCTGGCGGAGACCGGCGCGAAGTCGGCGCAGACCGATGCGCTCACCCGGAACGTCGAGGCCGCGAATCTCTGGTCCTTCTTCCAGGCCCGCACGATCCGCCAGACCACGGTCCGCACCGCCGCGGAGGCGGAAGCCCTCATCCCCGCCACCGGGGACGAGGCGCGCCGGGCCGCCGCCGAGCGCCAGATCGCGGCGTGGCGGGGCGCCGCGGACCGCTGGGAAAGCGAGCCCGCCACGGGGGAGGGCCGCCGCGAGCTTTCCGCCCGCGCGCGCGCCGCGGAACGGGCGAGGGACCGCTCCATGGCCGCCTACCACATGTACGAGTACGGCTCCGCGGCCTTCCAGGTGGCGATCGTCGTCGCCTCCGCGTCCATCGTCACCGGCGTGCCGCTGCTGGCGGTGGGCGGGATCGTCCTCGGCGTCATCGGGGTGCTGCTGTCGGGACTCGGCCTCTTCGCCCCGGAACTGATCCACTTCTGAGGCGGGGCGCTCAGGCGGCGTATCAGGCGGCCGGCATCGCCTGGGCCAGCCGCCCCCCCACCCGTACCGGCTCGCAGCGCCGCGCCAGCCCCGTCGCGTCGTCCGTCTCCACGAACACGCCGCACAGCGTCGCGTCCCCCTCCGCGGGGGCAAGCCGTTCGGACGGCACCTTCCGCCAGAACCGGATCGCGGCGGGCGCCTTCGCCATGCCGATGACGCTGTCGTAGTCCCCGCACATCCCGGCATCGGTGACGAAGGCCGTGCCGCCCGGCAGGATCTGATGGTCCGCCGTCGGCACGTGGGTGTGGGTGCCGGCGATGAGGCTGGCCTTGCCGTCGAAGGAGTGGGCGAAGCCCTGCTTCTCCGCCGTCGCCTCGCCGTGGATGTCCACCACCACCGCCTGGACCGATCCCTGCGGCCCGAGGGTGACCCTCGCGAGTTCGGCCTGCGCGGCACGGAAGGGATCGTCCAGCGGTTCCATGTAGAGCCGGGTCATGACCTGCATCACCAGGGCGCGCCGGCCGCCGGCGACCTCCACGGTCACGGCCCCCGTGCCCGGCGTGCCCGGGGGGTAGTTCAGGGGCCGGATCAGGCGCCGCTCCTCCGCGATGTAGGGCACGATCTCCTTCCGGTCCCAGGCGTGGTTGCCGAGGGTGAGGACGTCCGCGCCGGCGGCGAGGAAGGCCCGCGCCATGTCCGGCGCCAGCCCGAAGCCGTGGCTCGCGTTCTCCGCGTTCAGCACGACGAGGTCGGCACGGAGGTCGCGGCGCAGCGCGGGGAGGCGCGCGGCCACCGCGTCGCGGCCGGAGCGGCCGACGACGTCGCCGAGGAACAGGATTCTCAAGCCCGGCGGGCCTCCACGTGAAAGACGTCCTCCTCCGTCGCGACGGCGTCGAGCGTCACGTCGAACCGTCCGGTCGGCACCGCGCCGACCTCCTGGGCGGCGTAGGCGACCCCCAGTCGGAAGGCCGCGGGAAGGGCGTCCAGCGTCCGGTCGTAGTAGCCCCCCCCGTAACCCAGGCGCCGCCCCCGCCGGTCGAAGGCGAGGAGCGGGACGATGACGAAGTCCGGCCGGATCGCCGGCGCATCGGCCGCCGGCTGCGAGGTGCCGAAGGGGCCCGGTTCCAGGGGCCGGTCGAGGTCGTGCAAGTGGAAGGACAGCGGCGAGCCCCGGCGCGGCGTTCGCGGCAGCGCGATCCGGTGCCCCCGCCCGGCCAGGGCCCGCAGCAGCGGCCGCACGTCGAGTTCCCCCCCCATGGGCCAGAACCCCGCCACCACGTCCCCCGGCATCGGCGGCGCCCCGAGGAGCGCGGTCCGCGCGACGGCCTCGGCCGCCCCATCCGCCCGCGCGGCGTCGCGGGACGAGAGGGCGCGCGCCCGCATCGCGGCCTTGGCGGCGGCGAGGTCCGGATCGTCGGGATGGAAGTGCGGAGCCACCATGGCCGCTGGCGTGATATCCTCCCAAGGCCTGCTGGTGCAGGTGGGCGCCAGATACCCGGACCAGGATCCGGGCAGAGCCAGCTCCCGGAGGATGCTCATTGGCCCCGGGGATATTGTGCCTGGCGAGCGAAGCAGCCCCGCCCTCCCTATGTAGCCCCGTGCGTCCTGCGCCGCCAGGGCGAAGGCGGGGTCCGGCCGCGCCCGGAGGCGAGATTCACCGTCACCGCCGGTTCCGGCCCCCGCCGCGTCACTCCTTCTCCAGGCCCGACGCGATCCCCTCGATGCGCGCCGCCACCTGGGACAGCCGCTGGGCCAGCCGCGGGTCCGGCACCACCCCGGTCCGCGCCGCGGTCTGCAGCGAGGCCTGGGCCTGGGACACCTCCACCTTCAGGTCGTGCACCTCGTCCGCCAGCAGCAGGGCGGCCAGCAGCAGCAGGCGCCCCTCCCCGAACTGCCCGCCCATCGCCTTCACCGAACCGACGCGCCGGTCCACCTCTGCCGCGAGGGCGAGGAGATGCGCCTCCTGACCGTCCTCGCAGGACACCGGGTGGCTGTAGCCGCCGACGCGGACCGTGACCTGTCCCATGCGCTAGGCCTCCCGTGCCCCGTGCCCCGTGATCGGGACGTCGTCGTCGTCGGCGGGATCGGGCGGCAGGTCCGATTCCTCGCGCAGCGCCGCCCGCAGGCGCGCGAGCGCGGCGTCCAGCCGCCGGGACAGGTCCGCCACCTCCGCCGATCGCACGTCGGAGGCGGGGCGAGGCCGGGACGCGGCCAGCGCCAATCGTTCCACCGCCGCTTCCAGCCGTGCCGTCGCCTCTGCCAGGCTGTCCGCCATGTCGCCCCTTCGGCCGATCCCCACGCGTCCGTGATGCCTTCGCACGGGAACGACGCTGCCCGCAACCATGCGGCGGGCGCCGTCCGGCGCCCCGCCGTGCTGTTCGGCTCGGCCGCGGAGGCGGAGGCCGCGCTCGCCTTCGCGGGCGGGAACGGCGTGCTGCTGCTGTCGCATCCCGGGGCCGCGGCGTTCCCGGGCCCCCGCGTGGTCGCGGCGATGGTCGCGGCGGCGGCGGCGCGACACCCGGACCGGCCGCACGACGCGGCGCTGGATTGCGGCGCGGCCCCGGGCTTCGCCCTGGACGCCCTGCGCGCGGGGTGGCGGCTCATCATCCTCGATCCCCGCTGCCCCGCCTTCCCGGCCATCGCCGACGCGGCGGCCGAACGCGACGCGTCCGTCCTGCCGACCGCGCCGCCCGCCCTCGACCTCTCCCGCCTGGACCTGCGGAAGCGCGGCGCCCGCGCCCTCCTCGCCCGTCACCTCGGCGCCGGTGGCACCGTGACAGCCGCCCCGACCCCGGCTATCCCGCGCCCCAGCCCACGCGACGCCCCAGGAGAGCCCGTCATGAATGTCACGCCGAAGGTGAAGGAGATCCTCTCCTGGTATGAGAGCGACAATCCCGGGACAAAGACGAACATCGCCCGCATCCTCAACCAGGGTCGCCTCGGCGGCACCGGGCGGCTGGTGATCCTGCCGGTGGACCAGGGCTTCGAGCACGGCCCCGCCCGGTCCTTCGCGCCGAACCCCGCGGCCTACGACCCGCGCTACCACTTCGAACTCGCGATCGAGGCCGGCCTGTCGGCCTACGCCGCCCCCCTCGGCATGATCGAGGCCGGCGCGTCCGAATACGCCGGCCAGATCCCGACGATCCTGAAGGTGAACTCCTCCAACTCGCTCTCCACCACGAAGGACCAGGGGGTGACCGCGGGCGTGGACGACGCACTCCGCCTCGGCTGCTCCGCCATCGGCTTCACGATCTACCCGGGCTCCGAATACCAGTTCGAGATGATGGAGGAGCTGCGGGAGCTGACGGCCGAGGCGAAGGCCGCCGGACTCGCGGTCGTCGTGTGGTCCTATCCGCGCGGTCCGATGCTCGACAAGGTCGGGGAGACCGCGCTCGACATCTGCGCCTACGCCGCGCACATGGCCGCCCTCATCGGCGCGCACATCATCAAGGTGAAGCCGCCGACGGAGGCCATCTTCCTCGACGCCGCGAAGAAGACCTACGAGAAGGCGCCGGTGCCCGACATCACCACCCTCGCGGGGCGGATCAAGCACGTGGTGCAGGCCTGCTTCAACGGCCGGCGCCTCGTGGTCTTCTCCGGCGGGGAGGCCGGCACGGCGGAATTCATGAGCGCCATGGCACGCGGCATCCACCAGGGCGGCGGGAACGGCTCCATCATCGGGCGCAACACCTTCCAGCGCCCCAGGGCCGAAGCCCTGTCGCTGCTCTCGGACATCATCGAGACCTATCGCGCGGAGGTGGCGGAAGACGTGGGCTGACGCCGCGCCGAGCCAGCCTCAGGCGGCGCGGGCCTGGGCTGGCCCGCAAGACGACGGGCCCTCCTCGCAGGCAAGGCGGGGCGGACCCTTTGCTTGACCGGTTCGCACCCGTGCTCGCTCGGCCCGGCAGCGGCGGGGCCGAGCGGCATCGTCCTGCGGCTTGCCTCGCATGAGCGCGAAGCCGTGCGCCCGAGGACGGATCACCGCGGTCACGGCACAACTCTCCCTCTGCCGCGCTGATCCGCATCACAACGGTGCGTGGCCATTTAACCCGGCAGCCGACAGCCCCGCCCCATCCATCGCAGGCGCCCAACGAGGTCGGCTCGAATCGGCGGGACAAGCGGCTCCTCCTTGACCACGGAGGCTCCTGCAGAGGCACCGAGCGCCGCCGGGCGGCGCAAGATGCACGCGAATGGTCCACTGCCGAACTCGCCAGAAAACATTCTCTTTCCGATCGGATCGGCTCAAAGACATTTCCCCAAACCGAGCCTCACAAAAAAACACAAATTAGCCATGGACCGGTACGCTTTGGCGCGGCTTGCGACCGCTATCGCCGAGTTCGGGGAAAAAGACGATGCTGCTATTGCTTCGGAATAATCGAACCATTTCATGCACTTAAATAAGCCGCCTGCATGTCCGGCAATCTTATTGTTGCGGTAAAAGCACGGCTGGCGCGCAGCACCGTAGGTGCCCTCGCTTATGTCAAGGATCGCCCTCTC
>CAXVWQ010000438.1:0-3599 GCA_964263755.1 Roseomonas sp. | reverse complement strand
CCCCTCGATGCGCTGCAGCGCGTCCTCGCGCGTGGAGGCGAGGGCCGACAGGTCCGGGAGCTCCGCGCAGGTGCCGTGCCAGAAACCGTCCTCCGAGAGGACGACCTCGAATGCGTGGCGGAGGTGCGCCATCGCCGTGCTCAGTGCCGGAAGTGGCGCATCCCCGTGAGCACCATCGCGAGGCCCGCCGCGTCCGCCGCCGCGATGACCTCGGCGTCGCGCACCGAGCCGCCGGGCTGGATCACCGCCGTCGCGCCCGCCGCGGCCGCCGCCTGCAACCCATCCGCGAAGGGGAAGAAGGCGTCCGACGCCACGACGGAGCCGCGGGCGAGCGGGGCGTCGAGGCCGGCGGCGCGGGCGGCCTCCTCCGACTTCCAGGCGGCGATCCGGGCGGAATCCACCCGGCTCATCTGCCCCGCGCCGATGCCGGTCGTGGCGCCGTCCCTGGCGTAGACGATGGCGTTGGACTTCACGTGCTTGCAGACGCGGAAGGCGAAGAGGAGGTCGCGCGTCTCCCCCTCCGTTGGGGCGCGCTTCGTGACGACGCGCAGGGCGTCGGCCGTGATGCGGCCCGCGTCGCGGGACTGGGCGAGGAAGCCGCCGCCGACACTCCGGAAGGTCATCCCCGGCGCCGCAGGGTCCGGCAGGTCGCGCGCCAGCAGCAGCCGCAGGTTCTTCTTTCCGGCGAACACCGCGCGCGCCGCGTCGTCGGCATCGGGGGCGATCACCACCTCCGTGAAGATCGCCGCGATCCGCCGCGCCGCCGCCTCGTCCAGCGTCCGGTTCGCGGCGACGATGCCGCCGAAGGCCGAGACGGGGTCGCAGCGCAGCGCGGCGTCCCATGCCGCCGTCAGGTCGTCGCCCTCCGCCGCGCCGCAGGGGTTGGCATGCTTCACGATGACGATCGCGGGGCGGTCGAACTCGGCGACGCACTCGTAGGCGGCGTCGGTGTCGTTCAGGTTGTTGTAGGACAGCTCCTTGCCCCCCACCTGGTCCGCCGTCGCGATCCCGGGGCGGCGCGTGCCGTCGAGGTAGAAGGCGGCGGACTGGTGCGGGTTCTCGCCGTAGCGCAGCGTCTGCTTCAGCAGGCCGGGGAGGGAGAGGCGTTCCGGGAAGGCCGTGCCCTCCCGCGACGCGAACCAGCGCGCGATGGCCGCGTCGTAGGCCGCGGTGCGTGCGTAGGCCGCCGCCGCCAGCCGCCGCCGCGTGGCGAGCGTCGTGCCGCCCGTCGCCTCCACCTCGCGCGCGACCTCCGCCAGCTGCGCGGGTTCCGTCACCACGGCGACGTGGGCGTGGTTCTTCGCGGCGGAGCGGATCATCGCGGGGCCGCCGATGTCCACGTTCTCCACGCAGTCCTCGAAGGAGGCGCCGCGGGCCACCGTCGCCTCGAAGGGGTAGAGGTTGACGCACACGAGGTCGATCGGCGCGATGCCGTGCGCCGCCACCTGCGCGGCGTGCGCAGGGTCGTCGCGGCGGAACAGCAGGCCGCCGTGGACGGCGGGGACGAGGGTCTTCACGCGGCCGTCGAGGATCTCCGGGAAGCCCGTGTGATCGGAGAGTTCGACCACCGCGATCCCCGCCTCCCGCAGCGCCTTCGCGGTGCCGCCGGTGGACAGGATCTCCGCGCCCGCCGCCACGAGCGCCCGGGCGAACTCCGCCAGCCCCGTCTTGTCGGACACGGAGAGGAGGGCGCGGCGGATCGGGAGGGGCGTGTCCATGGCGGCGCGGGATAGGACGCCGGGACGGGCGGCGCCAGGGCATCCTCCCCTCCCCGCCGCGTCCCTGCTAGCGTCGCCGCCAACCCCGCGGACCATCGTTGGCGAAGAATGGCGGGGACGGAGGACACCCATGAACCGCCGCCCGCTCCTGCAGGCCCTCGCCGCCGCGCCCCTCGCCGCCCCGGCGCTCGCGCAAACCTTCGACCGGACCATCCGCATCATCGTCCCGAACGCCGCGGGGGGGACGAGCGACATCCTCGCCCGCCTCATCGCCCCGGAACTCTCCCGCGCCCTCGGCCAGAACGTGGTGGTGGAGAACCGGGCGGGGGCCGCGGGCAACATCGGCGCGGACGCGGTGGCGAAGAGCGCGCCGGACGGGCACACGATGCTGCTGACCGACGTCGGCGCCCTCGCGGTCAATCCCTCGCTGTTCCCGCGGATGCCGTTCGACGTGCAGCGGGACCTGGCGCCCGTCACGATGCTCGTCTTCGCGCCCTACGTGCTGGCGGTGAAGAACGCGCTGCCCGTGCCGGACGCGGCGGGGCTGGCCGCCTACGCGCGGGCCGAGCCGCGGGGGGTGAACGTGGCGAACTCCGGCGTCGGGGCGCTGAACCACCTCACGGCGGTGGAGGTGGCGGCGCACCTCAACCTCCACGCGGTGCAGGTGCCCTATCGCGGCGGCGCGCCGGCGCTGACGGCGGTGGCGAGCGGGGAGGCCGACATGATCGTCAACGGCGCCACCGCCACGCTGCCCTTCGTGACGAACGGCTCCATCCGCGGCCTCGCCGTCTCGGGCGAGCGGCGGCTGCCGGCGGTGCCGAACCTGCCGACCTTCCGCGAGCTGGGGTGGCCGATGGCGGATGCGGGGACGTGGCAGGGCATCCTCGTCGCGGGCACCACGCCGCCGCCGGTGGTGGAGCGGCTCGTGCGGGAGATCCGCGCGGTGGCGGCCATCCCCGCCGTGGCGTCCCGCATCGGCGACCTCGGCGGGGAGGTGAGGACCGAGGGGCCGGAGGCGTTCCGGACGTGGTTCGCGCGCGCGACGGAGGAGTACGGCCGCACCGTCCGCACCCACAACATCCGGCCTGAGTAGGCCGCCCAGGCGACGGGTCAGCCGAGGGCGCGGGCGAAGACGGCGGGGTCCACGTTGCCGCCGGAGATCACCACGCCGACGGTGCGGCCCGCCGCGGGCACCTTGCCCGCGAGGACCGCCGCCAGCGCCACGGCGCCGCCGGGCTCCACGACCAGCTTGAGGTGGTCGAAGGCGAAGCGCATCGCGGCGAAGACCTCGGCCGGCGTCACCACCGCGGCGCCGGCGAGGCGGGGGCGGTTGATCGCGAAGGTGATGGCGCCGGGACGCAGGGAGAGAAGGGAGTCGCAGAGCGTCTCGCCGCGGCCGTCATTGGCGAGGCGCTCGCCGGCGGCGAGCGAGCGGGCGGTGTCGTCCCAGCCCTCGGGTTCCACGGCGATGATCCGCGTCGTCGGGCTGACGCCCTCCGCGGCGAGGGCGCAGCCGGCGATGAGGCCGCCGCCACCGGTGCAGACCGCCAGCGCGTCGAGCGTCAGGCCCGCCGCCGCCGCGTCCTCGAACAGTTCCAGCGCGAGGGTGCCCTGGCCCGCGATGACGTCGGGGTGGTCGAAGGGCGGGATCACCGTGCCGCCGCGCTCCGCCGCGAGGCGGGCGGCGAGCGTCTCGCGGTCCGTCGTGGCGCGGTCGAAGGGGAGGATCTCGGCGCCCCAGCGGCGGGTGGATTCGACCTTGATGGCGGGGGCGTCGGCGGGCATCGCGATGAGCGCCCGCACCCCCTCCGCCGCGCAGGCGGCGGCGATGGCCTGCCCGTGGTTGCCGGAGGAATGGGTGACCACCCCGCCCGCCCGCGC
>CAXVWQ010000437.1:0-30302 GCA_964263755.1 Roseomonas sp. | reverse complement strand
CCGAGGCGATCTCCGCCTCCACCCGTGCGTCGTCGGACCAGTTGATGGAGGAGGCGTAGGCGTCCACCGACGCGCGGCCCATGCCGCCGAGGAGGCGCCACACCGGCTCGCCCGCGGCCTGTCCCGCGAGGTCCCACAGGGCGATGTCGAGGCCCGCGACGCACTCGATCAGCATGCCGCCGGTGCGGCCGGTGAGCACGCCGCGCATCCTCCGCCACAGGGCGCGGCGATCCTGCGCGGAACGGCCGATCAACGCCGGCGCCAGTGCCGCCCGGATGAAGGCCGCGTAGCCGACTGCGCCGCGCCGGGCGAGGCATTCGCCGATGCCGGTGAGGCCGGATTCCGTCACGACCTCGACGATGACGATCTCGAGCGACGGCCAGTCGCCCTGGCTCGTCCGCTGGGCGGTGGGGAGGGTGGTGCGGAGCGGGTGGGCGCGGATTTCGGCGATCCGCAGGGGGTCGGACATCGTGGATAACTTATCGGATGAGTTGATTGGTCGCAATCGGGTTGTTAGGATGCCGGCATGTCCGGGGCCATCCCCTTCGTGGCCGACGCGCTCGTCCCCATTCGGCTGGCGGATGGCGTGGTGTCGGCGCTGTCCGGCGCGATCCTGGAAGGGCGGCTGCGGCCCGGCGACCCGTTGCCGGCGGAATCCCGGCTGGCGGAGACCTTCGGCGTCTCGAAGCAGGTGGTGCGGGAGGCGGTGCGGCAGCTCGCGGCGCTCGGCGCCGTGCGGGTGGGGCAGGGGCGGTCCACCCGGGTGGCGGAGGGCGGGGACGCCGCCCCGCTCGGCCGCTTCTGGCAGTTCGCGGCGGCCGGCACGCGGGAAGGGCTGGCCCAGGCCGTGGAGTTGCGGCGCATCGTCGAACCGGGCGTCGCGCGGCTGGCGGCGACGCGCGCCGACGCGGCGGGAATCGCGGCGATGCGGGCCATCGTCGCGCGGATGGCGGCGGCGATGGGCGACGTGCCCCGCTGGATCCCCGCCGACCTCGACTTCCACGAGGGGCTCGGTCGGCTGAGCGGCAACGCCCTCGTGCGCATGCAGGTGGAGGGGCTGCGCCCCGTGATGGCGGAGGTGCTGCGCCGCTTCAACGGCCGCGGCGAGCGGTCGCCCCGGGAATGGCGCGCGACGCTCGACCGGCACGCGGCGGTGGTGGACGCCGTCGCGGCGGGTGACGCGGACGGGGCGGAACGTGCCATGCTCCGGCACTTCGAGGCCGCGGAGACGGCCATCGGCGAAATCTTCGGATCGGCGACGCGGGAGGGACGGGCATGACCATCACGAGACGGGGCGCCCTGGCGCTGGGCGGTGCGGCGCTGGCGGCCCCGCGGATCGGGAGCGCGCAGACGGCCGCGCTGTCCGTGCTGTCGCACCGGGTTCACCAGACGGTCGCCACGGGCGCGGGCGGCGACGTGACGCGCCCCTTCACCGCCGCGACCGGCGCCGGCGTCACGTGGACGACCTTCGACACCGGCCCGCTGTGGGACCGGGTGCAGCGGGAGGCCTCGCTCGACGCCGGCACGGTGGACGTGGCGTTCCTGCTCAACACCCACGTCACGCCGCGCGCCGCGACGCTGTTCGAGCCGCTCGACGCCTTCCTGCAACGCGACCCCATCGAGGCGCCGGAGGACGTGTTCCGCGGGCTGATGGACGGCTTCAAGGTCGGCGGCGCGCAGGTGGCGATCCCCGTGCGCCACGCCTCCTCCGGCCTGCACTACAACGCGGAGATCCTCGCGGAGCGCGGGATCACGGAGCCGCCCAAGACGATGGAGGACCTCCTTGAGGTCGCGAAGCGGTCGGTGCACCGGCGGGAGGGGACGCCCGTGGTCGGGCTGGTCATCCCCGGCGTGTCCTACCCCAACGTCATCGACATCGCCCGCGCCTGGGACGGCGACTTCATCACCCCGGACTTCCGCTGCGTGGCCGACGGGCCGGGCATGCTCAACGCCATCCGCGCGCTGCGCGACCTGTTCCAGGCCGGCGCCTTCCCCCGCAACTTCGCGGCCATCGCGACGGAGGACGTGAACACCTGGATGCAGACGGGACGCGCGACGATGGCGCTGACGGGGATGAGCCGGAACCGCATCTACAACGACCCCCCGCGGTCCCGCTTCGCCGACAAGATCAGGACGGTGGCGGTGCCCTCGTCGCGCACGATCCTCGACCGCTACCCGGTGGCGCCGGCGAAGGTGGAGTTCTGGGGCATGGCGGTCCCGCGCAACGCGCGGCGAAAGGACCTGTCCTGGGCCTTCGTCAAGGCGCTGCTGACGCGGGAAGCGACGCTGGCGATGGCCCGCGGCGGCAACGGCCCGGTGCGCGGCTCGACCTACGACGACGCCTCCTTCAAGGCGAGCATCCCCTACGCCGACGAGGAACGCCGCGTCCTGCAGGTGGCCCGCGTGCCGCTGCCCGCCTTCGACGAGGCGGCGCGGGCGGCGGACCTGTTCAAGGAGGAGGCGGAGGCCGCCGTCCTCGGGATGAAGACGCCGGAGGCGGCGATGGCCAGCCTCGTCCAGCGCGTCACGCCGCTGCTGCCGCGCACCACCACGGGCTGACGGAGGCGATGGCGGGCGTTAAGGGGAACGGGACTCGTCCAGGGAACCGTCCATGAACCTCGCCCGCTTCCCCCGCATCCGCCTGGGGCACTTCCCGACGCCGCTGGAGCCGATGGAGCGGCTGACGAAGCACCTCCGCGCCTCCGGTCCCTGCCCGACGCTGTGGATCAAGCGGGATGACGCGACGGGGCTCTCCACCGGCGGCAACAAGACCCGCAAGCTCGAATACCTCATGGCGGAAGCCGTCGCGCTGGGCGCGGACATCGTGCTGACCCAGGGCGCGACGCAGTCGAACCACGCGCGGCAGACGGCGGCGGCCTGCGCGAAGCTCGGGCTGGATTGCCGCATCCTTCTGGAGGACCGGACGGGCTACACCGACGCGGCCTATACGCGTTCCGCCAACGTGATGATGGACCTGCTGCACGGCGCCACGATCACGCGGCGTCCCGGCGGAACCGACATGGTGGCGGCGATGGACACGGAGGCGGAGCGGCTGCGCGGCGAGGGGCGCACGGCCTACGTCATCCCCGGCGGCGGCTCGAACCCCGTCGGCGCGCTCGGCTACGTCACCGCGGCGCTGGAACTGGTGAACCAGGCGAACGAGATCGGGCTCCGGGTGGACCACCTCGTCCACGCGACGGGTTCCGCGGGAACCCAGGCGGGGCTGGTCGCAGGGCTGGTCGGGCTGAACGCCGGCATCAACCTGCTGGGCATCGGCACGCGGGCGCCGAAGGATCGGCAGGAAGCGAACGTGCTGGCCCTGGCCCGCCGCACCGCGGACCACATCGGGCTGCCCGCGGACACGATCCGGGCGGAGCACGTGCGGGCGAACTGCGACTACGTCGGGCAGGGCTACGGCATCCCGACCGAGGGGATGGTGGCCGCGGTGAAGCTGTTGGCGGAGCAGGAGGGCATCCTGCTGGACCCCGTCTATTCCGGGAAGGGGATGGCGGGTCTGCTCGACCTCATCCGGAAGGGTGAATTCCCGTCGGACGAGAACCTCGTGTTCCTGCACACCGGCGGGCAGGTCGGGTTGTTCGGGTATCCCGACGCGTTCGACCTCCCCGCGCACTGACGCGGCGCCGGCCGGGCTACGCCGCCTGCAAGGCGCCGTGCATCGCTCGGGCCAGCGCCTCCGCCGCGCGGATGCCG
Source organism: Roseomonas sp. (assembly GCA_964263755.1). GTDB lineage: Bacteria > Pseudomonadota > Alphaproteobacteria > Acetobacterales > Acetobacteraceae > Roseomonas. Next base: position 26,591 of record CAXVWQ010000437.1, on the reverse strand, counting down.
TCCACGCCGGCGGACAGGATGCCGCCGGCGAAGCCCGCCCCCTCCCCCGCCGGGAAGAGGCCGGGGGTGTTGAGGGACTGGCCGTCCTCGCCCCGGCGTAGGCGCAGGGGGGAGGAGGTGCGGGTCTCCGCCGCGGTCATCACGGCGTCCGCCATCGCGAAGCCCCGGATCTGGCGCTCGAAGGCGGGCAGCGCCTCCCGGATCGCGGCGACGACGAAGTCCGGGAGGCAGAGCGACAGGTCGGTGGGGGTGACGCCGGGGAGGTAGGAGGGGACGACCTCGCCCAACGCGGTGGACGGGCGGCCCGCCAGGAAGTCGCCGACGCGCTGCGCGGGGGCGCGGTAGTCGGACCCGCCGGCGACGAAGGCGGCTTCCTCCAGGCGGCGTTGCAGGGCGATGCCGGCGAGGGGGCCGTCGGGGTAGTCCCGCTCCGGCGTCACGGGGACGACGATGCCGGCGTTGGCGTTGCGCTCGTCCCGCCGGTACTGGCTCATGCCGTTGGTGACGAGGCGGCCGGGTTCGGAGGCCGCGGCGACGACGCGGCCGCCGGGGCACATGCAGAAGGAATAGACCGAACGGCCTTCGAGGCCGGGGCCGCGGCAGTGGTGGACGATCTTGTAGTCCGCGCTCCCCAGCAACGGGTGGCCGGCCTGGGGGCCGAAGCGGCAGGCGTTGACCATGCCCTGCGGGTGCTCGATCCGCACGCCGACGGAGAAGGGCTTGGCCACCATGTCCACGCGGGCCGCGTGCAGCATCGCGAAGGTGTCGCGGGCGGAGTGGCCGGGGGCGAGGACGACGTGCCCCGTCGGCAGCGTCGTGCCGTCCGACAGGTGCAGGGCGCGGACGCGGCGGTCGGGGCCGAGGTCCAGGCCGTCGGCGCGGGTGTCGAAGCGGTGGGTGGCGCCGAGGGATTCCGCCCGCTCCCGCATCCGTTCGACCATCTGGACGAGGCGGAAGGTGCCGATGTGGGGCTTGGAGACGGTGAGGATCTCCTCCGGGGCGCCGGCGGCGACGAAGGTTTCCAGCACCTTGCGGATGCGGTTCTCGCTATCCCCGATGCCGGACCACAGCTTGCCGTCGGAGAAGGTCCCCGCCCCGCCCTCGCCGAACTGGACGTTGCTCTCCGGCGTCAGGATGCCCCTCCGCCAGAAGGCCCAGGTGTCCTTCGTGCGCTGGCGGACGATGGCGCCGCGCTCCAGCAGGATGGGGCGGAGGCCGAGTTCGGCGAGGATGAGGGTGGCGAACAGGCCACAGGGGCCGGCACCGATGACCACCGGGCGGCTGCTGGGGGCCGGGGGAGTGGCGGGGAGGCGGTAGGCGGTGTCGGGGGTGCGGGCGACCTTGGCGTTCGGGCCGAGTCGGCGAAGGACCGCGTCGGGGTCGGTCACCTCGGCGTCGAGCGTGTAGACCAGGGCGATGGCGCCGCGCTTGCGGGCGTCGTGGCCGCGGCGGAACACGGTGAGGTCGCGGAGGTCCGCGTCCGGCACGCCGAGCCGAGTCAGGGCGGCGGCGCGCAGGGCCTCGGGCGGGTGGTCCAGGGGGAGGCGGATTTCGTGCAGGCGGAGCATGGGCGGCGGATATGGGACGCGCGGCGGGGCGCTCAAACCGCCATTCCCGCGCACCACCCCGACGACCACGCCCACTGGAAGTTGTAGCCGCCGAGCCAGCCGGTGACGTCCACGGCCTCCCCGATCACGAACAGGCCGGGAACGGCCGTCGCCTCCATCGTGCGGGAGGAGAGGGCGGCGGTGTCCACGCCGCCGGCCATGACCTCGGCCTTGGCGTAGCCCTCCGTGCCGGAGGGGGTGAGGGTGAGGGCGTTGAGGGAGGCGGCGACGGCGCGCAGCGCCTTCCCGGGCAGTTCGCCCATCGGGCGGGTCAGGTGGGCGAGGCGGTGCTCGGCGAGGGACGCGGCGAGGCGCGCGGGGAGGCGTTCGGCCAGGACGGTGCGGAGTTCGGCGCGCGGCCGGTCACGCTGTCGGGCGGCGAGCCAAAGGGCGGCGTCCTCGCCGGGCAGGAGGTCGAGGGTGACGGCGTCGCCCGTGCGCCAACTCGAAGAAACTTGCAGGATCGCGGGGCCGGAGAGGCCGCGGTGGGTGAACAGCATCGCCTCCGGGAAACGCGCGCGGCCGTGGGTCGCGACGACGGGGAGGGAGACGCCGGAGATCGGGCGCATGAGGGCCAGCCACTCCTCGCCGAAGGTGAGGGGGACGAGGGCGGGGCGGGTCTCCACGACCGGCAGTCCGAAGCGGCGGGCGAGGTCGAGGGACAGGGCGGTGGCACCCATCTTCGGGATGGACAGGCCGCCGGTGGCCAGCACCAGCGCCGGGGCGGTGAAGGCGCCGCGGTCGGTGTCCACGCGGAAGGCGTCGGCGCGCGTGACGTCGGTGATGCGGTGGCGGGGGCGGAGGTCCACGCCGGCGGCCTCGCACTCCGCCCGAAGCATCGCGACGATCTGGCGGGCGGAGCCGTCGCAGAACATTTGGCCGAGGGTCTTCTCGTGGTGCGCGATGCGGTGGCGGTCCACCATCGCGGTGAAGTCGTGCTGCGTGTAGCGGGCGAGCGCCGAGCGGGCGAAGTGCGGGTTGGCGGAGAGGAAGCGGTCGGGCGCGGTGTCGCGGTTGGTGAAGTTGCAGCGGCCGCCGCCGGAGATGAGGATCTTCGCGCCGGGGTCGGCGTGGTCCAGCAGCATGACGCGCCGGCCGCGTTGCCCCGCGGTCAGCGCACACATCATCCCCGCGGCGCCGGCGCCGAGCACGATGGCGTCGTAGGCCGTCATCCCATGAGGCGCTTCAGCATGGCCAGCGGCGCCTTGATCGGCGGGTAGCGCATCGGCAGGTCCACGCGGGCGGGCTGGCGCAGGATGGCGCGGGCGTCGGAGAAGGCCTCGAACCCCGCGTGGCCGTGATAGCGGCCCTGGCCGGACGGGCCGACGCCGCCGAAGGGGAGGTCGGGCACGACCGCCTGGGTGATCGTGTCGTTCACGCAGACGCCACCGGAGCGGGTGCGGGCGATGACGGCGTCGGCGAAGGCGCGGTCGCGGGTGTGGACGTAGATCGCCAACGGCGCGGGGGCGGCGGCGAGGGTGGCGAGGGCGGCCTCGGCGTCGCGGTAGGGGATGAGGGGGAGGATGGGGCCGAAGATCTCCTCCTTCAACAGGGCGGGATCGGGATCGGCGAGGAGGGTCGGCGCGACGTGCAGCGACGCCTCGTCCGCGATGCCGCCGTGCAGGATGCGGCCGCGTGGGAGGATGTCCCGCACCCGCGCGAAATGGCGGGCGTTCACCACGCGCTGCAGGCCGCGACCATCCGCGCCGTAAAAGCGCGTGAGCGTCACCCGCATCGCGTCGGCCAGCGCGTCGAAGCGGGATTCGTGGACGAGGACGTGGTTCGGCGCGAGGCAGGTCTGCCCGGCGTTGAGGAACTTCCCCCAGGCGATCCGGCGCGCGGTCACGGCGGGGCTGGCGGTGGCGTCCACGATGCAGGGGTTCACGCCGCCGAGTTCCAGCGTGACCGTCGCGAGGTTCCCGGCCGCCGCCGCCGCCACGTCGCGGCCGACGGCGGTGGAGCCGGTGAAGAAGACGTGGTCGAAGGGCAGCGCCGTCAACGCGCGCGCCACGTCGGGGCCGCCGGTGATGGCGCGGACGTGGTCCGGCCCGAAGGCCGCGGCGACGAGGCGGGACAGGGCCTCGGCGGTGGCGGGCGCGACCTCGCTCGGCTTCAGCACCACCGCGTTGCCCGCCGCGACGGCGGAGACGAGGGGGACGAGGCTCAACTGCACCGGGTAGTTCCACGGCGCGAGGATCAGCGCGACGCCGCGCGGCTCGCGCAGCACCGAGGCGCGGGCGGGGAGCTGGAACCAGCGCACGCCGACGCGCTCCGGCCGCATCCAGCGGGACAGGTTCTTCAGCGCGCCCGCGATCTCCTGGCGGACGAGCATGATCTCGGAGGTCCAGGCCTCGACGGCGGACTTGCCGAGATCTGCGTGAAGGGCGGCGAGGAGGTCGGGCTCCATCGCCTCCATCGCGTCGCGCAGGCGCAGCAGGGCGGCGCGGCGCGCGGCCTCCGGGCGCGGCGTGCCCGAGGCCGCGCGCAGCGTCGCCAGCACGGCGTCGGCGTCCGTCACGCCGACGGCGCGGCCTGCACGACGCCGACGCAGGGGCCGAAGCCGATCGTCGCGAAACCGTCCCGTGCGGCGCGGGCGGAGAGCGTGACCTCGTCGCCATCCTCCAGGAAGCGGCGTTCCTCGCCGTTCGGGAGGCGGACGGGTTCCTTGCCGCCGCGGGAGGTTTCGAGGAGCGAGCCGAACCCCTCGGCGTCGGGCGCCGACAGCGTTCCCGTGCCCAGCAGGTCGCCCGGGTTCAGGTCGCAGCCGTTGGAAGCGTGGTGCGCGACCATCTGCGCCACCGTCCAGTACATGTGCCGCATGTTGGAGCGGGACAGGCGGTGCGGCGCCTCACCTGCCTCGCGCATCGCGGCGGTGCGGATCGTCACCTCCAGCGTGATGTCGAAGGCGCCGAGGGACTGGTCGGCGGCGTCCAGCAGGTGCGGCAGCGGCGCCGGGTCGCCCTCCGGCCGCGGCGTCTGGGCGGTGCGGAACGGCGCCAGGGCTTCGGGCGTGACGATCCAGGGCGAGACGGTGGAGAGGAAGTTCTTCGCGAGGAAGGGGCCGAGGGGCTGATACTCCCAGCCCTGGATGTCGCGCGCCGACCAGTCGTTCAGCAGGCCGTAGCCCGCGACGTGGTGCGCCGCCTCGCCCACGGGAACCGTCGTCCCGAGTTCGTTCCCCGGGCCGATCCAGACGCCCATCTCCAGCTCGTAGTCCAGGTTGCGGCAGGGGCCGTAGGTCGGTGCGGGATCGTCGGCGCGCTTGCGCTGGCCGTTGGGGCGCACCACGGGCGTGCCGGTGACGCGCACGGAGGAGGCGCGGCCGTGATAGCCGATCGGGACGTACTTGTAGTTCGGCAGCAGCGGGTTGTCCGGGCGGAAGACGCGGCCGACGTTCGTCGCGTGGTGGATGCCGACGTAGAAGTCGGTGTAATCGCCGATCCGCGCGGGCAGGCGCATCGTCACGGCGGCGGCGGCGTGCAGCAGGTGCGGGCGCGGCGTCGTGCCCTCCGCCAGCAGGTGGGAGAGTTGCGCGCGCAGGGCCGCGCGCGGGGCGGCACCGAGGGCCATGAGGCCGTTCAGCGTGCCGTCGGACGTCGCCTCGAGGGCGCGCGCCGCGTCGCCGGACAGCAGGCCGAGGCGCGACGCCTCGGACAGGTCCAGCACCTCGTCGCCGATGGCGACCACCGCGCGCGGCGCCCCGTCCACCGCGGCGATCCCGAGGGGCAGGTTCTGGATCGGGAACTCTCCGTGGCCGTTCGCGGTGGCGACCCAGGAGCGGAGACCGGGGGCGTGGGTGGCGTCGGGCGTCATGGGGGTCTCCGGGTGCGGCGCGGGGCCGGGGAGGGCGGGGTATGGCGCGACCGCGGGGGGGATGCCAGCCGCCGGGGTGCGGGGCGGCACCGGGCGCGGTAGGGTTCGCGCCGGAACGGGGGAGGGCGTCGTGGCCGGACTGACCATCACGGAGGCGATCCTCGCCGCCCACGCCCTCGGCGGCACCGCCCGGCCGGGCGAGACGATCACCCTGCGGCCGGACGTGGTGCTGCTGAACGACGTCTCCGGCCCCATGGCCTTCGAGGGGTTCGAGGCGATGGGCGCCACCCGCCCCTTCGACCCGGAGCGCATCGTCCTCGTCGCCGATCACTTCGCGCCGGCGCCGAACGTGGCCGCGGCCGGGGCGATCCGGATGACGCGGGACTTCGCGGCCCGCCACGGCATCCGCCACTTCTACGAGCCCGGCAACGGCGGCATCGAGCATACGCTGCTGGCGGAACTCGGGATGGTCGGGCACGGCTCCGTCGTGTTCGGGGCGGACAGCCACACCTGCACGGCCGGCGCCTTCAACGCGCTGGGGATCGGGTTCGGGTCCACCGACCTCGCGGCGGCGCTCGCCACCGGGCGGCTGTGGATGCGCGTGCCGGACTCCATCCGTGTGGAACTGACGGGGCGGCCGGGGCCGTACGTGGCGGGCAAGGACGTGATCCTGGAGGTGATCCGCCGCATCGGGTCGGACGGCGCCGCCGACGCGTCGCTGGAATTCGGCGGGCCAGGCGTCGCGGCGCTGTCGGTGGATGCGCGGATGGCGGTGGCGAACATGGCGGTGGAGGCGGGGGCGGACACCTGCGTCTTCGAGGGCGACGCGCTCTCGGCCGCGCGCAACGCGGAGACGGGCGGGCCGAACGATCCCCCGGTGGCAGCCGATCCGGACGCGGCGTATCGCGCGCGGATCGCGGTGGACCTCTCCGCCCTGGAACCGATGGTGGCGCGCCCGCCGTCGCCCGCCTCCGGCGTGCCGGTCGGCGTGCTGCGGGGGCAACGGGTGGATCAGGTCTACATCGGCAACTGCGCCAACGGCACGATCACCGACCTGCGGCAGGCGGCGGAGGTGCTGCGCGGCCGGCGCGTGGCCCCGGGCGTGCGGCTGGTGGTGGTGCCGGCGACCCAGCGCATCTGGCGGCAGGCGCTGGCGGAGGGAATCCTGGACGCCCTCGCCGCGGCGGGCGCGGCCGTGTCCACGCCGACCTGCGGCGCCTGTTTCGGCGGGCACATGGGCATCCTCGCGGCGGGGGAGACGGCGATCGCGACGACCAACCGGAACTACCGCGGGCGGATGGGCGACCCGGATTCGCAGGTGTTCCTCGCCAACGCCTGGGTGGCCGCGGCGGCGGCGGTGGCGGGGGAGATCGTGCCGCCCGCCGACATCCTCGGCACGCTGACGTGAGCGCGCCGCTGACCGGCCGCGTCCACCGCTTCGGGGACGAGGTGAACACGGACGTGATCCTGCCCGGGCGCTACCTCGCGCTGCGGCGGCCGGAGGATCTGGGGCCGCATTGCATGGAAGGGCTGGACCCCGGCTTCGTGGCGCGCGTGCGGCCCGGCGACATCCTCGCGGTCGGGCGGAACTTCGGCTGCGGGTCATCGCGCGAACACGCGGTGGTGGCGCTGCGGGCGGCGGGGGTCGGGGCGATCGTCGCGGTCAGCGCGGCGCGCATCTTCCACCGCAATGCGGTGAACCTCGGGCTGCCCGTGCTGATCTGCCCGGAGGCGGCGCGGGAACTGGCGGAGGGCGAGGCGGCGGGCATCGCGCTGGAGGATGCGACCATCCGGCAGGGCGACCGGACATGGCGGGCGCAGCCGCTAGGGGAGGAGGTGGCGGCGATCCTCGCGGCGGGCGGGCTGGTGAACCGGGTGCGCGCGGCGCTGGCGGCGGGGGCGTAGGGCGGCGCTCAGCCGGTGCCGAAGACGGGCGTGAAGGCGTCGCCGTCGCGGCGGATGCGGGCGCAGCCGCAGCTGCGGAAGTGGGCGGGGACGAGGAGGGTGCCGTCCTCCGCCGCGCATTCCAGCAGGTGGCGGCGGGTGGCGGCGGCGTCGTCGCGGTCCGCGCAGAAGGCGGAGGACCAGGCGGGGCGCAGGACCTGCACGGGCGAATGGATCGCGTCGCCGCAGAGGATGGCGCGGGTGCCTCCGCGTTCGATCCGCAGCCCCATCTGGCCGCCGGTGTGGCCGGGCAGGGGCGTGAGGGTGAGGCCCGGGGCGATCTCGTGGTCGTCGCCCACGGCGTCCACCAGGCCCGCTTCCAGCAGGGGCGCGACGCTGTCGGCGAAGCAGCCGTGGTTGTCGGCGGGGTCGGTGGCGGCGCGCCCGGACCAGTGGGCGAGTTCGCGACGGCCGATGAGGTATCGCGCCCGTCGGAAGGTCGGCACCCAGCGGCCGTCCAGCAGGCGGGTGTTCCAGCCCACGTGGTCGGCGTGCAGGTGGGTGCAGAGGACAACGTCCACCCCCTCCGGCGCCACGCCGAGGGCGGCGAGGCGATCGAGGAAGCCGGTGGCGCGGCGGGCGTTCCAGTCGGCGCGCGCGGGGCGCGGCTTGTCCTCGCCCACGCAGGCATCCACGAGGACCGTGAGGTTCGGGAGCCGCAGGAGGATGGACTGGATGCCGAGGAGGAGGAGGTTGGCGCCCGTGTCCACATGATCCGGTTCCAGCCAGCCGCGATGGGGGTCCAGCGCGGGCAGGTCGGCGTCCGGCAGCAGGCGGTTGGCATCGAGGACGAAGGGCTCGATGTCCGGGACGATGTCGACGCGCACGTCGCCGATGGCGAAACTCACGCCCGCCACGGTCAGAACTCGGCCAGCAGCCGGCCGAAGCCCTCCATCCGGTCCGCGATGCCGTTGGCGCGGAGGGCGTGCCAGTAGGTCGCGGTGTTGATGGCGATGACCGGCTTGCCGAGCCAGGTCTCCGCCGCCGCGGCGAGCCGGACCATGGAAAGGTTCGTGCCGACCTGCACGATGGCGTCCACGTCGTCGCCGTCGAGGTCGCGCAGCACGTCGCGGAGGCGGGCGGTGCCGACCTCGGCGATGGCGATCCAGGACGGGCATTGCAGCGCGATGTCGCGGACCACCGAGAAGCCGCGATCGCCGAAGTAGCGAGCGACTTCCGCGTTCATGGAGGGCCAGTAGGGCGACAGCACCGCGAGGCGCTTCACGCCGCCGTAACGGTCCAGCGCCTCGGCGCAGGCGTGGGAGCCGATGCTGATCTTCAGGCCGGACTCGTCCTCGACGGAACGGACGAAGCGGTCAGCGCCCTTGACGCCGTCGAAGAAGGTCACGGCCGACATGCCCATGACGAGGGAGTCCGGCTTGCACGTCATCACGGAGCGGACGGCGTCCAGCGTGTTGCCGGCGATGACTTCGGCGCCGGCCCGGAAGGTCTCATTGCTGATCGCGGCGGCGTTCGGCGTGTAGATGCGGGAATAATGGTTCGTGACGCCGAGCGGACGCATGGCGTCGAAATCCGGCTGCACGATCGTGTTGGTGGAAGGTCCGAGCACGCCGAACTTGGCGCGCCAACCCTGTGCGTCCGGCATCGCTCGCGACTCTCCCGATGAGGCAGGGTGGGCATCCTGGCACGCGTCGTGCAGCATGGGAACGCGACCCCGGCTTACGGAGACACCACCCATGCGTTCGGCTCCCACGATCCGCCGCCGTGCGCTGCTGGCGGCGGTCCCCGCGCTCGGCGCCGCCGGTTCGGCGCGCGCGCAGCCCGCATGGCCGTCGCGCACCATCCGCTTCATCAACCCCGGGCCCGCGGGCGGCGCGGGGGACGTGACGGCGCGGATCGTGATGGAGCGGGTCGGCGCGATGCTCGGCCAGACCATCGTCATCGAGAACCGCCCGGGCGCGGGGACGAACATCGGCATGACCGCCGTCGCCCAGGCCGCGCCGGACGGCTACACGCTCGGCCTCGGCTCCATCGCGGCGAACGCGGTGAACCGCTGGATCTACCGGACGATGCCGTTCGATGCGGAACGCGACTTCGCCGCGGTGTCGCTCATGGCGCTCGTCCCGAACATCATGGTGGTGGCGGTGTCCCTGCCGGTGTCGAACGTCGCGGAGTTCGTCGCCTACGGCCGGCGGAACGGGCCGATGACCTACGGCTCGGTCGGCGCGGGATCGTCGCAGCACCTCGCGGGCGCGCAGTTCGGGCTGACGACGGGGGTGCCGATGCAGCACGTGCCCTACACCCAGTCGGGTCAACTCAACACGGACCTCATGGAGGGACGGACGCACGTCCTGTTCCAGTCCGTCTCCGCCGTCGCGGAGACGGTGAGGGCCGGGCGGATGAAGGCGCTGGCGGTGACGGGCACCGAACGCCTCGCGGCCTTCCCGGACGTGCCCACGCTCGTTCAGGCGGGCGTGGACATCACCTCCACCGGCTGGTTCGGCGTGGTGACGCCCGCCGGCGTGCCCGAGCCGATCCTCGACGCGTTGCACCGCGCGACGGTGGCGGCGATCTCGGAGCCCGCGGTGCAGCGCCGCCTGACCGACCTCGGCGCCATCCCCCGCAGCAGCGAGAGCCGCGCCGCCTACGCCGCCTTCATGCGGGCAGAAACGGAGAAGTACCGGGACGTCATCCGGGCCTCCGGCGCCTCCGCCGATTGACCTACGCCACCGCGTCGAGGTCGCGGAGCGAGCGGATCATCGAGGTGCGCATGAGGTAGTCCTTGTGGCGCGCCGGGTCGGCCTGGATGTCCCGCAGGTCCTGCAACGCGGCCTCCCGCACCGCCGGGTCGCGCTGGTTCAGGGTGGCGCGATTCCGCAACGCCTGCTGCTGCACCACGTCCAGCGCCACCTTGCGGCGCTGGCGGTCGTAGCGGCCCAGCAGCGACGGGTCGGCGCCCTTGCACACCGCCGACAGCTTCTCCGCGAGGTTGAGGGCGTCGTGGATGCCGCCGTTCATGCCCATGCCGCCGAGCGGGTTGTTCACGTGCGCAGCGTCGCCGGCGAGGAGGATGCGGCCGGTGACGTAGCGTTCGGCCACGCGCTCGTGCACGCGGTAGGCGGTGCGGTGGCGGATCTCGTAGTCGCCGGACTTCGGCAGCACCTGCTGCATGCGTTCCTGGATACGCGAGTCCGAGAGCATCGCCTCCTCCGGCTCGTCCGGGTTCGTCGGCAGCAGCAGGCGCCACAGGGTCTTCGTGCGGAGGAGGACGAACCATTCGTCGGGGTCGGAGATGTAGGCGATGTTGGAGAGGTCCGGGATCGCCTCCTGGTAGGCGAAGGGCGTGGACAGGGTGAGGTAGAGTTCGGGGATGGTCTGGCCGCTGAACTCCACGCCCGCGGCCTTGCGGATGGCGGAGCGGGCGCCGTCCGCGCCGATGAGCCAGGCGCCGTCGAGGGTCTCGCGGCTGCCGTCGGTGCGCTCGATCTCCAGCCGCACGCCGTCCGCATCCTGTTCGGCACCGACCGCGCGGGCGTCGTAGACGAAGGCGACGTCGGGGATGTCGGCGAGGCGGTCGCGCAGCAGCCGGGTCAGGCGCCATTGTTCGCATTGCAGGCGGAAGGGGTGGTCCGTCTCGCCCTCCAGCAACCCCATGTCGAAGGTGGCGACGGGGCCCTCGCGCCGGTCACGGAACTGCCAGGTGCGGCAGATCAGCCCCTCCTGCACGAGGGTGTCCGAGACGCCGAAGCGGTCGAGCATGTCGAGGGTGGGCGGGTGGAAGGTGGAGGCGCGGAGGCCGTCCGGCAGGTCGCGCTCCGCCTCCACCACCGTCACGGGGATGCCCTCGGCCGCGAGGCCGGCGGCGGCGACGAGGCCGACGGGGCCCGCCCCGGCGACGAGGACGCGGTTCATGCCGCCGCTCCCATTAGGTTGGCGCCGCGGAGTTCGTCGAGCGTCATGAGGTCTGCATACTTCTGGCCCATGTCGAACAGGTTCGCCTCGTGCGGGCCGATCGCGCGGTCGCCGACGCAGTCGGTCAGCACGATCGTGCGGAAGTTGTGGGAGCAGCCGTCCACCACGGTGGCACGCACGCAGCCGGAGGTTGTGCAGCCGGCGACGAGGAGCGTGTCCACGCGGCGGAAGGCGAGCCAGCCGGCGAGTTCGGTCGCGAAGAAGGCGGAGGCCTGACGCTTGCGGATCACGAGTTCGCCCGGCTGCGGCGCCACTTCCGGCAGGATCTGCGACAGGGGGCTGTCCTCCGTCAGCTTGCGCAGGCCGCCCGCCTTCAGGGTGAAGGCGCCGGCATCCGACCCATCCTCGGCGTAGACGACGCGGGTATGCGCCACGGGCCAGCCGCGAGCGCGGGCGAGCGCCAGAAGCTCGGTCGTCCGTTCGATGGCCGGCGCGATGTTGCCGCCGCCGAAATGCTCGGGGTCCGCGAAGCCGCGCACGAAGTCCACGACCACGACGGCGGGCGCGACGCCCAGCCCCATGCGCTGGCCCATGCCCTGGCGGCGGTAGATGTCGAGGTCGTCGTCGGGCATCGGGTCGTCTCCAACGATTCAGGCGCGGGCTCGTCCGCCATCCGCCGGCGGCGACGCACCCGTGACGGAACGGGGCGCGCCCGACAAGGGCGCGGTCATCCCGTGAAGGCCTCGCCGCCGGAGGGGCTGAGCGTTTGCCCGGTGAGCGACGCGGCGGCGGGGGAGGCGAGGAAGGCGCAGGTCGCCGCCACGTCCTCCGGCGTCGCGAGGCGGCGGAGGAGGATGGCGGCTTCCCGGCGGGTGAAGAAGTCGGGGTCGTCGCCCGCGCTGCGCTCCGTCATCGGCGTGCGGTCCAGCCCGGGCGCGACGGCGTTCACCCGGATACCGCGCGGGCCGAGTTCGACCGCGAGGCCGCGGCACAGGCCGAGCAGCGCGCCCTTCGCGGCGGTGTAGTGGGGCATGTTCGGCGAACCGGTGAGGGCGAACATGGAGGAGACGATCACCACCGCGCCGCCGCCGGCCAGCGCAGGCACGAGGCCTTGCAGCAGGAAGAAGTGGCCCTTCACGTGAATGTCGAACATCGCTTCGAAAGCGGCCTCGTCCACCGCTTCGAAGGGCGTGCCGTGGCCGGAGATGCCAGCGGCGGTGACGATGGCCGCCAGCGTGTCGTGGCGTCCCAGGATCGTCGCCGCGGCGGCGCGCACCGCGGTCAGGTCGCGCAGGTCGAGCGCCAGCGGCTCGGCGGTGCCGCCCGCCGCCACGATGGCCGCGGCGGTCCCGTCCAGGCCCGCCGCGTCACGGTCGCACAGGATCACGTGGTGCCCGCCCCGCGCCAGCACCAGCGCCGTCGCACGCCCGATGCCGGAGGCGGCGCCGGTGACAAGCGCGACCGTCACCGCCAAGCCGCTCAACCCTCGTAAATGGAGTCGAGGAGGCGCAGCGCGCCCTCCCGCACCTCCACCACGTGCGCGGGCAGGCGTGCCGCGCCGTCCGGGAAGAACCAGGTGCGGCCGAGCACGCCGGACCAGTTCCATGCCTCCATCCCGCGCAGCGCGTCGCGGATCGCCACGCGCTCGTTCGCCAGCCGCGCGCGCTCGCCGGTGGCGTTGGTGCGGCGCATCGCCTCGGCGAAGATGTGGACGATGTCGTAGGCCGCGGCGTCCGTGTGGTGCGGGGCGGTGCGGGTGTGGCCGGCGGCGGCGGCGCCCGCGTTGAAGCGGCGGGCGAAGTCGCGGGTGCCGTCGTTCAGTTCGCTGTAGAAGAAGGACGGATACAGGGTGCCGTCGCCCTCCGGCCCGAGCTTCGCTGGAAGCGTCGGGTCGGACATCACGCCGCTGCCGATCATGCGGCCGCGATGGCCCTGACGACGCATCTCCTTCATCACCTTCACGGCCGAATCCACCGTGCCGCCGAGGGCCACGACGTCCGTCGGGTTACGGACGAGTTCGGCCACCTGCGGCGCGATGTCGAAGGCCTGGATGGGGTAGCCGACGGTTCGGAGGAGCGGCACGTTGGCCTCGCGCAGCGCCGTGGGGATCACGCCCTCGCCGAGCGATTTGGAGATGAACTCGTCCGTCGCGTAGGCGATCGCCGCGTTCGTCAGCGGCATGCCTTTGTCGCGCATCACGCGGAGCATGCGTCGGAACTGGGTGAGTTCGTCGGAGGTGTCGCGGAAGGCGAAGCGCATGCCGTCCGTGACGCCCGGCGCGGTGGCGGAGTTGGAGATCTGCACGATGCCGAGACGGTCGCCCGCGGGGAAGGCGACGCGGCATTCGCCGGAGGAGGCGGGGCCGATGATGCACAGCGCGCCCTCGTCCTCCGCGAAGCGGCGCACCGCCACCTGGGCCTGCCGCGGGTCACCCGCCGTGTCGAAGGTGGAGACGCGGAGGCGGCGGCCGTTCACGCCGCCCGCGGCGTTGATCTCGGCAACCGCCATCTCGACGGGGATGCGGTTGGTGACGAGGAGGGATTGCAGCGGCCCCGTGCCGACGTAGGAGAAGCCGATCAGGAGGTCGCCCGTCGTCTGCGCGCTGGCGCCGAGGGCGGGGAGGGCGAGGGCGGTCGCGGCGAGGAGTGAGCGTCGGGTCGTCATGGGTCTGCTCCTTGAGAGAGGGATTTCCGGTCAGGCTGCGCCGAGGTAGGCGCGTTGCAAACCCTCGTCCGCGCGCAGGGCGGCGGCGGTGCCGGCCATGACGGGGCGGCCGAGTTCCAGCACGAGGCCGCGCGCGGCGAGTTCGAGCGTCTTGCGGGTGTTCTGCTCGACGATGAGGATCGCCATCCCCGCAACGTTGAGTTCGCGCAGCAGCGCGAAGACCCGGTCCACCAGCAGGGGGGAGAGGCCGAGCGAGGGTTCGTCCAGCATCATCAGGCGCGGCTTCGCGAGCATGGCGCGGCCGATGGCGAGCATCTGCTGCTCCCCGCCCGACAGCACCGCCGCCGCCATGTCGCGGCGCGCCGCGAGATTGGGGAAGCGGTCGTAGATCGCCGCGACCTCCGCATCCAGCCCCGTGCGGTCGGCGCGGCGGCCGGCGCCGAGGAGGAGGTTCTCGTGCACCGTGAGGGAGACGAGGATGCGGCGGCCTTCGGGGACGAGGACGAGGCCGTCGCGGATGCGCTGCGGGACGGGGGCGGCGGTGATGTCGGCGCCGTCGAAGCGCACGCGGCCGGCGGCGGGGCGGACGGTGCCGAGGATCGCCTTGAGCAGCGACGACTTGCCCGCGCCGTTGGCGCCGAGCACGGCGACGATCTCGCCCGGCGCGACGGTGAGCGAGGCGCCGGTCACGGCGTGGGTGCGGCCGTAGCGGACGTGCAGGTCCTCCACCTCAAGCAGCATCGGCGGGTTCCGCCGTCGCGCCGCCGGTGCCGAGGTAGGCTTCCAGTACCAGTGGGTCCAGCGCCACGCTCGCGGGCGTGCCCTCCGCGATCTTCTCGCCGAAGTTCAGCACGGCGACGCGGGTGCAGAGGCGGCGGACGAAGGCCATGTCGTGCTCCACCACCAGCAGCGTCACGCCGTCCTCGCCGAGGCGACCGATGGCGTGCAGCAGTTCGTCGCGCTCCGTCGGGTTCAGCCCCGCGGCAGGTTCGTCCAGCAGCAGCAGCCGGGCGCCGGCGACGGTGGCGCGCACGAGTTCCAGCCGCTTCTGCACGCCGTAGGGCAGGTTGTAGACGAGGGAGCGGGCATGGCGGCCGAGGCCCGCGGCCTCCATCGCGCCCTCCGCCTCCCGCCGCCAGCGGTTGCGGGGCAGCAGGCCGAGCGGCATCAGCCGGTCCCGCCACCGCGACGCGCGGCGGTGCTGGCCGAGCATGACGTTCTCCACCGCCGAGAGGTGGGGCATGAGGCGGATGTTCTGGAAGGACCGGGCGATGCCGTGGCCCGCGCGGCGCCAGTCCGGCAGGTCCGTGATGTCCGCCCCGCCCATGCGGATGCGGCCGGAGGAGACGGGATAGACGCCCGTGACGAGGTTGAAGACGGTGGTCTTGCCCGCGCCGTTCGGGCCGATCAGCGCCATCCGCTCCCCCGGCATCACCCGAAGGTCCAGGTCGCGGATGACCTGGAGGCCGCCGAAGGCCTTGCTGACGCCCGCCAGTTCGAGGATCGGCGCGGTCATGCGGCGCTGCGCCGGCCGAAGATGCGGGCGAGGCCGTGGCGCGTGACCACCCCCTCCGGGCGCAGCGCCATCACCGCGATGATGAGGACTGCGAAGATCACGAAGCGCCACTGCTCGGAGCCGCGCAGCACCTCCGGCAGGAGGGAGAAGATCGCGGCGCCGACGAGCGGGCCGAGCGCGGTCTGCGTGCCGCCGATGAGGACGTAGAGGAGGGTGTAGATGGAGAGGGTGAGGTTGAAGTTCGCCACCTCGATGTAGTTGTAGTGGTGGCCGTAGAGGGCGCCCGCCGTGCCCGCGAAGGTGGCGCCGAGGGTGAAGGCGAGGATCTTCGTGCGCCGCGCGTTGATGCCGAACAGCGCGGTGGCCTGCTCGTCGTCGTGGATGGAGCGCATGGCCAGCCCGAAGCGGGTGGAGAGGAGGTAGACCACCAGCAGCGCGCCGCCCGCCGCGATCCCCACCAGCACGGGCATGTCGAGGAAGGAGACCACCGGGAAGCCCGCGGCGCCGCCGACCACTTCGAGGTTGACGAGGATGCCCGCCACGACCTCCCCGAAGGCGAAGGTCGCCAGCACCATGTAGACGCCCCGCGTCCGCAGGATCGGGACCGCCACGAGCAGTCCCGCCAGCGCCCCCGCCGCCGCGCCGGCCGCGAGGCAGAGCGGCAGCGGCCAGCCGTGGGTCGCGTCGAGGTAGGCGCTGGTGTAGGCGCCGATCGCCATGAAGCCGGCGACGCCGAGGTTCAGCAGCCCCGCCGCCGCCGGCAGGAACACGGCGTAGGCGAGGAGGAGGTTGATGCTCAGCACCCCGAGGATGCCGGCGAGGTAGCCGCTCATCCCCTAGAACTTTCCCTTGCCGATGGCGGTGTGGCCGAACAGCCCCTGCGGCCGCAGGATCAGCAGGGCGAAGAGCGTGCCCCAGACCAGCACCTTGATGAACTTCGCGCCGAAGAAGACGATCGTCAGCACCTCCAGCAGCCCCAGCAGCAGCCCGCCGGCGATGGCGCCCCAGACGTTCCCGAGGCCGCCGATCACCATGGCGGCCATCGCGACGGAGGCGATCTCGTCGCCCATGAGCGGCGAGACCTGGAGGTAGTTCAGCGCGAACAGCACGCCCGCCAGCGCCGACAGTCCGCCCGAGACGACGAAGACCGCGGGGATGAGGCGCTTCAGGTCGATGCCGAGGAGTTGGGCCGTGTCCGGGCTTTCCGCCACCGCGCGGAGCGAGCGGCCGAGGGCGGTGCGGTGCAGGATGATCGTCAGGCCGGCGACGAGGACGAGCGCGAGGACGAGGCTGGCGACCTGCGGGATGCTGATGAGGAGGCCGCCGAGGCGCACGGAGGCGTCGCCCCAGGGCGAGGGGAAGGCGTGGAGTTCCGCGCCGAAGCGGATGACGATCAGCCCCTGGAACAGGATGAGGAAGCCGATGGAGGAGACGAGCGGGATGGCGTGCTCCGTCGCGTCGCCGAAGCGGGCGCGCATGTAGCGGTAGGTGAAGCGTTCCACCAGCAGGGAGGCCGCGATGCCGATGCCGAGCGCCGCGGCGATCGCCAGCGGCCAGGGCCAGCCCCACTGCACCATCAGCGCCCAGCTCATCATGCCGCCGAGCATGAAGAGGCCGGGGATGGAGAAGTTGAGGAAGTTCAGCATGCCGATGACGAAGGTGAAGGACACCGCGACGAGCGCGTAGAGCCCGCCGAGGGTGAGGCCGTTGATGACCTGCTGGACGAGGAACATCAGCCGATGTGCCCGGCGTGATTTTCCAAATACCAGTCGGCAATTTCCGCCCGCGTCGCCCACCACACATCCGGAAAACCCTTGGCATAGGCGATGAAGTCGCGCAGCGCGCGGATGCGGAAGGGCTGGCCGATGACGTGGGGGTGCAGGCCGATGTTCATCAGCCGCCCGCTCGTCGCGCCTTCGCGATACAGCTCGTCGAACTGTTCCTTGAACACCGCGAAGGCCCCGTCCACGTCCTTGCCCTGGCGGAGGAACACCGTGAAGTCGTTCACCTCGGAGGTGTAGGGGATGGAGACGAGCGGCCGGCCGCTCTCCGTGTGGATGAGGTAGGGCTGGTCGTCGTTCAGCAGGTCGGTGGTGAAGGACAGGCCCTCCTCCGCCAGGATGTCGGGGGTGTTGGGGGTGGAGCGGAGCGAGCAGGAGAGCCAGCCCCGCGCGTCGCGCCCGACCACGTCGCGGTACACCCGCAGCGTCTCGCGGATCACCGCGCGCTCGCCTTCCCGGTCGAACCCGTAGTTGGAGAGGAGGTCGGTCTGCACGTAGTTGTGCGCCACAATCTCCCAGCCGCGCTCCACCGCGTGCCGCACCACCGCGCGGCGTTCCAGCCCCATCTTCGCGTTCATCGTGCAGCTCGTCGGCACGCCCGCGCTCTCGAACGCCTCGAACATCCGCCATACGCCGACGCGCTGGCCGTATTCGCGCCACGTCCAGTTCGGGTTGTCGTAGACGTTGCCCGGCAGCATGTCCGTGATGATGGATGGGCCGCCGGGATAGAACGGCTTGTCCGTGTCCTTCGTCTGGTCCCAGTATTCCAGGTTCGTGGTGATCATCAGCGCCACGCGGGCGCCGTTGGGCCAGCACAGCGGCGCGCGGTGCGGCATCGGCACGAAGTCGTAGCGCATCCCGTCCTTCCCTCGCCCTCTCCCGGGCGGTCGGGGATCATACTGCGGGCTGGGCGGGGACGCGTGAAGGGACTTCCGCGCCGGCCGCGGGCGGTCGCGTCACCCCCCGTCCCGGTGATCGCACGGGAACGGGCATCCAGGTCATGTCCTGGGCAGGTCCCGGCGCTAAGCGCCCTGCAACGCCTCCCACACCCGGTGCGGAGATGCCGGCATGTCGAGGTGCGTCACGCCGCGCGGCAGCAACGCATCCAGCACCGCGTTCATCGCGGTGGGCAGCGCGCCGACCGTCCCCGCCTCCCCCACCCCCTTGACGCCCAGCTGGTTGGAGGGCGACGGGACGCCGAGGGTGCGGATGGTCAGCGTCGGCAGCAGGTCGGCGTGCGGCATGGCGTAGTCCATGAAGCTCGCCGACAGCATCTGCCCGCCCTCGTCGTAGATGCAGATCTCCCCGAACACCTGCCCCAGCCCCTGCGCCAGCCCGCCCTGGATCTGGCCCTCGACGAGAGTGTGGTTCACCACCGCGCCGCAATCGTCCACGGACACGTAGTTCACGATGGAAGCGACGCCGGTGTCCGGGTCCACCTCCACTTCGCAGACGTGCGCGCCGGAGGGAAACGCCTTTGGCGCCGGCAGTTCCGCGGTGGTGTCGAGCGCGCCCGGATGGCGCCGCGCGAGGTCGGAGAGTTCGATGGCCCGATCCGTGCCGGCAATGCGGAACAGACCGGATTCGTACTCCATGTCGTCTTCCGACGCCTCCAGCGCCGCCGCCGCCAGCGCGCGGCCCTTGCGGATGACGATGCCCGCCGCCTCGACGCTCACGCTGCCCATGGACATCGCGGTGCGCGACCCGAAGGCGCCGCCGCCTTTCAGCGCCGGCCCATCCATCCGCCCGGCGCGCAGCGTGATGCGCGTCGGCTCGATCCCGAGGGCGCGGCCGACGAGCTCCGGCAGGAAGGTCTCGTGCCCCTGGCCCGAGGCGACCGCGACCTCGTGCAGCAGGATGGACCCATCGGGCTCGAAGGTGATCGCCGCCTCGTCCGTCGGGGAGACGCCGCCCGCGGGTTCGATGAACACCGCGCAGCCGATGCCCCGCAACATCCCGCGCGACGCCGCCTCGGCGCGGCGGGATTCGAAGCCGCCCCACCTCGCCTCGCTCACAGCCGCGTCCAGCAGCGCGTGGAAGTCGGCGCTGTCGTAGGCGCTCGGCATCGGCGCGGTGGGAATGGGATAGGGGAAGGCGTCGCGCGGGATGAGGTTGCGGCGGCGCAGTTCCAGCCGGTCCAGCCCCGTCTGCCGCGCCGCCTGCTCCACGAGCCGCTCGACGATGTAGGCCATGTCCGGCCGCCCGGCGCCGCGATACGCCGTGATCGGCACCGCGTTGGTGAGCGACAGCCGGATGCGGCCATGCGCCGCGGGGATGCGGTAGGCGCCGGTCGCCATCAGCGACGCGTTCACCGTGTTCGTCATGCCGCCCGCCGCGGAGGGGTGCCCGCCGAGGTCGCAGACCCAGTCGTGGCGGATCGCCAGGAAACTCCCCTCGGCGTCCAGCGCGAGTTCCGCGCGCATGGAGACGGCGCGGCCGTGGAAGTCGCTCAGGAAGGTCTCGGATCGACTCGCCACCCACTTCACGGGGCGGCCGATCCGCTTCGCCGCGAGCGCCATGGCCGCGTATTCCTGGTAGGCGTGGCCGCGCACGCCGAAGGCGCCGCCGACGTCCTCGGCATGGACGCGCACCTTGTCCGGCGACAGCCCCGTGATGCCGGCGAGGCTCATCCGCATCCCGGTCATGCCCTGGGAGCCGCTCCACAGTTCCAGCACGTCGCCGGTCCAGGCGACGAGGGCGGCCTTCGGCTCCATCGGGTTGGCGACGACGCGCCCGCTCTCCTGCTCCAGTCCCACGACGTGCGCGGCGCGGCCAAAGGCGGCCTCGGTCGCCGCGGCGTCGCCGAACTCGACCTCGAAGGCGAAGTTGCCGGGAATCGCGTCGTGCAGGATCGCGGCGCCGGGTTCCAGCGCCGCGCGGAGGTCCGTGACGGGATCGAGGTCGTGGTAATCCACCGCGATCAGTTCCGCCGCGTCCTGCGCCGCGTGCGCCGTCTCCGCGACGACGATCGCGACGGGCTCCCCGACATAGCGCACGCGGTCCTCCGCCAGCGCCGGCGCGCGGACGGCCTTCATCGGCCCCGACCGGCCCTCCGGTGGCATGGCGGGCATGCCCCGGGTGTAGCCGGCCGCCGACATGTCCGCCGCGGTCAGCACCGCCAGCACGCCGGGCGCGGCTTGCGCCGCATCCAGGTCGATCCCGCGGATCACGGCGTGCGGCCGGTCCGCCCGCAGGAAGGCGGCATGGGCCTGGCCCGGATGGTCGTGGTCGGCGGTGTAGCGCCCCGCGCCGGTGAGGAGGCGCCGGTCCTCCCGGCGTCCCGCGAAGCCCTGATGCGTCATGCCGTCTCCGAAGGATGGGGATGCGATCCCGACATGTGGACGCGCGCCCGGCGCTGTCCAGGCGCCGCGCGTCACGCCAGCTTCAGCAGACGCCGCGCGTTGTCCGACAGCAGCCTCTCCATGTCGGCCCGCGCGATCTGGAGCGTATCGATCCACTCCATCGCCGGCCCGTTCGCCACGAACGGCCAGTCCACGGCGAACAGGATGCGGTCCATCCCCATCTCCATCATGCAGGCGATGAGGGCGGTGGTGGAGAAGTGCCCGCTCGTCGTCACGTGGAAGTTCCGCGTGAAGATGCCGCGGAAGTCCATCGCCTTCGATCCGGGCCGCCGCAGCGCCTGGTCGATGCGCCAGAGCTGGTAGGGCAGCGTCTCCCCGAAATGCCCCAGCACGATCTGCAGCCGCGGGTGTTCCTCGAACAACCCGGAGAGGATGAGGCGGATGGCCTGCGTCGCGGTCTCCACCGTGTAGCCCCAGGCCGCGCGGACGACCTGCGGGAAGGCCTCCGCGTAGGCGTCGTAATACACCTCCGACACGGCCTTGGTCGGCCAGGACGGGTGCAGGTAGATCGGCACGTCGAGGCGCTCCGCCATCGCGAAGACCGGCCGGAAGCGCGGGTCGTCGTGGAACAGGCCGCCGGTCATGCCGTGGATCATCGCCCCGCGCAGCCCGAGGTCGCGGACGGCGCGCTCCAGTTCCCGCGCCGCCGCCTCCGGATCAACCGTCGGCAATCCAGCGAGGCCGACGAAGCGGTCCGGGCGTCGCGCCACCGTCTCCGCCAGGGCGTCGTTGGCCCGCTGCGCGATGTCGGCCGCCACCGCCGCCGGCAGCGCCCCCGCCCCCGGGGCGCCGAGCGAGAGGACCTGCACGTCCACCCCCGCCGCGTCCATCTCCCGCAGCCGCAGGTCGCCGAGGTCGTGCAAGCGCGCGAGGAGGTCGGCGCTCCGCGTCCCCTCCCGCCCGCCGACATGGGCGAAGACCTCACGGTCCCAGTAGTGCTCCTCCATCGCGATGACGGGGATGCCGTCGAACATGGCGCGCGTCCCTCAGTGCATGACGGAGCCGCCGTCCACGACGACGGTCTGGCCGGTCATGAAGTCGCTCTCGGCGGAGAGGAGGAAGCCGACGACGCCTGTCAGGTCCTCCGGCACCTGCTCGCGCACGAGGCAGCGGGAGTTCACCGTGCCCCGGGTCATCGCCTCGGGGTAGTCGGGGTTGCCGATGACCCCCTCGCTCATCGTGAAGCCGGGCGCGACGCAGTTCACGCGGATGCCGTGGGGCCCGACCTCGCGCGCCACGGAGCGGGTCATGGCGACGACGGCGCCCTTCGAGGAGACGTAGGGCAGCATCATCGGCGTGCCCTTGAACAGCGTGCCGGAGGCGATGTTGACGATCTTGCCGTAGCCCGCCGCGCGCATGACGGGGAGCGCGGCCTTGATGCACTCGAAGGTGCCGCGGACGTTGACGCGGAGGATGCGGTCGAACTCGTCGGAGTCGAACTCCTCCAGTGGCCGCGGGCGGATGGAGGCGAAGATCGCGGCGTTGTTCACCAGCCCTTGCAGGCCGCCGTAGCGCGACACCGTCGCCTCGATCAGCCGCCCGACCGCCGCGGCGTCGGAGACGTCGCAGACGCTGCCCATCGCCTCGCCACCCGCTTCCCGGATCGCGTCCACCACCGCGTCCGGCGCGTGCAGGTCGCAGACGCTGATCCGCGCGCCCTCCGCCGCCAGGGCCTTCGCGTAGGCCGCGCCGATGCCCCCGGCGGCACCCGTGACGATGACCGTCCTGCCCGTCAGCCGTGCCATGTCGCCCTACTCCGCGGTGATGCGCGCGTCGCGGACGAGGCGCGCCATGCCCGGTCCGGCGCGGTCGAGGAACGCCGTGAACTCCGCCGTCGTGGACCCGACCGGCTCGGCGCCGAGGGCGGCCAGCCGTTCCGTCATCCCCGGGGCGCGCAGCGCCGCCGCCACCGCCCCGCGCATCCGATCCAGGATCACCGGCGAGGTCCCCGCCGGCGCCCAGAGGCCCGTCCATTCGCCGAGGTCCACATCGGGGAACCCGCTCTCCGCGATCGTCGGCACGCCCGGCAGCAGCGCGCTCCGCGCCGCGCCGCCGATCGCGAGGAGGCGGGCCCGCCCGCCCTCCACCACCGGCGCCACGGGCGGCACGGTGATGATCGCGCAGTCCAGTGCGCCGGAGGCGAGGTCGCGCGCCGCGTCCGCCCCGCCGCGGAACGGCACGTGCAGCACCCGCACCCCCTCCCGCGCCAGCAGTTCCGCGATGAGGCGCCCGGCCGAGGTGTTGCCCGCGCTGCCGCAGGAGATCGCGCCCGGCCGCTCCCGCGCCATCGCCGCGAATTCCACGAAGGTCCGCATCGGCAGGGTGGACTTCGTGGCGACCACCATCAGCAGCCGGGTCACCTGCGTCACCGGCACGAAGGCCGTGCGGTAGTCGAAGGCCAGCCGCGTCATCACCGCGGCGTTGACGAGGTGGACGGAGGTGTCGAGGAGGAAGGTCGAGCCGTCCGGTCGCGCCGCCGCGACCACCCCCGGGCCGATGGCGCCGGCGCCGCCGGAGCGGTTCTCGATCACCACGGGCTGGCCGAGCCGGGCGGCGAGGCCGTCCGTCAGCACGCGGATGGAGGAATCGGCCGCGCCGCCCGCGACGAAGGGGACGATGATGCGGACCGGCCCCGTCGGCCACGCATCCGCCGCCGTCTGCGCCCGCGCCGCGCCGGCCGCGAGGACGACGGAGGCGACGGCCGCGAGGATCGGCGGCAGCCTTCGCCTGGGTGGATGCACCGGGTCACGCACCATCGTCGCTTCCTTCCCGCCCGGCGTCTTCAGGTGGGCGCCATGCTTCGCGCCGAGTGACATGGGAACCCACCGCGGGTCAATGCAGTTTTATCGTATATTGACAAACAGCGAGCCGGCCGGGGACACAAGCGGGATGGAAACGGCGACGGCGACGCGCCCCGAGACCCTTCACGCCGAGATGCTCATCGGCGGCACGCCGGTCGGCTCGGCGGAACGTCTGGAGGTCCGCAACCCCGCGCACCCCGATGAGGTGGTCGGCAGCATCCCCCGCGGCACGCCCGCGGCGATGGACCGCGCCGTCGCCGCCGCCCGCGCGGCGCAGCCCGCCTGGGCCGCGCTCTCCGCGACCGGCCGCGCCGCCGTCCTCGCCGACGCCCTCGACCGCGTGGCCGAGGGCGTGGAGGAGCGCGCGACCCTCTATGTCCGGGAGAACGGCAAGACCCTCGTCGAGGCGCGCGCCGAACTCTCCGACCTCGCGCCCCGCGCCCGCCACACGCTGTCCCTCGCGCCCGAACTCGACGCGACGCACGACATGGAGGCGCCGAACGGCCGCACCCTCGTCGGCCCCGTCCCCTACGGCGTGGTGCTGTGCATCGTGCCGTGGAACGCGCCGGTCTCGCTCGCGGCGATGCAGATGATCCCGGCGCTGCTGACCGGCAACGCGGTGGTGCTGAAGGTGCCGGAATCCTGTCCCCTGGCCCTGATGCGGACC
The DNA here is from genome assembly GCA_964263755.1 of Roseomonas sp. Lineage (GTDB taxonomy): Bacteria > Pseudomonadota > Alphaproteobacteria > Acetobacterales > Acetobacteraceae > Roseomonas. Next base: position 2,563 of record CAXVWQ010000437.1, on the reverse strand, counting down.
GCCGCGATCCTGGCGGCGGGCCTGCCGCGGGGGCTGCTGAACATCGTCACCGGCCTGCCTGGCGAGATCGGCGAGGCGCTGACGGGGCACCCCGACATCGGCAAGATCGCCTTCGTCGGCTCCATCCCCTCCGCCCGCACGATCATCCGCAGCGCAGCCGGCACGATCAAGGGCGTGACCGCCGAACTCGGCGGCAACGACCCCGCCATCCTGCTGGACGACGCCGACCTGGACGAGGCGACGATGCGCCGCATGGCGACGATCGTCTTCCGCATGGCCGGGCAGGTCTGCATGGCGATCAAGCGCATCTACGTTCCCGCCGCGCTGCACGACCGCTTCGTGGAGGCCTTCGCCGCCGCCACCGACCGCGTGGTGGTGGGCGACGGCCTGACGCCGGGCGTGTCCATGGGCCCGCTGCACACCCACCCCGCCCTGGACCGCGCCCGCGCCTACCTGGCGGAGGCCGAGGCCGCCGGCGCCACGATCCGCCCCTGCGGCACGGTCCCCGATGCCGCGACCTTCGCCGCGGGCCACTTCCTCCGCCCCACCCTCGTCACGAACATCCCGGACGACGCGCGGCTGGTGGTGGAGGAGCAGTTCTGCCCCGCCATTCCTATCCTGCGCTACGACGATCGGGACGATGCGCTCCGCCGCGCCAACGCCACCGTCTTCGGCCTCGGCGGCTCCGTCTGGGGCCGCGACGTGGCCCGTGCCGCCGCGGTCGCGCGGCGCATCGCCGCGGGGACAGTGTTCGTCAACACCCACGGGACCAACGCGGTGAACCGCCGCGCGCCGTATGGCGGGGTGAAGCAGAGCGGCATGGGGCGCCGCGCGGGGATCGAGGGGCTGCGGGAATATGTCCTGTCGCAGACCCTCACGACCTTCGAGGAGGCGTGACCACCGCTACTCCGCCGCGATCGCGGCGGCGCGGATGACGTCCCCCCAGCGCCGGACCTCCGCCTGCACGTGCGCCTCCAACTCCCCCGGCGACCGCAGGTTCACGACGAAGCCCAGGGAGCGCGCGCGCTCGACGACGTCCGGGCGGGCGAACGCGGCCTGGAGGATGCCGGAGAGCCGATCCACCACCGCCTGCGGCGTCCGCGCGGGCGCCCATAGCCCGAGCCAGGAATCCGCGTCGCAGCCGGTGATCCCTTCGTCGCGGAGGAGCGGCGGATCGGGCATCTGCGGCGCGCGCTGCGCACTCGGCACCGCGATCGCGCGCATCAGGCCGCCGCGCACCTGCCCCAGCACCGCGGCGAGCGGCGCGTAGGAGAGGTGGATGCGCCCGGCGACGATTTCCGGGAACAGGGGGGCCGACCCGCTGAACGGCACGTGCACCATCTCCGAGCCGAGGCGGCGGCGGAGCAGTTCCATGCCGAGATGCGAGAGCGACCCGATCCCCGTGGACCCGTAGTTCAACGAGCCGCCCCGCGCCGCGGCGTGGGCGACGAGGTCCGGCACCGTCCGCACCGGGAGATCGTTCGCCACGACGAGCGCGTGCTGGAGGTCCACGAGGCCGGCCACCGGCGCGAAGTCCCGGACCGGATCGTAGGGGAGGTCGCGGACGAGCGGCACGACCGTCGCGTGGGACTGCGACGTGCCGAGGACGAGGGTCTGCCCGTCCGGCGCCGACCGCGCGACGAGGCGTGTGCCGAGCGTGCCGGAGGCGCCCGCCACGTTCTCCACGACGGCCGGCTGGCCCAGCGCATCGGAGAGTTCCTTCGCCGCCAGCCGGCCGATCGCGTCGGTCGGCCCGCCGGCGGGGTAGGGAACGATGACGCGCAAGGCCCGGGAGCCCTGGGCACGCGCGATGGACGGTAGGGCCAGGGACGCCGCCGCGAGGCCGAGCGCGTGGCGGCGCGTCGCGCTCATCGCCCGATGCCCAGGATCGCCCGCGCCTCCGCCACGGTCGCCACGCGGCAACCGGCGGCCCCGATCTCCGCCGCTGCCTCGCGCACCAGGGCGGCGTTGTCGGCGAGGGCGCCGCTCAGCGTCCGCCGGTTGTCCTCCAGCCCGACGCGGACATGGCCGCCGAGGCGGATCGCCTCCCGCATGATGTCGATTTGCGGCGCGCCGCAGCCGAAGCCCGTCCAGGCGGCGCCCTCCGGCAGCAGGTCGTGCATCGCGCGGAACAGCGGCAGCGTGGCGGGCGACCCGTAGCCGGTGCCGAGGCAGATCTGCAGGAAGGGCGGCGCGTCCAGCAGCCCCTCGGCGATCAGGGCGCGGGCGTTGGTGACGTGGCCCGGCTCGAAGCACTCGACCTCCGGCTTGATGCCGGCCTCGCGGTAGAGGGTCGCCATGGCCCGGAGGTCGGAGGGGCGCGCGACGAAGATCGCCTCGCCCTGGGAGAAGACGCCGCAGTCGAGCGTCGCGATCTCCGGCCGCAGGGTGAGGACGTGGTGCAGCCGCGCGGCCGGGGCGGCGAGGGTGGTGCGCGGGGAGAGCGTCGGCCCGTCATCGAGGACGATCAGCCCGTCCATGCTGGACGTCACGTTCATCAGCGCCGGCGCCCCCGCCGCGCGCCACCGGCGCAGCAGGTCCTCGTAGAGGTCGAAGTGATTGG
>CAXVWQ010000436.1:0-6880 GCA_964263755.1 Roseomonas sp. | reverse complement strand
CGGAACGCCGAGTGGATCGTGGGTTACGTGCCCTTCGTTCCGCCGGGATGGCGACGTGGCGATCCCGCCGCCGTCCTCCTGCACCTGCCGCGGCGGGAAGCGCCGCCGCCCCTCATCACCCGTCTCGGCCCCGGGGGCGCCTTCACCACGCGGCCCGCCTTCCTCCGCACGGCCGCACCCTGGGACGCCCTGATCCGCGCCGCGGACCGGGAGGGGGTGACGCTCGCCTCGCCCGTGCTCATCGTCGAGGAATACGTCTTCAACACCTACGACAACCGCTTCTTCTTCGTGCTTCTCGGGGCAGGCCTCTGCCTCTGGTTCCTCGCCGTCGCCGGCATCGTGCGCTGGCGGGACCGGCGGGGGAGAGGGCGCCCTACAGCATCTCCAGCGCCCGCTTCCGCCGCGGCGGCGCGAACGCGGCCTCGAGCGCCGCGAAATCCTCCGCCGTCAGGGTGATCCCGGCCGCCGACGCGTTGTCCCGCACGTGCGTCGGGTCCGACGCCTTCGGGATCGCGATCACCCCCGGGCGGCGCAGGACGAAGGCCAGCGCGACCGCCGCGGGCGTCGCCCCGTGCCGCGCCGCCACCGCCCGCAGCGCCGGGTGCCCCAACAAGGCCCCGCCCTGGCCGACGGGCGAATACGCCATCACCGGCATGTTTCGTGATGCGCAGAACGGCAGCAGGTCGAACTCCGGCCCGCGCGCCGAGAGGTTGTAGAGGACCTGATCCGTCGCGCAGCCCGGCAGCGCCGCGCCGAGTTGCTCCAGGTCGTCCACGTCGAGGTTCGAGACGCCCCAGGCGCGGATGTGCCCCGCCTCCCGCAGCCGCTCGAACGCCTCCACCGTCTCGGCCAGCGGCACCCCGCCGCGCCAGTGCAGCAGGTAGAGGTCCATCGCCTCCACCCCCATCCGCTTGAGGCTCGCCGCGCAGGATTTCGCCATCCGCGCGCGCGACGCGTTCTGCGGATAGACCTTGGAGACGAGGAACACCTCCTCCCGCCGCCCGGCGATGGCGTCCCGCACCACCTCCTCCGCCCCACCGTCGGCATACATCTCCGCCGTGTCGATGAGCGTCATCCCGAGATCGAGGCCGAGACGCAGCGCGTCCGCCTCGGCGCGGCGGTCCGCCCCGCGTTCCCCCATCTTCCAGGTGCCCTGGCCGAGGGCGGGGACGGCGCGGCCGTCGGGGAAAGCCGAGGCGGGGAAGGTCACGGTTCGCATGGGCGTCCTCGTCGTCTCGCGGCCCGATGTGGGGCCGCGGCGGCGCGCTTCATCGGGCGGGGCGCCCGGCCGCCGCGCATCGGGCGCCGCGCGGCGGTCGCCTCAGCCCGCCTCCCGCGGCTCCCGCCGCAGCAGCCACAGGCCGACCCCCACCGACACGGCGAACAGCGCGGCCCCCACCGCCAGCTGCGCCGTCCGGTCCACCGCCACCCCGTCGCCCAGCAGGGCGAAGACGAGGGTCTGCGGCAGGTAGCCGATCGCCGAGGCCGCGAGGAACGGCCCGAGGCGCAGCCCCGCCAGCCCCGCCAGGAGGTTGAGCGCGAGGTTGTTCCCCACCGGCAGCAGCCGCAGCGCGAGCGTCGCCCCGAAGGTGTCGCGCGCCAGCCGGTCCCGCAGCGGGCGCAGCCGCCGCCCGAACCGGCCCTCCAGCCGGCGGGACGCCCAGTCCTGCCCCACCGCGCCCGCCCAGGCGAAGGACGCCGCGCAGCCGATGAGCTGCGCGAGAAGCGCGAGGACCACGCCCTCCGTCGCGCCGAAGGCGTAGCCGCCGAGGAAGGCGACGGCCTGGCGGGGCAGCCCCGCCGCCGTCGCGGCCACGCCGATCGCCACGAACAGCGCCTCGCCCCAGGGGCCCTGGCCGCGGATGAAGGTGTCCACCCAGGCCATGCCGGTGTCGGTCCCCGGCACGGCCCCGAGGGAGCGCAGCACCCACCCCGCCAGCGCCAGCCCCGCCGCCAGCAGCGCCAGCCGCCCGGCGGCGCGGAGGCCCGAGCCCGCCTCCTGCGGCGCCGCCGCCCGCGGCGTCACTCCACGATCTCCGGCCGCATCGTCCGGCGTTGCAGCCATGCGACGCCGAACAGGTCCACCACCCCGACCGCGAGGCGGTCCAGCGTGCCGTAGTTCGACGCCCCGCGGGTGCGCGGCCGGTGCCCCACCGGCTCGCTCACCACCCGCCCGCCGGCGCGGATCACGAGCGCCGGCAGGAAGCGGTGCATGTGGTCGAAGGCGGGAAGCGAGAGGAACAGGTCGCGCGGGAAGACCTTCAGGCCGCAGCCGGTGTCCGGCGTCGCGTCGCCGAGCATCCCCGCGCGGACGCGGTTGGCGATGCGGGAGGTGATCCGCTTGACCGACGTGTCGCGGCGGGTGGTGCGCCAGCCCGCGACCATCGTGGCGGCGCCCTCGGCGCGCGCACGTTCCCAAAGCCGGGGGATGTCGGCGGGGTCGTTCTGCCCGTCGCCGTCGAGCGTGGCGATCCACGGCGCGCGCGCCGCGCGAACGCCGGTCGCCACCGCGACCGACTGCCCGCAGGACCGGGCGTGGCGGATCAGCCGCACCGGGCCGTGCGGCGGGGCGCCGGCCGCGGCGGCGCGGACCGCCTCCGCGGTGGCGTCGGCGGAGCCGTCGTCCACGTAGACCACCTCGTGCGGCGTGGCGCCGAGGGCGATGCCGATCTCCGCCACGAGCGGCGCGATGTTCGCCGCCTCGTTCCGCACGGGAATCACGACCGACAGAAGGGGGGGCGCGCCATCCTGGCCGGGCGCGGCCGGGGGGTCGGGCGCCGGGGTCACGGGGAACGTCTCGGGCATGGCGGCGGCGGGGTATGGCAGGGGGCGCCGGGGGCGTCCAGGCAAGGCGCCCCCCCCCGCCGCCCGCCTTGCCCGCAGCCCGGGGCGCCGCCATACACCGCGCTGCCCGCGACACCGCCACTCCCGAGGACACGCCCCCCGATGACCGCCATCTTCTGGCTCGTGGACCAGGTCATCTCGATCTACGTCTGGATCCTCATCGCCGCCGCGGTCTTCTCGCTGCTCACGGCCTTCAACGTGCTGGACACGCGCAACCGCTTCGTCTGGGGCATCGGCGACTTCCTCTGGCGCGTGACGGAGCCGGCGCTGCGGCCGATCCGGCGCATCCTGCCGAACCTCGGCGGGGTGGACCTGTCGCCGCTTGTGCTCATCCTCGCGCTCCAGGCGCTGCGGATCTTCCTCAACGTCACCGTGTTCCCGGCGCTCTACCGGCTGGCGCTGTGACGGCCCGCCTCCTCGACGGCAAGGCCCTCGCCGCCCGGGTCCGGGCGGGGCTGGCGGGACGCGTCGCGGCCCTTCCCTTCCGCCCCGGGCTGCGCGTGGTGCGGGTGGGGGAGGATCCGGCGAGCGGTGTCTACGTCCGCTCGAAGGACAAGGCGGCGCGGGAGGCGGGGTTCGACTCCGCCACGATCCACCTGCCGGAGACGACGAGCGAGGCGGAACTCCTCGCCACCGTCGGCCGCCTCAACGCCGATCCCGCGGTGGACGGCATCCTCGTCCAGTTGCCGTTGCCGGACCACATCCGCGCCCAGGCGATCATCGAGGCGGTGGACCCGGCGAAGGACGTCGACGGCTTCCACCCCGTCAACGCCGGCCACCTCGCCGCCGGGCTGCCGGGGCTGGTGCCCTGCACGCCGAAGGGGGTGATGCACCTGCTGCGCGACGCCGGCGTGACGCTGGCCGGGGCGCGCGTGGCCGTGCTCGGCCGTTCCGCCATCGTCGGCCGCCCGATGGCCGCGCTGCTGCTGGCGGCGGACGCGACGGTCACCCAGCTCCACTCCCGGTCCCGCGACCTGCCGGGGGAATGCCGCCGGGCCGACATCCTCGTCGCCGCCGTCGGCCGCCCCGGCCTCGTCCGCGGCGACTGGGTGGGGGAGGGCGCGGCGGTGGTGGACGTCGGCATCAACCGCCTCCATGACGGGACGCTGACGGGCGACGTGGCCTTCGAGGAGGCTGCCCCCCGCGCCGCCTGGATCACCCCCGTCCCCGGCGGCGTCGGCCCGATGACCATCGCCTGCCTCCTGGAGAACACGCTGGAAGCGGCGCTCGCCCGCCGCGGCGACGTGGCCCGGGCGCCGAACGGCGGCGCCGCGCCGCCGGAGCCGCGGCCCGAATTGTCCTACGGCCACGCGCCGAACGTCGCCTGACGACGGGGCGTGATCCCGTGCTGTTCCGCGTCCTCCAGGCCATCGGGGTGCTCGCCCTCCTCAGCTGCGCCGTCCTCGCCTTGCAGGGGACGCCGCTCCTCGGGCCCGAATGGTCCCGGGCCCGGATCCTCTACGCCGGCGCCGGGGCGGTCTCCGCGCTGACCCTCCTCGCCATGGGGGCGCTCGGCCTCCTGGCGCGGCGGGCGGCGGCGGAGCGGGCCGAGATCCTCGAACGGCTGCGGCGCCTGTCGCCGTAGCGGCCCGGCGCCGTGGAGGCGTGGCGTCCCGGAGGTTCGGCGCCGCACGGCCCCATGCCGGGGGGGGGGCGTCGTGGCGCCCCGCCGGGCCTGCCATGCGGTCCCGGCATGGCCCCGGCGGCGGCCCGCGGGCATCATCCGCCGGCCCGGGGGAGGGCCCGGGGGAGAGGACGATGAAGCCGGCCGACCTCCTCATCGCCGGGGCCTTCGTCCTCATCTGGGGCTCGGCCTTCAACTCCGCCCGGCTCGTCGTGCTGGAATGGCCGCCCTTCTGGGCGCTGGCGATCCGCTTCTCGATGACGGCGCCGCTGCTGGGCCTCCTCGTCCTCGTCACCCGCTCCCGCATGCCCGCCCGGGCCGACCTGCCGCGCATCGCCGCGATGGGGCTGCTCGGGACCGGCGGCTACCTCGCCCTGTCGTGGTGGGCGATGGCGATCATCCCCTCCGGCCTCGTCGCCCTCATCTGCGCCTCCTCCCCCCTCTTCGTCGCGCTCGGCGAGGTCGCGGGCGGCCGGCGGCCCCCGGCGCTCGCCTGGCTCGGCCTCGCCCTCGGCTGGGCCGGCGTGGCGGTGCTCGGCGCCGCCCGGCTCGTCGGCCCCGTCGGGGCGGGCGAGGCCCTCGGCGTCGGCCTCGCCATCATCGCCTCCGCCGCCCAGGCCGCCGGCCTCCTCCTCTTCGCCCCCGCCCGCGGCCCGGTGGACCTCTGGACCGCGACCTTCGGGCAGTCCCTCGTCTCCGCCCTCCTCCTCCTGCCCCTTGCCCTGCTGTGGGAAGGCGCGCCGCCGACCGCCGCCTCCGGCGGGGTGGTGCTGGGGATGGCCTATTCCGTCACCGTCGTCGGCATCGGCGGCTACGCGCTGCTGTTCACCATGCTCCGCCGCGTGCCGGCCTCCACCGCCTCCGCCCTGCAACTCCTCGCCCCGCCGGTCGCCGCGGTGATCGGCTGGGCGGCGCTCGGCGAACGCCTGGGCTGGGCGGACCTGGCCGGCGGGGCGCTGACGCTCGCCGGGCTGCTGCTGGTGTTCCGGGCGAACGCGCGGGGCGGGTAGGGCGGGCGGTCCGAGGTGCGACGCGGCGCGATCAGCCGAGGAGCGGCGCGGCGAGCGGATTGATCCAGGCGACGCCGGTGTCCCGGAAGTGCCGCTCGTTTCCCGTCGCCACGACGAGGCCATGCGCGACGGCGGTCGCCGCGATGATCATGTCGAGGGCGCTCCGTGGCCGCCCCGCCGCGCTTCCCGCCGCCATCAGCCGGGCCCATTCCAGCGCCGCCCGCTCGTCGAAGGCGAGCACCCGCCCCGCGAAGAGCGAACGAGGCCCCTCCGTCCCGTCGAACCACGCTTCGAGGTCACGCCGCCGGCGCCCGGGCGCCTTCTCCAGGATGCCGCGCCGGATCTCGGCGACCGTGAGCGTGGAGACGAACAGGGCCTCGTCCGGCTGGTCGCCGAGCCAGGCGAGGAGCGCCGTGCTGGGATCGGGTCGGACGACCTCGCTCACGACGTTCGTGTCGAGGAGATAGCGGGCCGTCACAGGTCGCCGGCGCGGCCCGGCGTGACCTCCCGGTCGAGGGTCAGATCGGCCCCGACGAGGGGTGAGCGCCGGAGCGCCGCGAGGATGGTCCCCTTCGGCGGATCGCCGTCGGCCACGCGACGGGAAAGGTCGCGGCGCAACGCCGCCGCCGCCGCGTCGCCCGCCGCGAGCCGCCGGGCGATGCCCCGGATGAGGACCTTGTCCGCATCAAGGCCGCGCACCTCGAAGCGCTCCAGTCCGCGTTCGGCGAGGCGGCGGCGGTGGGCGAAGACGGCCCGGTGCTGCGAGGAAGCGGTCATCGGCGCGACGTTCCCGGTGAGCCGGTCATATAGCCGGTCAGGCTAGCCTTGCGAAGGTCCGAGTGTCCCCGGTCGGGGCTCGCCTTCCCACATCTGCCCCGGGCCTCCGGGAGGGGGCACGGGGGGCCTTCCGGATGATCTACCGACTGGCGCCCGCGGCACCACCTGCCCCGGCCGTCGCGGGGGCGGTGTCGGCCTCCCCTGCCCCCACCTCCGCCACCCGCGCCCGCAGCGCCGCCGCCGTCTCGCCCTCGTGCAGCGCCTCGTCGCCGATCGCGTCGGCCTCCCGCATCCCGCGCAGAGCCCGCCGCGCCTCCTCCGGCGCCGCCGCGGCGGCCCGGGTGGCAGCGGCGGTCTCGCGCTCCGCCTCCGCCTCCCCGTCCGGCCGCACCCGGCGAAGCAGCACCGGCAGGCCGGCCCACTGGATGAGGAGGGAGGCCACCACCATCACCGGGAGGCGCGCGAGGCCGGCGTCCCGGGGCGGGTCGCGCGACCGGCCGGGCAGCGTCGCGGGCTGCGCCAGCGGGTGGGCGTGGGGGTGGACGTAGCGCCCGGAGGCGGTGGCGAGCAGCGCCGCCGCGGCGGTGGGCGCGACGATCCCGCCGCCCTCCCGCGGGACCGGCGG
>CAXVWQ010000435.1:0-12402 GCA_964263755.1 Roseomonas sp. | reverse complement strand
GGGAGATGAGGACGAGGGCCATGCCGGTGTCGCGCCGGATCTCCGCCAGCAGTTCGAGGATCTGGGCCTGGATGGTGACATCCAGCGCCGTCGTCGGTTCGTCGGCCACGAGGAGTTCGGGGTTCCCCGCCAGGGCCATCGCGATCATCACGCGCTGGTTCTGCCCGCCGGAGAGTTCGTGGGGGTAGGCGTCCAGGCGGCGGCGCGCGTCGGGCATCCCGACGCGGTCCAGCAGCCGCCGCGCCTCCTCCCGCGCCGCGGCGCCGTCCATGCCGCGGTGCAGGCGCAGCGCCTCGACGATCTGGCGGCCGATGCGGTGGACGGGGTTCAGGGAACTGGCCGGGTCCTGGAAGATCATGGCGATGCGCCCGCCGCGGACGCGGTCCAGGGTCGCGGGCGGGGCGTGCAGGATTTCCGTGCCGTCCAGCGTCACGCTGCCGGTGACGGTCGCCTTGCCGGGGAGGAGGCCGAGGGCGGCGAGCCAGGTGACGGACTTGCCGCAGCCGGACTCGCCGACGAGGGCAACGGCCTCGCCGCGGCCGACGGAGAGGTCCACGCCGCGCAGCGCCGGGACGCCGTCGAAGGCGACGTTCAGGCCGGCGAGGGTGACGAGGGGCGTCACGCGGCGGCCTCGGCGGGGACGGGTTGCAGGGCGCGGCCGTCCATGCCGTCCGCGGTGAGGCCGAGATGGGCGAGGATCGTCGGCGCGATGTCCACGAGGCTCGTCGGGGCGGTGACGCGGGAGGGGGCGAAGGACGTGCCGACGGCGAGGAGGGTTGGGCCCTGTTCGCCTACCCCGAGGGCGCCGTGCATGACGTTGCCGAGGCGATCGGGCTTGCCGAAGTCCGGTTTCGCCATGATGGCCATGCCGGGCACGCCGTACGCGTTCGGCGCGTCCCAGGTGCGGAGGGCGACGGCGCCGAAGAGGTGATGGCGCGCGGCCTGTCCGTGGGCGCGGAGGCCGTCGGCGTCCTGCACCGTTCCGGCCCACTCCATGCGCCGCAGCGCGTTCAGGGCGAGGGTGGCGTCGGCCCCGCGGCCGGGGAGGGCGTAGAGCATCGCGGTGTTGCCGTTGGCGACGGCGGTCAGGCCATCGTCGTCCGGGCCGCGGCGGGCACCGACGGCTTCCAGCGCGGCGTTCACGTCCACCACGTCGTCCACCGTATCGTGGCCGTGGTCGGAGGCGACGAGGAACAGCACGTCCTCGCCCGCGGCGCGGCGGGCCTCGACGGCGACGGCGACCTCCCCCACGCGGTCGTCGGCGCGGCGGAGGACGGCGAGGGCGTCGGGGGAGCCGAGGGGGACGAGGTGTTGCAGGTGGTCGGGTTCGCAGCACCAGGCGATGGCGACGGCGAAGGGGCCGTTCACGGCCTCGGCGATGAAGGCGGCGACCAATTCGGCATCGCCGTCGGCGTCCGCGTCCGTGCCGAGGGGGCCGGCGCCGCCCCAGCCGGTGACGCGGTTGCGGGCGCGGCCGATGCCGTTCGGGTCGTGCGCGCGGCAGGAGCCGGGGGAGCCGTTGGAGTAGACCGCGAGGCCGCCGTGGGCGGCGACGCGGTCGGCGAGGGTCGGGACCTCGATGGACGTGCCGGTGGCGGCGCGCTTGTGGTCGAGGAAGTCGGGCTCGCCGGCATCGCGGAGGACGAGACGGCCGTTCTCCTCCAGCGCGACGGTGTTGGCCTGGAGACCGTTGCGCGCGGGGAAGCAGCCCGTGGCGAAGGCGGCGGAGCAGCAGCGGGTGACGGAGGGGAAGACCGACCGGTGCGCCGCGAACCACGCGCCGCGCCGGGACAGGGCATGAAGGTTCGGCATGGCGTCGGGGGTGACGGAGTCGCGGCGGAGGCCGTCGAGGACGAGGATGATCGCGCGTTGCATGTCGTTAGGCCCCCACCCGCAGGTTTCCGGCGCGGAAATCCATCGGCCAGCCCTTGGCCGCGCGCCACGACACGTCCCGCCGCTTCGCCGTGAAGGACGCGGCCTGATGCAGCACGAGCATGCCGGGATCTTCGCGCTCCGCGATCTCCAGCATCCGGCGGAACATCGCGCGGCGGCGGGGGATGTCGGTGGAACCGCCGAGGTCCACCGCGAGGCGGTCGAACTCCGCGTTGGTCCATTCGCCGTTCGCCTCGGCGTCCGTGTTCGGCCCGAAGGTGCGGAGGATGCCGGCGACGGGATCGCCGAAGGTGGAGGTGTTGGACCAGTCGCGGATGCCGCGCCCCGGGCCGCGCTCCGCGACCTGGGAGGAATTCTCCCGCATCTCGATCACGACGTTCAGGCCGACCGCGCGCCACATCTCCACCATGATCTGCGCGTTGGAGGTCTGGTTGACGTAGTAGTCGCGCAGCAGTCGGTAGGGGATGGGCTGGCCGCGGTAGCCCGCCTCGCGCAGCAGGCGGCGGGCCTCGGCGGGGTCGAAGCGCGGGTTCTCCCAGTCCGGGACGTACATCGCGCCGTAGCTTTCCAGTTGCAGGCCGCGCGGGATGGCGGTGCGACCGGCCCAGAGGGTGTCCACGATCGCCTTGCGGTCCACCGCGTGCGTCATCGCGCGGCGGATGCGAGCGTCGGCCAGCGTCGGGTTGGACTTGTCGAAGCCCATGATGCGGATGTTGTTGATGGGGGAACCGAGCACCTCGAAGCGCGGGTTGCGCTCGACGACGGGGATCTGGTCCGGCGGGATGTCGCAGGCGAAGTCATACTCGCCGGCGAACAGGCCATTCACGCGGCCCGAGACCTCCGGAACCTCGACGAAGCGGAGGCGGCGGGCGGGGGGACGGCCGCCCCAGTGCTCGTCGAAGGCCTCGAAGGTGAGGGAGGCGTCGGGGCGATACTCCGCGATCCGGTAGGGACCGGTGCCGACGGGGCGGCGCGCCCAGGCGAGCCAGTTCTCCGCGGCGGCGAAGGCGGCGCGCGACATGACCACGCCGACGTTCTGCTGGATGCGGCCCTCGATGGTCACGTCCGGGCGGGCGGCGACGTAGCGGATGGTGCGGGGACCGACGGCCTCCACGCGTTCCAGCCCGGGGTAGGAGCGGCGGGCGGTGGCGACGACCTCCGCGGGCGGCTGGCGGGACGCGACGCCAGCGAGGACCGTGCCGCGCGCGCCGGAGGCGGTGCCGGCCCACCCGTCCTCGCCGTAGAGGCGTTCGCCGAAGGAGAACACGACGTCCTCCGCCGTCATCGTGCGGCCGTCATGGAAGCGCACGCCGTCGCGCAGGTCGAACTCGACGGTGCGGTCGTCCACGCGGCGCCAGGCGGTGGCGAGCGCGGGGACGGGCCGCAGGTCACCGAGCCAGGCGGTGTCGATCAACGGTTCGGCGTAGAGGCCGGACAGGCGGAAGCCGACGTTCGACTGCTCCCGCGGGGTTTCCAGCGTGTTGGAGTTGGAGAGTTTCTGCACCGCGATCGTCAGCGACGGGCGGGTGTCGGACCGCCCCAGCGCCGGGCGGGCCAGCGCGGCGGCGGGAAGCGCCAGGGCGGCGCGGCGGGAGAGGTCCATCGTCACGCCCCCCAGTTGCGGCCGGAGAAGTCCATCCCGAAGGACTGGCCGGGCTTCCACGGGATGTCGCGGCGCTTCGCCGTGAAGTTCATCGTCTGGTGCAGAACGGTGTAGGCGGGGTCCTCGCGCTCCGCGATCTCCAACAGCCGGCGGAAGGCGCGGCGGCGGGTGTCGAGGTCGGTCGAGCCTTCGAGCGTCGCGGAGAGGCGGCCGAACTCGTCGTTCCGCCATTCGCCGACCTGCCACTGCTGCCCCTCCGGCCCGTGCTGGGCCGTGAGCGAGGCGACGGGATCGTTGAAGGACGCGGAGTTGGACCAGTCCCGCACCCCGCGCCCGCGCGGCGCGCCCGCGCCGTCGTTCGAGAGCACCTGCGGGAAGTTCTCGCGCATCTCGATGACGACGTTGAGGCCGACGGCGCGCCAGCCCTCGATGAGAACCTGCGCGGTGGAGACCTGACCGGTGTAGTAGTTGCTGAGGAGGCGGTAGGGGATCGCCTCGCCGCGGTAGCCGGATTCGCGCAGCAGGCGGCGGGCCTCGGCGGGGTCGTGGCGCGGGGCCTCCCAGTCCGATTGCAGCATCGGGCCGTAGAAGGGAAATTGCAGACCGGGCGGGATCGGTGCCTGACCGGCCCAAAGCGCGTCCACGATGGCGCGGCGGTCGATGGCGTGGGTCATCGCCCGACGCACCCGCGCGTCGCGCAGCGCCGCGTGGTTCTTGTCGAACACCGTCAGGCGGTGGTTCATGATGGGGCCGCCCACCACCTCGTGCCGCGCGGAGCGGGCGAGGGTGGCGATCTGGTCCGGGGGGATGTCGCAGGCGAAGTGGGCCTCGCCGCTCAGCAGCGCGTTGATGCGGCTCGCGACCTCCGGCACCTCCACGAAGCGGATCTGTCGCAGCGGGGGGCGCCCGCGCCAGTGCTCGTCGTGCGCGACAAGCGTCAGCGACTGGTCCGGGCGCAGCTCGGCCACGCGGTAGGGGCCGGTGCCGACGGGCTTGCGGGCGAAGTCCAGCCAGGTCGGCGCCGCGTCGAAGGCGGCGCCCGACAGGATCATGCCGGTGGTGCGGGACAGGCGCCCTTCCAGCGACGGATCGGGCACGCGGTTGACGAAGCGCACCGTGCGCGGCCCGACGATCTCGATCCGCTCGAAACCCGGATAGGTGCGGCGCGCGACGGCGGCGGATTCCGGCGGCGGCTCCTTCCCCCCCGTGCGGCCGGGGATGGAGCCGAACAGGTTGCGCGCGGCCTCCGGCGCCGCCGTGCCCCACATGCGGTTCGGGCCGAAGGAGAAGGCGACGTCCTCCGCCGTCATCTCCCGCCCGTCGTGGAAGCGCACGCCAGGGCGGAGGTCGAACTCCAGCGTCCGGTCATCCACCCGCCGCCACGCGGTGGCGAGGCCGGGGCGGAGCGACAGGTCGCCGAGCCAGTCCTGCTCGATGAGCGCCTCGCCGTAGGAGAGGGCGTGGCGGGTGCCGACGTTCGACTGCTCCCGCAGCGTCTCCAGGGTGTTGGTGTTCGCGATCTTCTGAACCGCGACCGTGATCGCCGGCCGCGTGTCGGATTGTCCCAGCGACGGCGCGGCGAGCGCCGCCGCCGGCAGCGCGAGGGCGGCGCGGCGGCCGATCATCCCCAGTTCCCCTGGCGGAAGTCCATCGCGAAGGCGGGCGCCGCCTTCCAGCGAATGTCGCGGCGCTTCGCGGTGAAGGTCGCATTCTGGTGCAGCACCGTGTAGGCGGGGTCCTCCCGCTCCGCGATCTCCAGCATCCGGCGGAACGCCACCTTGCGGCGGGCGGGGTCCGTCCCCGTCTCCAGTTCGACGGACAGCCTGTTCAGTTCCTCGTTGGCGTATTCGCCGACCTGTTGCTGCTGCCCGTTCGGCCCGTGCTGTGCGACGAGCGAGGAGACCGGATCATTGAACGGCGCGGAGTTCGACCAGTCCCGCACCGCGCGCCCGGGACCGCGTTCGAGGATCTGGGCCCAGTTCTCCTTCATGTCGATGGACACGTTGAGGCCGACCGCGCGCCACATCTCCACCAGCACCTGCCCCGTTGGCGTCTGGTTCGTGTAGTAGTTGTTGAGGAGGCGATAGGGGATCGGGTCGCCGCGGTATCCCGCCTCGCGCAGCAGTCGGCGCGCCTCGGCGGGATCGAAGCGCGGCACCTCCCAGTCGGCCACGAACATGTCGCCGTAGTAGTCCCATTGCAGGCCGCGCGGCACCACGGTGCGCCCGCCCCACAGGCTGTCCACGATGGCCTTGCGGTCGATGGCGTGGGTGAAGGCGCGGCGCACCCGCGGGTCGCGCAGGGCCGCGTGGTTCTTGTCGAAGCAGGTGAGGCGGTGGTTCAGGATCGTGCCGCCCTGCACCTCGTAGGTGCGGTCGCGCTCGATGCCCGCGATCTGGTCCGGCGGGATGTCGCAGGCGAACTGCACCTCGCCGGTGCGGAGGGCGTTGACGCGGGCGGGCACCTCCGGAACTTCCAGGAAGCGGATCTGGCGGATCGGCGGGCGGCCGCCCCAGTATTCGTCATGCGCGACGAGGGTGAGGGACTGGTCCGGCCGGAACTCCACCACCTTGTAGGGGCCGGTCAGCACGGGCTTGCGCGCCCAGTCGAACCAGCCGCCGGCCTCCTGGTAGGCGCGGCGGGACACGATCTCCGACCCGAAACGGGACAGGCGGCCTTCCAGCGTCACGTCCGGCGTCGCGTTGTGGAAGCGCACGGTGGTAGCGTTGACGATCTCGACCCGCTCCAGCGCCGGCCACGCGCGGCGTGCCACGGCCGTCACCTCGGCCGGCAACTCCCGCTGCGCGGGGGAGGGGATGATGTCGCCGCGGATGGAGATCGTGCGGCCCTGTGCGGTCGGCTGCGTGTCGCCGAACATGCGCTCCCGCCCGAAGGAGAAGGCCACGTCGTCCGCCGTCATCACGTCGCCGTTGTGGAAGCGCACGCCCTCCCGCAGCGTCAGTTCCACCACGCTGTCGGAGATGCGGCGCCAGGACGTGGCGAGCATCGGCACGGTCCGCAATTCATTGAGCCAGTCGCGCCCGATCAATCCCTCCCACAGGGAGGAGAAGAAGATGCGCTCGCCGACGTTGGACTGCTCGCGCAGCACCTCCAGCGTGTTGGTGTTGGAGATCTTCTGCACGGCGATGGAGATGGCGGGCCGCTGGTCGGACTGCCCGATTGCGAAGCGCGGCAGGGCGGCCGCGGCGACGGCGCCGAGCAGAAGGGGACGGCGTGAGAGGGTCATGGGGTGCGTTCCTCAAGGCCTTGTGGGGTCGATCGGAAATGCGTCAGGGTGCGCTCGGCGTGGCGCATCCGGTGGGAGAGGGCGATCCGCGCGTAGTCGCGTGCCACCGTCGCGTGGGCCGGATCGTCCGCGAGGTTCTCGAAGCCGTGCGGGTCGCTCGACAGGTCGAACAGCAACGGCGGCAGGGCGGCGAAGTGGACGTATTTCCAGCGCTCGTCCTGCACGACGCAGAGGGAGCAATCGTCCATCGGCAGGCCGAGGTCATCCTCCGGCCGCGAGTAGTGGACGTCTCGGAAGTCGTATTCGTAGAACAGGTGCGTCCGCCAGTCGGAGGGGCGCTGGCCATGCACCAGCGGCAGGAGAGACCGCCCGTCGCAGGCCCGCGGCGCCGTGCCGCCGAGCCATCCGAGGATCGTCGGCATCACGTCCACGCTCTCCGTGAACGCGTCCTCGATCCGGCCCGCGGCATCCGGCGCGTCGGGGTCCTTCACCACGAGCGGGATGCGGAAGCTCTCGTCGTGGTAGCCGACCTTGCCGAGGAGGTGGTGGTCGCCGAGCTGCTCCCCGTGGTCGGAGGTGAACACCACGAGGGTGTCCTTCCACTGGTCGGTCTCGTCGAGATGGGCGACCACCCGCCCGAGCGCGTCGTCCACCTCGGAGATGAGGCCGCAATAGGTCGCGCGCATCTGCGACAGCGCGCCCGAATCCATCCCCGTCGCCGCCCCGCCCGCGCCGTGGAAGAACGAGCCCTGCCAGGTGCCGCGGAGGTAGAACGACAGCAGCGGGTGCTGCGCCGCCTCCTCCTGCCAGGTGTCGCGCCGATGCAGCGGCGGCATGTCCGCCGGCCGGTACATCGCGTGGTAGGGCGCCGGCGCGATGAAGGGCGGGTGCGGCCGATAGTAACCGAGGTGGAGGAACCACGGCTTGCCGTTCCGTCCCTTCAGGTAGCTCAGCGCCCGTTCCGTGAAGTAGGCGGTGTCCGACAACTCCGCCGCGATTCGGCTCGGGCGGTCCGTCGCGCCGGGGACGTGGTCCTCGCCCTCCGGCAGCCAGATGTCCTCGCGGTTCGCCGGCAGCGGGTAGCCCTTGTGGGCGAGCCACCCGAAATACCCGTCCATGGAGGGCTCGAAGGCTCCCACCGCCCGGAACCCGTCCATCAGGTCGCCCAGCGTCGTGAAGCGCGGGTCGCGCTCCCCCGTCGTGCGGGGGTCCGGCGTGGTGGTGGTGTAGCCGATCAGCGCGGGGTCGTAGCCGATCCGACGCAGCTCCTTCGCCAGGTTCGTGTGTCGCGCGTCCAGCGGCACCGTGTTCTGCACGGCACGATGGTTCATGAGGTAGAGCCCGGTCAGCAGGCTCGCCCGCGCGGGGCCGCAGGGCACGGTGTTCGTGACGTGGTTGCGGAACGTCACGCCTTCCCGGCACAGCCGGTCGAGGTTCGGGGTCCGCAGGAAGCCGGCGCCGAGGGCGGGCACGAAATCCGCGCGCCACTGGTCCACGACGATGAGCAGGACGTTGCGGCGGCCTGACGAGCGAGAGGACATGGGGCGGTGTTGGTCCAGGAAGCGCGGCCGGACGGTTAGTCCCGCTCCGCGACAGCGCCGCGTCGTCCGTGTTGCAGTGGCGTGACCCGTTCCGTCGGTCGCGTGGCCCGGGACGCGGACCTCACGCGCCGGGCGGTGGGCATTCCGGCATGTCGCGGAGAAAGCGGTAGCGGCCGTGCCCCTTGATCGCGTCGAGGTCGTGCGGGACGAGGCCGTGCACCGGAAGCGGCGCCACCACCGCGCCCTCACCGCCGAAGTCCACGACCGTCGCGCCGACCGCGGGTCGCCCGCCGTGACCGCCGGCACCGAGGAAGGTGAGGGCGGGAACCCAGAGGTGCCGGATGCCGCCCACCACCCGGTCCCGCGCGGCGTGGAGGTGGCCGCTGATCACCATCCGCACGCCCGCGTCGCGCAGCAGGGCCAGCAGCGCGCCGCGGGGCGCGGGGTTCATCGTCGCGATCGTCGGCGCGTCCTCGTCCTCCGCTTCGAGGAAAAGCGGCTTGTGCAGGACCAGCGCCACCGGCCGCTCGTGGGTCGGCGCGAGCTGGGCCGCGAGCCAGGCCGCCTGCTCCGCCTCCCGCGCCAGCCCGGAGCCGAAGAGCTGCGCGTTCACCCCGACCAGCCGCCACGACCCCGCGTCCATCGCGATCCGATCCGCGCCGAACGCCGCGTCCCAGCGGGCGAGGCGCGGCGCGTCCACGATCTGCGCGGGGTCCTGCCCCGGCGGCTCGTCGCCCATGTCATGGTTGCCGGGCAGCGCGAGGACGCGGCCGGGGAGGCGCGCGAGGGCGCGTTGCGCGAAGGCCATCTCCGCGTCGCTGTCGGGACCGTTGATGCATAGGTCACCGTTGACGATCGTCGCATCCGGCCCGGCCGCCGCCACCGCGTCGCAGCCACGCTCGAAGTTGTCCCAGAAGAAGCCGTGCGTCGGGGAGAGGTGGAGGTCGGCGAGGCAGGCCACCCGGGCCATCACGCGAAGCCCAGGTTCGAGGCGCGGAAGTCCATGTAGTAAAGCGGCGGGTGGGTCCACCGCACCGCGCGCCGCTTCGCGAAATACTCCCGCATGGGGTAGAGGATGACCGCGGGCGCTTCCGCCTCGTACTCGTCGAGCAGCGCGCGCCACAGCCGCTTGCGCTCCTCCGGTTCCGCCGCGACGCGAAGCGCACGGACGATCTCGTTGAAGCGTACGGGCTGCCAGAAGCCGTCGCGCTGCAACCCGTAATCCTCCGACAGGTGGACGGCGAGGCCGCCGCCGAGCGGGTCCGGGAAGCGGAAGGCGATGGAGGTCGGGCGATGTCCGCCCCGGGCTGGGTCAGCAGCGAGAGGTTCTCCCGCGTCTCCACGCGCGTGTTGACGCCGACCGCGGCCCACATGCCCTGCACCACCTGCACGGCCTGGAGCATCTGGAGGTAGTGGCCCGGCGCGATGCGGATGATCAGCTCCTCGCCGCGGTAGCCGGCCTCCCGCAGCAGCGAGCGCGCGCGGTCGGGGTCGTAGGCCAGCCCGCGACGGTCCGGGTCATGGAACTCGCCGAAGGAGGGAAGTTGCAGTGCCGGCATTGGCCGGGATTCCGGCCCCCAGAACGCGCGGCCGAGCGAGGGCGCGTCCACCGCGTGGTTCAGCGCCCGCCGCACCCGCGCGTCCCGCAGCCACGGCCGCCGCGTGTCGAAGTAGAGGATGTGCGCGAAGTCCAGCGCGACGTCCACGCCTTCCAGCGCCGGGTTGCGGCCAAGGCCCTCGATCTGCTCCGGCAGGAGGTTCGTGACGAGGTCGTAGTCCCCGGCGCGCAGGCCGGCGAGGCGGGAGGAGGCTTCGGGGACGACGGTGAAGGACACGCCGCGGGCGGGGGGACGCCCGCCCCAGTACTCGTCGTGCGCGTCGAGCCTCACCCGCTGGTCCCGCTGGAACGACGCGACGCGGTAGGGGCCGCTGCCGACCGGCCGGGTCCGCATCCCCGCCAGCCCGCCATCGGCGTAGGCCTTCGCGGAATGCACCCAGCCGCCATAGGCCGCGAGCCGGTGAGGCATCACCGGATCGGGCGCCCGGGTGCGGAACACCACGCGGCGCGACCCGTCGGCCTCCACCCCCGCGAGGTGACCGAAGTTCACCCGCCCCTCGTAGGTCTGGACCTGCGGGCCCCACATCCGTTCGGCGGAGAAGGTCGAGAGCACGTCGTCGGCGGTCATCTCGCCGCCGTCGTGCAGGCGCACCCCCTCCCGCAGGGTCGCGACCCAGGTGAGGGGATCGCGGCGCTCCAGCGACGTGGCGAGGAAGGGACCGAGGTGGGAGCCGCCCCGCTCCGTCTCAGCCCGGAAGTCGCGGCGCCAGAGGGTGTCGAACACGTTGTACGTCACGCGCAGCCCGACGTTGGAGATCGCCTCCAGCGGCTCCAGGGTGGGCGGCAGGGCCTGGACGGCGATGCGCAGGAGCGGGCGCGTGTCGCCCTGCCCGCGCGCGACGGCGGGAAGGAGCGCGGGGGCGGCGAGGAGCGCGCCGCGTCGGAGCATCCGACGTCCTTAGCGACGCGGCGCGACGGGTCCGTGACGGGTCCGTGCCGGGGGCGTGATGGCATCGCGTTTCACGGCAGGCTCCAGGCCTGGCCGGCATCGCCCGTGCGGGGTGATCCTGGACAGGATGACGCTTCGCCTGTCAGGCAGCGTCGGCGGGCGCCAGTCGTGGCAGCGGCCCGTAGAGGTGCGGCATCTCCCCGATGTCGTGCGGCGTCAGCTCCGGCACCCGCACGAGCCGGGAGGCGCAGGACCCGTCGGGGTGAAACTCGTGCTCGACGGCCCCCAGCACCTTCTCCCCCACCGGCTTCTGCCACGGGTCTCCCACCACGAAGGCCGCGCTCGGTCCCCACACCTGCCGCATCCCGTCCACCACCCCGCGGTCACGCCACTGATGGATGTGCCCGCTCGCGACGAGCGCGGGAGGGTGGTCCCCGAGGATCGCGAGCAAGCGCCGCCGGGCCGAGGGCGGCACGCACCAGAAGGTTTCTGCCGCCTCCCCCGCGTGTTCCTCGTAGAGCGGCTTGTGCAGGAACAGCGCGACCCGCAGCGCCCCGGCCCCTTCGAGGGCCTCGGCGAGCCACACGGCCTGCGCCTCCTCCTCCGGCAGCCCGGTCGCCGCCACCTGGCTGTCCAGCCCGAGGAGCCGCCATCCCGGGATGTCGCGGGAGAAGCGATCCGGTCCCATCTCGCCCCGCCACCGCACCAGCCGGACAGGGTTGGCGGGCTGCTTCGACGCCGGGAGGTCTCCCACGTCGTGGTTCCCCGGCACCGCGACCCAGTCCAGCCCCAGCCCGTCGTGCCACGCCCGCGCCAGCCGCAGGTCGGCCGCGTCGTCCGCCCCGTCGAGCGACACGTCGCCCGTGTCGACGACGAGGTCCGGCCGCGCGCCCCGGAGCCAGCCTGCCAGCCTCTCCGCGTTGGCGGAGAAGCCCGGCGCGCGCGCCGAAAGGTGGAGGTCGCTGACCTGGGCGACGCGGAACGTCACGTCACGACCGCCGGAGCAGGAGGCGACGCACCTCCGTCGCCATGTCGCGCTGCACGACCTCGGGCGTCGCCTGTCCTTCGATCACGCGGGCCATGTTGTCCGTCATCACCGTCGTCACGCGCACGGAGTTGGCGCCGGGGAAGGCATACCACGGCACCATCAGCGGCACCTGCCGGGTCGCGGTCCGGAACAGCGGGTTGTCGCGGTAGAAGTCGCCGAGATACCGCGGATCATCGATGGCCATCTGGTTCATCGGGATGTAGCCCGTGTTCGTCACCATGAGCGACGTGCCCTCCGCGGAGGTGGAGTAGCGCAGGAACTTCCAGGCCGCGTCCCGCTTCGCCGGATCGCGCGCCGTCAGCATCCCCGCCGCGCCGCCCGTCGGCAGGCGGCCCTTCTCGCGGTCGATGACCGGCATCGGCCCGGTCCGCAGCTCGAAGTTACGCCCGACCTGCGACACCGTCCCGCGCAGCACCGCGGTGGTCCAGTACAGCATCCCCAGCTTGCCCGCCGCGAAGGCCTGCTGCGCCGCCTGGATGTTGAGGTTGGGCATCCCGCCCTCCTTCACCATTCGGTCCAGCAGTCGCAGCGACGCCAGCCCTTCCGCCCCACCGAACCCGACG
>CAXVWQ010000434.1:0-13273 GCA_964263755.1 Roseomonas sp. | reverse complement strand
GGGGGGGTGGGTGGGCCCCCCCCGGCGCCCGGCGGGTGGGCCCCCACCCCCGCCCACGACGGCATTGCTTTTACGAACGGGGGTCCAGGGGCCCCTGGCTCCTGGCGGATGGAGGTCTGGAGGAAGGCAGCGCCTACCTCCACGGCCCCAAGCGCACCCCCCGAGAACGTCAGGAGAAGCGCAGGCCGGCATGAGGGCCGTTGCCGCCGGGTCGCCCGCGCGGGCGCCCTCCGTCGGGCGCGGCCGGCAACCCTGGCCCCCTCCGCCGCGCTATCCTTCCTCATCACCCCGGCAGCGACGTCGCCATCCCGCCGGACAGGAGTGCCGTGTCCCCCGACGATCCCGGCGCCACGGCGGACAGCAACGTCCGCCTCGCCGCCGCCTTCGAGGCCGCCGACCTCGTCGGCGCCTGGGAGTGGTCCGCCCCGCAGGACCGCGTCCTCGCCGACCCCCGCACCTGCCGCCTGCACGGCGTGGCGCCGGAGGACGGCGCCCGCGGCCTCCCCCTCGCCGCGCTGACCGCCGCGGTCCATCCGGACGACCGCCCGGCGCTCGACACCGCGCTGCACGCGGATGGCCCGTTCGCGGCCGAGTACCGCCTGCTGCCGCCGGGTGGCGAACCCCGCTGGGTTCTTGCGCGCGGCCGGGCCACGCGCGACGCCGCCGGCCGCCCGGCCCGCGCGCTCGGCCTCGCCCTCGACGTCACCGACCGCAAGGGCGCGGAGGCCGCGCGAGCGGCGGGCGAGCGCGAGATCCGCACCCTGTCCGACGCCCTGCCGCAGATCCTGTGGTCCGCTGGCCCCGACGGCCGTCTGGACGGCGTCAACCGCCGCTGGCACGACCTCACCGGCCGCGCCGACCGCGCGCCGCACGACCACCCCTGGTCGGCCGCCCTCCACCCAGAGGACCGCGAGGCGACCCGTCGGCGCTGGCACCACGCCCTCCGCACCGGCGAGCCCTACGAGGCGGAGATGCGCCTGCGCGCCGCAGACGGATCGTGGCGCTGGCACCTCGGCCGCGCCGAGCCGCTGCGCGACGACGACGGCCGCATCATCCGCTGGCTCGGCACCTGCACCGACACCCACGACGCCCGCCGCATCGCGGAGGAGCGGGAGGTGCTCCGCCACGAGCTGCCCCACCGCATCAAGAACATCTTCGCGGTCGTCGCCTCCCTCGTCGGCCTCGCCGCCCGCCGCCACCCGGAGGCCGCGGCCTTCGCCGCCGACATCCGCGGCCGCGTGGAGGCGCTGGGCCATGCCCACGAGTTCGCCCGCCCGCACACGGAGGAGGGGGCGCCTGACATCGGCGCCGCGACGCTGTTCCACTTCCTTCGTCGCCTCATGGCGCCCTACGCCCCCGATGCCGGGGACACGTCGGGCGATCGCCTCCGCACCGAGGGGCGCGACCGCCCGTTCGACGACGGCGCCGCCACGCCGCTCGCCCTGCTGTTCCACGAACTCGGCACGAACGCCGCGAAGTTCGGCGCCTTCTCGGATCCCGCGGGCCGCGTCACCGTCGCTGCGCGGGAGGAGGGGGACGACCTGATCCTGACCTGGCGCGAGGAGGGCGGGCCGCCGGTCCCCGGGCCGCCGGGGCGGGAGGGCTTCGGCTCGCAGATCGCCGCCATGGCCGTGCGCGGCCAGTTGGGTGGCGACCTGCAACGCTTCTGGCACCGGCACGGGCTGGAGGTGGAGCTGCGGATGCCCGTGAGGTCCCTTCGCCGTCGTCACGCGGGCCTCGGCCGACGCGGGGTCGGGTAGGGCCGCCTCCGGCACCCATGCGCTGCGAACCGGGAGCGTCACGACGACCCGGGTGACGACCCCGAAGGACCGTGACGCGAACCCGACGGGCCGCGCGGACGAGGGTGAAGGGGCGGGAATCCGGAGAAAGCCGCCCAGGCGGCGACCCGAGGCGGAATGCCGCCGACGGCAGGCGTCCCGCCGAGCCGGCGGCCGTCGCGACCTATCCCGCCGCCTGCAACTCCAGGCCCCGCGGCCGCGTCGCGTGCGCCGGGGCCGCACTCCGCTCCGCCGGGCGCGGCAGCACCCGCAGCCCCTCGGGCACCGCGATGGGGCGGCCCGCCCGCACGGACAGGGCGAAGGCCACCGCCTCCGCCAGACCCGTCTCGCTGTAGGGCTTGGGCAGGATGCCCACCGGGCCGTCCACGCCGAGCGCCGCCTGGCCTGGATTGGCGGTGAGGTGCAGCACCGTCACGCCGCGCCGCGACAGGTCGCGCCCGAGCGCGGGGCCGGACGGCCCGTCCTGCAGGTTCAGGTCCACGAGCGCGAGATCCACCCCGCCCGGCCGCGCCGCCGCCTCCCGCGCCGCCGACGAATCCCCGACACACCCCACCACCTCGTATCCCAGCCCCTGGAGGATGGAGGAAAGGTCAAGGGCGATGAGGATCTCGTCCTCGACGATGAGGATGCGCCGCGTGGGAGATCCGAGGGGAGGCGAGGAGGAGGCCATGGTCACCGCGACCGTTGTGTCTGTGACGTGACAAACGGCTGCGGTGCACCGGCGGTTGCGCGCCGGGGGCGGAACGGAACCCGCGGCATTCCGTTCGGCGGCACGGGAAGGCCTTGCCGCGGCCCCGGACACCGGTCGGGCACGAACGCGCCGCTTCCGCCTCAGCCGCCGGGTTGCCAGCCGGTGGGGTGCAGCCGCCAGATCGTCACGTCCCGCACGTCGCGGTCCTCCAGTTCCCGGCTCGTGGGGACGGCGTGGCGCGCCACGGCTTCCAGCCCGTCCCGCGGCAGGTAGGCGCGCCCGGGATCGGCGAGCCACACCTCCGCCCCCGCCCCCGCCATGGCGCGCAGCCAGGGGAGGATGTGGCGGGTCATCGGCGCCTCGTAGCAGACGTCGCCCGCGAGGATGCGGTCCCACCGGCACGCGGCGCCGACCACGTCGCCCGGCGCCTCGGCCACGGTGACGCCGTTCAGCCGCGCGTTCACGCGGGTCGCGGCGTGGGCCAGGGGGTCGAGTTCCGCCGCCTCCACGGACGCCGCGCCGGCCATCGCGGCGGCGATCGCGGCCAGCCCGCCACCGGCCGCGAAGTCCAGCACGCGGCGCCCCCGTACCCGCCCCGGGTCGTCCAGCACGAAGCGCGCGAGGGCCTGGGAGCCGGGCCACGCGAAGGCCCAGAAGGGCGGCTCGATCCCCTCCCGGCCGAGCCAGGCCTCCGTGGCGCCCCAGATCGGGGTGATCTCCGTCGCGAGGTGCAGCGCCACCTCCGGCACGAGCGGGGCGCGCGCGACGGCGGTGTGGGCGACGACGAAGCCCTCCGGGTCGTCCTTCAATCCCGAGCCATCAGATGCGCCCGGCCAGCAGCGCCAGCGCGATCAGCAGCCCCGCGTCCCGGTTGGAGTGGAACACGCGGAGGCATCCGGCCGGATCGGTGATGTCGAGCCGCCGCACCTGCCGCGCGAAATGCGCCGCCGGGAGGAGGAGCGCCGCCGCGAAGCCGATCCCCAGCCCCGCCGCGATCCCCGCGGCGCCGACCGCCAGGATC
Source organism: Roseomonas sp. (assembly GCA_964263755.1). Taxonomy (GTDB): domain Bacteria; phylum Pseudomonadota; class Alphaproteobacteria; order Acetobacterales; family Acetobacteraceae; genus Roseomonas. The sequence goes on along the minus strand of CAXVWQ010000434.1, from coordinate 9,762 downwards.
GTCCCGGCGAACACCGCCGCGACGAAGGGCCGGGTGCGGTCGCCGAGCGCCAGGGCGGAGGAGCCGATGCCGGCGAGGGCGTCGTCCTCCCGGTCCTGATGCGCGTAGATCGTGTCGTAACCGAGGATCCAGAGGAAGCCGGCGAGCCAGAGGAGGAGGCCGGGGAGGGCGAGGGCGCCGGTGGCCGCGGCCCAGCCCATCGGGGCCGCCCAGGAGAAGACGAGGCCGAGGACGGCCTGGGGCCAGTCGGTGACGCGCTTCGCCAGCGGGTAGAGGGCGATGGGGAGGAGGGAGGCGATGCCGAGCCAGATCGCGGCGGGGGGGAGTTGCAGGAGGATCGCCAGCCCGATCACCAGGGGCACGGCCAGGAGGAGCATGGCCCCCGGCACCGACACCGCCCCGGACGCCAGGGGACGGCCGCGCGTCCGCTCCACCTGCCGGTCGATGTCGCGGTCCCACAGGTCGTTCACGACGCAGCCCGCGCCGCGCATGACCACGGCGCCGAGGCCGAAGAGGAAGGAGAGGCGGATGCCCGTGCCCCAGTCCGGTGCCACGGCGGCGAAGGCCCACAGGCCGGGAAGGAACAGGAGCCACGACCCGATCGGCCGGTCCAGCCGCATCAGCAGCGCGTAGGGGACGAACGCCGCCGGCAGCCAGCGCGCCGCTCCCACCCTCGCGAAATCCGGCCGGATGTCGGTGTATGGGGTCACGCGCCGCACGAAGCCGGGGTCCGCCCTCCATGTCCATCCCTCGCCTGTTCACCGACCACGACCTCGCGGAGGGCGTCGCCGTCCCCGCCTCCGGCCGCTACCTCGGCGGGGTGCTGCGGCGGGGGGTGGGGGACCCGGTCCTGCTGTTCAACGGGCGGGACGGCGAATGGCGCGGCCGGATCGGCTTCGTGCGCCGCGACGCCGCCGTGGTGCCGGAGGAGCGGGTGCGCGACCAGCCGCCGCCGTCCGGCCCGGTGCTGCTGATGGCCGCCCTCAAGCGCGACGCGATGGAATGGGTGGTGGAGAAGGCCACCGAACTCGGCGCCCGCGCCATCCGCCCGGTGCTGACGACGCGCGCCGTGCCGGACCGGGTGAACCGCGCCCGCCTCACCCTCATCGCGCGGGAGGCGGCGGAGCAGTGCGAGCGGCTGGACGTGCCGGAGGTGGCGGAGGCGCTGCCGCTGCACGCCGCGCTGGCCGCCTGGGACGGGTCGCCCCTGATCATCGCCGCGGAGCGCCGCGACGCCCGACCGCTGGCGGCGGCGGTGCGGGAGGCCCCCGCCATGCCGGCTGCGCTGGTCGGCCCCGAAGGCGGCTTCGCGGGGCCGGAACTTGACGCCCTGCTGCGCCATCCCTTTGTTGCACCGGCCTCGCTCGGCCCGCGAATCCTGCGGGCGGAGACGGCGGCGGTCTCGGCGCTGGCGGTGATCCAGGCGTTGCGCGGGGACTGGGGCGGGGGGAACGGGTCGTCCCGGGGCTGAGGCCCGGGGCGCGAAACCGCTCGCCTGCACCGATGGCGGGCCGCACACGGGGATCTGGGAAGCATGCATGTCGAACCCCGGTGAGGCCGACCTCACGCCCGTCACGGGCCCGCGCGACCTCGCCGCGTGGTTCGAGGCGGGGTGCAAGCCGCGCGACGCCTGGCGGATCGGGACGGAGCACGAGAAGATCGGGTTCCGCCATCGCGACCACTCGCCGCCGCCCTACGAGGGACCGGATGGCATCGGCGCCATCCTCGACGCGCTGGCGGCGCGGGGGTGGGAGCGCATCGAGGATGCCGGGAACACCATCGGGCTGAAGCGGGACGGCGCCTCCATCTCGCTCGAACCCGGCGGGCAGTTCGAGCTGTCCGGCGCGACCGTCGCGACGGTAGGCGAGACCGAAGCGGAACTGGCCGACCACCTGACGGCGTTGCGCGAGGTCGCGGAGCCCATGGGCATCGGCTTCGCCGGCATCGGCTTCCACCCGACGGCGACGCGGGACGCCATGCCCTGGATGCCGAAGACCCGCTACGCCATCATGCGCGACTACATGCCGCGGGTCGGGGACATGGGCCTCGACATGATGCTGCGGACGGCGACCGTGCAGGCCAACCTCGACTTCGGGGACGAGGGAGACATGGTGGAGAAGCTGCGGGTCTCGCTCGCGCTCCAACCCCTCGCGACCGCGCTCTTCGCCAACTCCCCCTTCCGCGAAGGCCAGCCGACGGAATACCGCACGCTGCGCGGGCAGGTCTGGACCCGCACCGACCCCGACCGCACCGGCATCCCCGCCGTGGCCTTCGAGGAGGGGTTCGGGTTCGAGCGGTTCTGCGAATACGTCCTCGACGTTCCCATGTACTTCGTGATGCGGGACGGGCGGTTCGTGGACGCGACGAACTCCACCTTCCGCGCCTTCATGGCGGACGGCCTCCCCGGCCGCCCCGACGTGCGCGCGACGATGGGGGACTGGGCGGACCACGTCACCACTGTCTTCACCGACGTGCGCCTCAAGCGCTTCCTGGAGATGCGCGGGGCCGACGTGGGATCGCCCGCCATGGTCTGCGCGCTCCCCGCCCTCTGGGCCGGGCTGCTCTACGACGACGCGGCGCAGAAGGCCGCCCGCGCGCTGACGCGGGACTGGACGGTGGCGCAGATGCGCGCCGCCCGGGCGGAGGTGCCGACGCGGGCGCTGGACGCGACCATCGCCGACCGCACGCTGCGGGAGGTGGCGGCGGACGTCCTGGCCATCGCCCGCGACGGGCTGCGCGCCCGCGGTCACGGGGAGGAGCGGTTCCTCGCCCCGCTCGACGCCATCGTCGCGAGCGGGGAGACGCACGCGGAACGCCTGCTGCGGCTGAATGCCGGCGACTGGGGCGGCGACGTGTCCCGCGCCTTCGCGGAATGCGCGATGTGAACGGGGCGGCCGCCGGCGCCGTCCGGGGCATCCGCCTGCGGCCGCACGAGGTCGCGGCGGTGCGCGCGATCCTCCTCGACGCGTTCGGTCCGGAGGCCGAGTTCTACGTGTTCGGCTCCCGCGCCCGCCTCGACCTCAAGGGCGGCGACCTCGACCTGTTCGTCCGCGTTCCCGGCCACGCGCCGGACGAGGCGGTGATCTGGCGGATCGAGGACCGGATCGAGAAGGCGATGGAGGAGCGCCACACCGACCTCCTCGTCCTCGGCACGGAGGACGCGCCGGAGCGCATCCACGCGGTCGCGCTGGAAACGGGGGTGCGCTTCTGAACGGGGACCTGATCACCGCGATCCGTCGTGCCCGTGCCGCCGCGGACTCGCTCCACGAGGCGATGGAGGAGATCGGCGCCGGCTTTCCCTGGAGCCCCGAGGCGATCACGCGGTCGGCGCGCCGCGACGCCATGATGCGGGACGCGCTCATCCTCCGCTTCGCGAACGTCATGAACACGTTGCAGGACGAGGTCTTCCGCCTCGCCGCCGAGACGGAGGAGGCGCGCGACGTGGCCCGCCTCTCCCGCCGCGACATCCTCGACCACATGGAGAGGTTCGGGGTGATCGAAGGCGCCGACCGCTTCCTCGACGCCGCGAAGGTGCGGAACCGGCTGTCGCACGGATACCGGGACGATCCGGCCGCCCAGGCGGGCCTCACCAACCGGGTCTGGGCCGCGGCGCCGATCGCCCTCCGGGCCGTCGCCACGGCCGAGGCCTGGGCCCGCGCCCGCGGCTACATCCCGGCCTGATCCAGCGCCCGCCGCATCCACACCCGCCGGAACCCGTCCTCCTCCCGCCGGTCGAACTCCGCGAAGCCGGCGCGGGCGTAGAGGGCGAGGTTGCGGGTCATCGCCTCGTTCGTCAGCAGCCGCAGCTCGGCGAAGCCGCGCCGCCGCGCCTCGGCCTCCGCGAAGGCCAGGAGGGCGCGCCCCAGACCCTGCCCGTGCAGCGCCGGGTCCACCGCGAGGCTCTCGATCCACAGGTGGTCCGGGGCGTCCTCCAGGATGACGAGCGCGGCGACCGCGCCGTCCCGCTCCAGCACGAAGGCCTCCCCGGCCGCGACGCGGGCGTCGAAGTCGTCGTCCATCGGCGCGGGGCGGCGGCCGAGGAGGGGAACGTAGTCCGCGTAGGCCCGTTCGGTCAGCGCCGAGAGGGCCGCCGCCTCCTCCGCCCGCGCCCGCCTCATCCGAGGACCACCAGCCCGAGCCCCGCGGTGCCGGCGACGACGAGGATGCCCACCCGCAGCCGCGGCCCGACGAGCCAGCGCCGCGCCGGCCCCGACAACGCGGCGCCGACGGCAATCCCGGGCAGGAGCGAGAGCGCGAGCCAGGGCGTATCGGAATCCGTCCGCCCGGCGGGGATGGCCATGAGCAGGATGGTGCCCTGCCCGATGAGCCAGAACAACCCGAGGAACCCCCGCAGCGACGCCGCCGGCAGGCGCGAGACGGCGAGGCCGACGAGCGGCCCGTGCACCGTCGCCACCCCGCCCATCACGCCGGAGACGAGGGCGACGATGCCCAGCGCCCCCGGGGTCGGCCGGATCGGCGGGGCGACGAGCGTCAGCGCGACGGTCAGGAGGATCACCACGCCGCAGCCCCGCCGGGAGGCCAGCGCCGGCTCCCACGCCACGAGCAGCATCCCCGCCGCGGTGCCGGCGACGAGGCCGGCGACGGAAGGGAGGAACAGGCCGCGCGGCACCGCCCCGGCATCCGCCCGCCACTGCCCGAACAGCAGCAGCAGCCCCGCCGCCGCGAAGGGCGCCGGGACGTAGCGGGGATCGAGCAGGAGCAGGAGCGGCACGCCGACCACGGCGAGGCCGAGGCCCGCCGAGAGCTGCACGACCGTCGCGGCCGCCATCACGAGGTTCGCGAGGGCGACCGTCCCGGCATCCACGGCGGGGGCAGCGAGACGGCGGCGGCTAGACGGCGGTGCCGCCCACCGTCAGCCCGCGCATCTTCAGCGTCGGCTGTCCCACGCCCACCGGCACGCCCTGGCCCGCCTTGCCGCAGGTGCCGACGCCGGGGTCGAGCGCCATGTCGTTCCCGATCATCGCGATGTTCGTGAGCGCCGTCGCGCCCTCCCCGATGAGCGTCGCGCCCTTCACCGGCGCGCCGATCCTCCCGTCCTCGATGAGGTAGGCCTCGGAGGCGGAGAAGACGAACTTGCCGGAGACGATGTCCACCTGCCCGCCGCCGAAGTTCACGGCGTAGAGGCCGCGCTTGACGCTCCGCACGATCTCCTCCGGCGCATACTCGCCGCCGAGCATGACGGTGTTCGTCATCCGCGGCATCGGCACGTGGGCGTGGGACTGGCGGCGGCCGTTGCCGGTGGGCTGCACGCCCATCAGCCGGGCGTTCTGGCGGTCCTGCATGAAGCCCGTCAGCACCCCGTCCTCGATGAGCACGGTGCGGCCGGAGGGCGTGCCCTCGTCGTCCACGGTGAGCGATCCGCGGCGGTCCGGCAGCGTCCCGTCATCCACCACCGTCACGCCGGCGGAGGCGATGCGCTGCCCCATCAGCCCGGAGAAGACGGAGGTGCCCTTGCGGTTGAAGTCGCCCTCCAGCCCGTGCCCGATCGCCTCGTGCAGCATGATGCCGGGCCAGCCGGAGCCGAGCACGACCTCCATCTCCCCCGCGGGCGCCGGGACGGAATCGAGGTTCAGCACGGCGCCCCGCAGCGCCTCGTCCACGGCGGCGCGCCAGGATTCGGGGGACACCACCCGGTCGTAGCCGAAGCGCCCGCCGGTGCCGAAGGACCCCGTCTCCCGACGCCCGTTCGACTCCACGACGACGGAGACGGAGAGCCGCACGAGCGGCCGCAGGTCCGCGACCTCCGACCCGTCGGGCCGGGTGATCCGCACCGCCTGCCATTCGCCGGACAGCGACGCCATCACCTGCACCACCCGGGGATCGCGGGACCGGGCGTAGGCGTCGAGGTCGGCCAGCAGCGCCGCCTTCGCCGGGAAATCCATCGCCGACAGCGGGTTGGCCGCGTCGTACAGCCGCGCGTTCGTCGCCCGCGGCGGGTCGGACACGCGGATCGCGCCCTCCCCCGGCAGCCCGCGCACCGCCGCCGCCGCCCGCTTCAGCGCGGGCGCCGTGATCTCCCCGGCATGGGCGTAGGCCGCCGCCGCGCCGCGCACCGCCCGCAGCCCGAAGCCGCGCGTGGTGTCGAAGGAGGCGGAGCGGATGCGCCCGTCCTCCAGGCTCGTCACCTCGCTCTCCCGGTATTCGAGGAAGAGTTCGCCGTCCTCGCTTCCCGCCAGCGCGTGCCCGGCGATCCGCAGGGCGTCGTCCCGGTCCAGGTCGCGGAAGAACAGCCGCGCCGTGGTGTCCAGCGCCGTCTCGCCCGTCATCGCAACGCTCATCGCAACGCTCATGCCGACCTCCTCATCCCGTCATGGGGCCGCGCCGCGCGCCGGCCCCGAACCCGTCCGTTCGCCCGCACGCCGCATCCGGGCGCATCGTCACCCGCGCCGTCGTCCCGGCGCCCGGGGCCGTCTCGAACTCCAGCCCCATCGCCATCGCCCCGGTCAGCACCTTCGCGAGGTAGAGGCCCAGGCCAGAGCCCGGGTAGCGCCGGGCCAGCCCGGCCTCCAGCTGCACGAAGGCCTCCATCGCCCGCGGCACGTCCTCCGGCCGCATGCCGATCCCGCTGTCCGCCACCTGGGCCACCACGCCGCCATCCTGCACCCGCGCCGCCACCGTCACCGTCCCGCCCTCCGGCGTGAACTTCACGGCGTTGGACAGCAGGGCGTCGAGCACCCGCCGCAGCCCGCGCTGCTCCCCCAGCACCGGCGGCAGCCGCCGCGGCACGTCGAGCGAGAGGGTGAGCCCCGCCTCCCCCGCCGCCACCGCCGCCTCCGCCGCCGCGGCCCGCAGCACGGGGGCGGGGTCGAAGGGGCGGGCCTCCGCCACTCCCTCCCCGGCCTCGGCCCGCGCCGCCTCCAGGATGCCGTCCACGAGCGCCAGCAGCCCGCGCCCAGCTGCCAGCACCTCCGCGGCATGCCCCTGCATCCGCTCGGGGCGCGTCTCCTCCGCGATCGCCTCGGAGAAGCCGATCACCGCGTTCAGCGGCGTCCGCAACTCGTGCGTCACCGTCGCGAGGAAGCGGGACTTGGCGCGCGACGCCGCCTCCGCCGCGTCCCGCGCCGCCTCCAGTTCGGCCCGCACCCGGTGCTCCGCCGTCACGTCGCGGTAGGTGCGGATGGTGCCGCCCCCCGGCATCGGGTCGGTCCGCACCTCCAGCAGCGACCCGTCGGGGCGGCGGCGGACGTAGCGGCGGGGCCGGTCCTCCGGCCGTTCCGCCGGGCGCGCCATGTCCTCCCCCACCTCGGTCACGCCGGTCGAGCCCGGGCCGAACTCGCCGGCCGCGACCTGCGCCGCGTAGAGGTCGGCCAGCCGCCGCCCCGGCGTCATGATCGCCGGCGACAGGCCGACCATGCTCGCCGCGCGCGCGTTGGCCGCGATCAGCCGGCCCGCCGCGTCGAACAGTGCCAACCCGTCCGTGCCGTTGTCGAGCATCGCGCGCGTGGTCTCGGCGCCGCGGAGCACGTCCTCCTCCGCACGGCGCAGCGAGGTGATGTCCTCCACCTCGACGAGGTGCCCGCCCTCCGGGAAGGGGGTGCTGCGACTCCACACCACCATCCCGTCGGGGCGGCGACGCTCCGATTCCCGCGGGCCGTACAGGCCCTCCCGCGGCAGGTGCGCGCGCTCCGACTCCGTCAGGCCCACGAACTGCCCCGCGGCGTCCAAGAGGTCGACGACCTCGGCGATGGTCATGCCGCGGCGCAGCGTACCGGGCGCGGCGCCGATCAACGTCTCGTAGGCCGCGTTGTGGTAGCGGAGACGGCTGCCGTGATCGTATTCGGCCACCCCGCCTTCCAGGCGTTCGAGGATCGCCTCCAGCAGGGCCGCGCGCTCCACCGCCTGCGATTCGGTGCGCCGCACGGCCGTGACGTCCACCGACAGGGAGACGGTCCCGCCGCCCGGCAGCGGCGTGCTGCTGAGTTCGTGCCAGCAGCCCATGGCGTTGCGCGCGAGCCGCCGCCGGGAGCGCGAGCGGTCCAGCGCCAGTCCGGCCCGCACCCGCGTCGCGGGGTCGCCGTCGCCGTAGTGGCCGGCGGCGGCCAGGAGGGTGACCACCTGCTCCAGCGTCGCCCCGTCCGGCAGGGGCGTGGCGCCCGGCCCGGCCTGACGCCACAGCGCGGGATTGGCGTGGATCAGCCGCCCGTCCCGGTCGTAGGCGGCGAGGCCGGCCGGCAGGGCGTCGAGGATCTCGGCGAGGCGGCCGTCAGGAGCGGGGGCGGGGGTCTCCCCGGCCCCCTTCGCCTCGTCCGGCGGGGCCGCGGCGTGGGCGGCGCTCAACCCCGCGCGCCCCGCCGGGCGCCGGGGCCGGCCCGTTGCACCATCCCCGCCGGTTCCGCCCGCGGCCGCCGCAGCGCGTGGAGGACGAGGAGCACGGCGCCGAGCACGCCCACCGCCACGGTCTGGTGCAGGGTGCCGAGCCAGGCGGGGACGACGAGGAGGAGCGTCGCCACGCCGAGCACGTATTGCAGGGCGACGGTGCCGCCGAGGAGGAGACCCGCGGTGCGGGCGGCCCCGACCGGCAGCCGCCACGCCCGCCACGCCAGCACCGCCGCGGCGAGGGCCGCGAGCGTCGCCAGCAGCCGGTGGTTGAACTGCACCGCCGCCACGTTCTCCACGAGGTTGCGCGGGAAGGGCGAGAGGGCCGCGTAGCCCTCCGGCACCCACCGCCCGCCCATCAGCGGGAAGGTGTTGTAGTCCAGCCCCGCCCGGATGCCCGCGACGAAGCCGCCCGCGAGCATCGCCAGCACGAGCAGCCCGGCCGTGGTGTGCGCCAGGGGGCGGAGTCCCGCCGGGGCCGCGGGCCCATCCCGGCCAAGCTGTAGCAGTGGCCGCAGGGGGGGCCGCAGGAGGGACAGGGCGGTCCAGAGGAGCATCGCGAAGAGCAGGAGGGCGAGGCCGAGGTGGATGACGAGGCGCCAGGGCGACACCGCCGTCCGGTCCGCCTCGAACCCCGAGGCCACCATGAACCAGCCGACCGCGCCCTGGAGCCCGCCGAGGGCGAGCAGGAGGACGAGGCGCCCGCCGTATCCCCGGGGGATCGCGCCCCGCCACCAGAACCACAGCAGCCCGCCGAGATAGGCCAGCCCGATCACCCGCCCCCAGAAGCGGTGGACCCATTCGAGCCAGAAGATGCCCTTGAACCCCTCCAGCCCGAAGCCGGCGTTGACGAGGGCGTATTGCGGGATGGCGCGGTAGAGGTCGTAGAGGCGGGTCCACTCCGCGTCCGACATCGGCGGCAGGAAGCCCGCCACCGGCGCCCATTCCATGATCGAGAGGCCGGAGCCGGTGAGCCGCGTCGCCCCGCCGATCGCCACCATGACCCAGACCATCGCCGCGACGGCGAGGAGCCACAGGGCCACGGCGCGCCCGCGGGGGCGCGGGGCGATGGCGGTGGCGTAGGCGGAGGTGGTGGCGTCGAAGGGCATGGCCTTCGCCGCAAGATGGGGTGGAATGTCGGTGAAGGGAACCGCGAGGATGGCGTGCCGGCGCATTCGATGCGCGACCTGCCCGACGCGCGACCTGCTTGACGCGCGGCTTGGGGCGGAGGATACGGCCGCCTCCCGCGACGGTCCCCAAGCCGTCGCCGCGGGTGTGGGGCTGTAGCTCAGTTGGGAGAGCGCGTCGTTCGCAATGACGAGGCCAGGGGTTCGATTCCCCTCAGCTCCACCACCCTTTCCACACGCTCATCCCGCCGGCGCGGGCCGGATTGGTCTTCGGGGACTGGGTGCATCCGCCCGTGAT
>CAXVWQ010000433.1:0-3226 GCA_964263755.1 Roseomonas sp. | reverse complement strand
GCGTGGCGACCCACCTCCCCACGGGGGCATTTACGGAAGGGGGTCCAGGGGCCCCTGGCTCCTGGCGGATGGAGGTCTGGAGGAAGGCAGAGCCTTCCTCCAGGGCCACAGGCGCAACCCCCGAAGAGGTCAGGAGAAGCGCACGCCGGTGTCAGATGCCGAGCAGGGCATCCACCCGGCGTCGCAGGCCTTGGACGGTCTGGTCGCGCGCCGCGATGTCGGCATCCGTCGTCGGCGCGCGCTGGGCCCGTTCGAGGTCGGCGGCGGCGGCGGCGACGCGCGGGTCGTTCGCCCGTTCGGCGCGCGCCGCGTTGAGGCGGGCGCGGAGCGACGCGACCTCCCCGTCCTGACGCGCCACGCGGGCGCGTGCCGCGTTGCGCGCCGCCTCGGTCTGGGCCTGGTTGCGCTGCTCGGCGGCGGCGTCCACCGCCGCGGCGTTGGCGCGGCCCTGGGCGACCGTGCGCTCGTCCACGAGGATGCGCTGGCGGTTCTGGTATCCCCCGCCCGCGGAGCAGCCGATGCCCGAGAGGAAGGTCGTCCGCGTGGGATCGCATTCGCCGGGCGCCGCGCAGCCCGCGAGGGCGAGGAGGGCCGCGACGGGGAGGAGGGGGGCTCGCATCAGCCCGGGACCGTCGCGAGGACGCGCGCGAGATCCGCTTCCGCCCGCCCGAGGGTCGCGTTGGCCTGCCCGAAGCGGTTCCCCGCCGAGGCGAGTTGGACGTTGTTGCCCTGCCTGGCGGAGGCGTTGGACGCCGCGTCGCGCGCCCGCGCCGTGTCGTTGCGCAGGCTCTGGATCGCGACGAGGTCGCGGCGATACTTCTCGGTCTCCAGCCGGAACTGGTCGGCCGTGATCTGGCGCGACCGGAACCGGGCGTTCAGCGCGGCGATGTCCCGCCGGGCGGCGGCGGCGTTGCGCGAGGCGATGGCGGCGAGGTTCTGGAAGTCCGCGGCATCGTCGTCCGCGAGCTTGATCTGGACCGCCAACGCCTGCTCCGAGTTCGCGTTGGCCTGGGCGTTGTCGGCGACCGCACTGCCCGCGAGGGCGCCCGCGCCCGCGCCGACGGTGCCGCCGATGAGCGCGCCCTCCACACGGTTGCCCCGCCCGCCGATCAGGCCGCCCGCCACGGCCCCGAGCACGCCGAGGACGACGGCGCCCTCCGCCACCGTCTGGCCGCGCTGCACCTCCGGCGGCGGCAGGTAGGTGCGGTCCGCCGGCAGGCGGCCCACCGCGAGGCGGACCATCCGCTGATCCGGCGTCAGCCCGTCCTCCAACTGGACCTGCGGCGCGGTGGCGGGACCCTGCCCGCTCATCGGTGCGCAGGCCGTGACGAGGAGGAGCGCCGCGGCGCAGCAGCTGACCGCGCGCCCGGTGCGGCGGGTGGGGATGGCAGGGGACGGCATCGAGATGGGGTTCCGTTCGCGGCGTTGTTCAGGGAGGGTCGGTGTCGCGGGGCGCATGGTCAGGCCGTGCCCCCGCCCGGCACGCGCGTCAGCGCCCGCGCGGGATCGGCGGTGAAGCGGTTGATCGCCGCCGTCGGGACCGGGACGACGTTGCCCGCGCCGGCGACGGCGCCGCGCAGGTCCACGAGGCGGGCGCCGCCCGCCACGATCTCCGCCGTCCGGGCGCGCGGGCGGTGGTCCACGCCGCCGTGACGACCGACGCCGTCGCGGAGCGCCCGCTGCGCCGGGGACAGGTTCTGCTCCGGCAATCCCGTGTCTGCGCACGCCGGCGGGGCGAGGAGGAAGATGCCGAGGAGCAAGGGCCTGGATCGTCGGAATCGAAGCATCCTGGAAACGAGAGGATCATGATGAACGCACCTTGGCAATGGCCACGTCACGAATCCGCACTGATGCGGAGGGATGGCGCGAGGTCGTGTCCCGGGGGGTGGTGCAGGAGGCGGCGGCCTCGCGAACGCCCGACGGCCTGCGTCCACTTCCCCCTTCCGCCCGCCGCGCCGCGACCGCCTGTCGTCGCGGTCGTGGATGTTGCATGGCTTCCCGACCGAGGCACGACGGCACGGAACCTGCCTCCGCCGGGCCGAACCCGGAGGAGGACCGAACGTGATCCGCACGACCCGACGCGCCGTGCTCGCGGCGTGGCCCGCTCTCGCGGCCCCGCGTCTCCTCCGCGCGCAGGAGGTGACGCGGCTGCGGCTGGTGCTGAACTTCGCCGTGGATGGCTCCACCGCGCCCTTCTACTTCATGCGGGAGCGCGGCTACTTCCGCGACGCCGGGCTGGACGTGACGGTGGATCCCTCCAACGGCTCGGGCGACGCGATCAACCGGGTGGCGTCGGGGGCCTACGACCTCGGCGTCGGCGACGTGTCCACGCTGACGGAGTTCGCCGCGCGGCAGCCCGGGGCGACGCCGCGGGCGGTGATGGTGCTGCAGAACCGCTCGCCCCAGGCGGTCATCTCGATGAGGTCCGCGGGGATCGTCACGCCGCGCGACCTGGAGGGGAAGGTCATCGGCAACGGCGCGTCCGACGCGGCGTCGCGCATGTTCCCGGCCTTCCTGCGGACCAACGGCGTGGACGAGGCACGGGTCACGCGGCGGCAGGTCACGGCGCAGCTGCGGGACCAGATGCTGCTGACGCGGCAGGTCGCGGGCGTCACGGGCTTCGACTACACGACGTGGTTCAACATCAAGGCGAACGGCGCGCGGCTGGAGGACGTGTCGTTCCTGCACTACGCCGATCACGGGCTGGATTCCTACGGCAACGCCATCCTCGCGGGGCAGCCGCTGATCCGCGACAACCCGGATGCCCTGCGGCGCTTCCTGCTGGCGGCGGCGCGGGGCTGGCGGGAAGCGGTGGCGGACCCCACCGGGCCGGCGGGGGTGATCCGGGCGCAGTCGTCGCTCATCGATCCGGCGCTGGAGGCGGACCGGCTGGGCTGGCTCGCGAACCGGCAGATCCTGACGGACGCGACGCGGGCGCGCGGGATCGGGGACGTGGAGCCGGCGCGGCTGGCCGCGACGATCGCGGCGACGGTGGCAGGGTTCGGGCTGCCGCGGACGCCGGCGCTGGAGGAGGTGTACGACCCGCGGTTCCTGGCCCCGGCGGCGGCGCGGATGCCGCTGCGCTGAGGGCGGCGCGGGTGGCCCTGGGGAAGGCGCTGCCTTCCCCAGACCCCATCCGCCAGGAGCCAGGGGCCCCTGGACCCCCTTCTGAAAGAGCGCCGTCGTTCGGAGGGTGGTCGCCACGCGGCGCAAGCGCGCGTGGCGA
>CAXVWQ010000432.1:0-4993 GCA_964263755.1 Roseomonas sp. | reverse complement strand
CAGCCGCGGAATGAGCGCCGTCCAGCCCGAGGAACGGCTTGCGGCGGCGCTCGCCCGACTGATCCTCGACCCCGCCGCGCCGCCCGCGCGCCACATCGCCGTCGGCGCCGCCTCCCCCATTCCCGCCGCCGCCTGCTGGCTCGTTCGCAAGGCCGGCCACCCGATCCGCCTCTCGCTGCTGCACAAGCGTTCCGGCAACCCCTTCACCGAGGGCTCGCGCGAGCTCTTCGACCTGACGGGACAGGGCCGGATCGACCTGTTCTTCCTCGGCGGCGGGCAGATCGACGGCGCCGCCAACCTGAACCTCATCGGCACCGGGGAATGGCCGGGTGTGGGCGTGCGCTTCCCCGGCTCGTTCGGCTCCGCCTTCATGTACACCATGACCCCGCGCACGATCCTGTTCCGGGAGGAGCACTCGCCCCGCGTCCTCGTCCCCCGCGTGGACCACGTCTCCGCCCCCGGCACCTCGCCGCCGGAGGTGTTCCGGCGCGGCACGGCGCAGGCTCTCGTCACCGGCCGCTGCGTGTTCCGCTTCGACGCGGCGCGGGTGCGCTTCGCGCTGGAGAGCGTGCATCCCGGGGAGACGGTCGCTACCATCCGGGAGAACACGGGCTTCGACTTCGACGCCGCCGACGACGTGCCGGTGACGCCCGCGCCGACCGACGCGGAGCGCGCCTTCCTCCGCGGCCCGGTGCGCGACGAGATGGCCGAGACCTATCCCGAGTTCTGCGCCCGAATCTGGGGCCACCCCGCGCTTGCCTGACGCCGGCCGCACAGGAGACATCGCGTGCTGATCATCCCCCTCTCCTGGTCCGGCCGCGGGCCGCTCATGATGGTCTGCGTCCTTCTCGGCCTCGTCACCGGGATCGTCATCGCCTTCTTCGCGCGCGAACCGGGCCGGGGCGCCGGCACCGTCGGCCCCTGGCCGTTCGCCCTGGGCTTCGCCCTCGCCGCCGCGGTCAACCTGTTGCTCGGCCTGTGGCTCAACCGGCGCGCGGCCCGGACGGTCGTGGATCCCCGCACCGGCGCCGCGGCCATCGCGCCCGCGGAACACCGGTTCTGGGGGTTGCGGATGGAGTGGTGGTCGCTCCCGATCCTCGCCCTCGCGGCGCTCTTCTACCTCTCCCCGGACGAGCCGGAGCGGCGCCCGCGAGGGCCGGGCGTCATGGCGCCGGCGCCGGGGCTGCCGAAGGACTAGCGACGCTTGATCGGGGGCGAGGCGGGTGGAACAACCCCCGCGAACGCCCGGAGGACCGCCCCGTGACCGACGCCCCCTTCGAAGAGACCCGGCCGCAGGCCAGCACCGTCACGGGCGGCTCGCTCGACGGCCTCCGCGTCGTGGACCTCACCCGCGTCCTCGGCGGCCCCTACTGCACGATGATCCTCTCCGACCACGGCGCCGAGGTGATCAAGATCGAGCCGCCGCAGGGCGACGAGACCCGCGCCTGGGGCCCCCCCTTCCATGACGGCGACGCGAGCTACTTCATCGGCGTCAACCGCAACAAGAAGAGCATCGCCCTCGACCTCTCGAAGGCCGAGGGGCGCGCGGTGCTGCTGCGGCTGCTGGACGGCGCCGACGTGCTGATCGAGAACTACAAGCCCGGCTCCATGGAGAAGTGGGGCATCGGCTACGACGCGTTGTCCGAGCGCTTCCCCCGCCTCATCCACTGCCGCGTCTCCGGCTTCGGCGGGGAGGGCCCGCTCGGCGGCATGCCCGGCTACGACGCGGTGATCCAGGCGATGGTCGGCCTCATGTCGGTCAACGGCACGCCGGAGACCGGGCCGGTGCGCATGGGCACGCCGATCGTGGACCTCGCGACGGGCCTCTACTCCGCCATCGCCATCCTCATGGCCTTGCACGAGCGCGCGCGCTCGGGCCGCGGCCAGTACCTCGACATGACGCTGCACGATTGCGGGCTGGCGCTGCTGCATCCGCAGGCACCGAACCACTTCCTCAACGGCAAGCGCCCGGCCATCACGGGCAACTCCCACCCCAACCTCGCGCCCTACTCCAAGTTCCAAACGCGCACGGGGGAGATCTTCCTCGCCGTCGGGAACGACCCCGCGTGGCGCAAGTTTTGTCAGTTCCTCGGCCTCGGCGCCCTGGCGACCGACCCGCGCTTCGCGACGAACGGCGACCGCGTGACGAACCGCGAGGCGCTGGAGGCGATCCTGGAGGAGCGTTTCGCCACCGAGGACGGCGTCGAGATCACCCACCGCATGCTCAAGGCCGGCCTCCCCGCCGGCCCGGTCCTGCACGTGGACGAGGCGGTGGCCGCGCCCCACACCGCCGCGCGCGGGATGGTGGCGGAGATGGGCTGGTTCCGCGCCCTCGGCACGCCGATCAAGATGTCGCGCACCCCCGGCGGCGTCCGCGCCCTCCCCCCGCGCTTCGGGGAACACGCGGAGGAGGTGCTGTCCGGCGCCGGCTACACGGCCGACGAGATCGCCGCCCTCCGTGAATCCGGCGTGCTGGTGGACGCGCCGCGAACGTGACGGCACGCCGCGGGGCGACGCCCGGCGCGCCCCGCGCGACACGCCCGCCATGACCACCCGCATGTCCGCCCCCATGTCCGCCCCCATGTCCCCCGGGGCCTGGGGAATGCTCGCCCTCCTCTCCGTGATCTGGGGCGGATCCTTCCTCCTCATGGCGATCGCCGCGCCGCACCTGCCGCCGATGACCGTAGTGCTGTGCCGCGTCGCCATCGCCGCGCCGGTCCTCGTCGCCGCGGCGGTCCTGGCGGGCGAGACGGCGCGCCCGACCCGGGACCGCCTGTGGGCCTGGATCGGCATGGGCCTGCTGAACAACGCGGTGCCGATCACCCTCATCGTCGCGGCGCAATCCTTCATCCCGTCCGGGCTGTCGGCCATCGTCCAGGCCGCGACGCCGCTCTTCACCGTCCTCGTCGCCCACGCCGCGCTGGCGGACGAGCGGGCGACGCCCGTGAAGGTCGCGGGCGTGGCGGTCGGCTTCGCCGGCGTCGCCGTGCTGTCGGGGGCGGGCTTCGGGGCGACGCGGTCGGAGCTGATCGGCGTCGGCCTCATGCTCGGCGCCTGCGCCCTCTACGCCGGGGCCAACGTGTTCGGCCGGCGGTTCCGGCCACTGGGCATCCCGCCGCTGGCGGGCGCCGCGGGGCAGGTGGTGGCGGCCACGCTGCTGCTCCTCCCCGCGGTGCTCGTCTTCGACCGGCCCTGGACGCTGGCGGCGCCGCCGGCCGCCGTCCTCCCGGCCCTCCTCGCCCTCGGCCTCGTCTGCACGGCGCTCGCCTACGCCCTCTACTTCCGCATCCTCGCCGAGGCCGGGGCGACGAACGTCGCGCTCGTCACCCTCCTCGTCCCCGTCAGCGCCGTCCTGTTCGGCGCCGCCGTGCTGGGCGAGGTGTTGGAACCCCGCCACCTCGCGGGGATGGCGCTGATCGCCGCGGCGCTGGCGCTGATCGACGGAAGGCTCTTCGCGCGGCGACCGGTCGGCGGCTGAGGATCAGCGGGTGACGGACACGCCCTTCCAGAACGCGATGCGGCCCTTGATCTCCGCCGCCGCCGGCTTCGGGTCCGGATAATACCATGCCGCGTTCTCGTTCACCGCGCCGCCCACGACGACGTGGTGGTAGCGCGCCGTGCCCTTCCAGCCACAGACGGAGGTGTGGTCGGAGGGCAGGAGGGCCTCGGCGCGCACCGCCGCCATCGCGAAGTATACGTTGCCCTCGACGATCACGTCGTCCGCTCCCTCCGCGATGGTGGTGCCGTTCCAGGTGGCTCGGGCCATGGCCATCTCCTTCAGGTCGGGGCCTCGGCCGCGGCGCGCAGCCGGGCGTAGGCGCGGAGCGAGAGCGGGATCATCGCGGCGTAGATCAGCCCCGCCGCCGCCAGCGCCGCCCAGGGCTCCGCCACGAGCAGCGCCACGTAGGCGGCGGCGCCGAGCAGCAGCGGCAGGATGGCATCGCGCGGGATGCGCGGGTTCTTGAAGGAGAAGGTGGGCAGCGTGGCGACGAGCAGCACCGCGACGCCGACGAGGAGGATCGCCGCGACGAGCGGGTGCCGCATCGCGTTCGCCGTCGCCGGCATCCCCCATCCCTCGAAGGCGAGCGCGGCGAACAGGGGGAACAGCGCCAGCCCCGCCCCGCCCGGCGCCGGGACGCCCGTGAAGAACCCCGCGGCGTAGGCGGGCCGCGCCGGCGCCTCCAGCGCCGCGTTGAAGCGGGCGAGGCGGAGCGCCATGCACACCGCGAACAGGAGGCAGGGGATGAAGCCGTAGCCGCGCGCGCCCTGCAGCGTCCAGAAATACAGGATGAGAGCGGGCGCCACGCCGAAGCAGACGAAGTCGGAGAGGGAGTCGAACTCCGCCCCGAAGCGCGACGTCGCCTTCAGCATCCGCGCCAGCCGCCCGTCCACCCCGTCGATGGCGCCCGCCACGACGATGCAGATGGCCGCCGGCTCCCAGCGTCCCTCGAAGGCGAAGCGCACCGCCGTCAGCCCGATGCAGAGGCCGATCATCGTCATGATGTTCGGCAGGAGGCGGTTGAGCGACAGCCCCTGGATCTGCGCCTTGCGCCGCGGCGAGAACCGGAAGCGCCGGACGCGGAGCGGCGTGCTGATCGGCTCGGGCACCGGGCTCAGGGCCGCGACAGGTCGGCGAGCACCGTCTCGCCGCCGGTCATGCTCTGCCCCTGCACCACGAGCGGCCGGACGCCGACGGGAAGGTAGAGGTCGGTGCGGGAGCCGAAACGGATGATGCCGTAGCGGTCGCCCGCCCGCACCTTCTGGCCCTGCCGCGCCTCCGACACGATGCGCCGCGCGATCAGCCCCGCGATCTGCACCACCGCGATGTCCCGCCCGTCATCCAGCCGCACCGCGACGGCGTTGCGCTCGTTCTCGTCGGACGCCTTGTCGAGCGCGGCGTTGACGAACGCCCCGTGCCGGTAGGCGATCCGCGTCACCGTGCCGTCCGCCGGCATCCGGTTCACGTGCACGTCGAACACCGACAGGAACGTCG
>CAXVWQ010000431.1:0-5083 GCA_964263755.1 Roseomonas sp. | reverse complement strand
CGGGCCCCCCCTCCTACACCCGCCCGCTTGGGGGGGGGGCCCCCCCGGGGGCGGGGGGCCGGGGGGTCCCCAACCCTCGAACGGGGACATCTCTTTTATAGAACGCGGGTCCAGGGCCCGCTGGGTCCTGGTGGGTGGAGGGTCTGGGAGGAGGGCAAAGCCCTCCTCCCAGCCCACAGGCGCCACCCCGGGAAGGATCCGGGACCGAGGCCCCGGCCGCGTCAGACCCCGAGCGTGCCGGCCTTGGCGGCGGCGTAGCGGCGGGAGACGGCGTCCCAGTTCACCACGTTCCACCAGTTCGCGAGGTATTCCGGGCGGCGGTTCTGGTAGCGGAGGTAGTAGGCGTGCTCCCACACGTCGTTGCCGAGGAGGACGCGCTGATTGTCGAACATCGGCGAGTCCTGGTTCGGGCGGGAGTTGAGGGCGAGCTTGCCCGCGCGGTCCACGGTGATGAACTGCCAGCCCGAGCCGAAGACGCGGCCGGCGGCGGCGTTGAAGTCGGTCTTCATCTTGTCGAATCCCCCGAGGTCGCACGTGATAGCGGTGGCGAGTTCGCCCGTGGGGGCGCCGCCGCGGCCGTTCATGATCGTCCAGAACATCGTGTGGTTGGCGTGGCCGCCGCCGGCGTTGCGGACGGTCGTGCGGATGGATTCCGGGAGCTGGGTCAGGTTGCCGAGCAGCTGCGGGATCGGGGTGGTGCCGATCTGCGGGTTGTCGCGCGCCACGGTGTTGAGGCTGGTGATGAAGGCCATGTGGTGGCGGGTGTGGTGCAGCTCCATCGTCTGCGCGTCGATGGACGCCTCGTTGGCGTTGTAGGCGTAGCCGAGGGCGGGAAGCTGGAAGGGGCCGGCGGGCTGCGCGGGGGCGGCGGCGGGCGCGGGTGCCCCACCAGGAGCCTGGGCCATCGCGCTCATCGGCTCGGCGCAGGCGGCAAGGGTGGCGAAGGCGGCGCCGGCGCCGAGGATGTTGCGGCGATCGAGGTGGACGTTCATGCGGGGGGGTTCCTCCTGGTGACGCCGGGGGTGGCGCGTCGTGTGTCGGGCCGGCGTCGGACCGGTCCATGCCGAACCTACGCGCCGCCCGTCAGCTTGGATGCGGCGGGTCCGATGCAAGGCCGTTCCGGTCCCGTTGCGACGATGCGGAGGCTTGGGCGGCGGCGGGCGCCTTCACACCCACGCGAGATACGGGGTCAAACGGCGTCGGGACGGGCCATCGCGCGGCGCAGGGCGGGGATCGCGGCGGCGAGCGCGAGTGCGACGACGAGGGTTCCGGGTGATGGGATGGCCGGTCCGGACGCCACGTCGCCGGCCGCGGGGGCGAGGAGACGCGCGACGGCGCCGGCGTTGGCGGCCGCGGCGAAGCCGAGCAGCGCGCCGCAGGAGAGCGCCGGGGCGAACCGGGGCAGCACGAGGCGGCGGAGGACGAGGCCGCGCGATGCGCCGAGCAGGCCGGCGACGCGCCGTTCCGCGGGACCGGCGTCCCGGAGGGCGGGCCAGGACAGGGCGACGACGGGACCGACGGCGATGAGCGTCCCCGCGAGGACCGCCGCCGCGCCGTCGCCCGCGCGGGTGGCGAGCGGGGCGAGGGCCAGGGCGAGGGCCTCGGCCGGGACGAGCCAGGGGGCGGCGAGGAGGGCGAGCACGGCGGTGCGGACGGGCCGGGGGAGGCGTGGCGCGGCGAGCGCGGCGGGGGCGCCGATGGTGGTCGCGATCGCGGCGGAGGCCGCGGCGGGGGCGAGGGTGGAGAGGAATGCGCCGAAGGTCCCGGGGGGCGGGAGCGCGGCGAGGCCGTCCGGCGGGACGAGGACGAGCCCGAGCGGCGCGACGGCGAGGAGGAGCGCTGGGATCGCGAGGAGCCACCTCATCGCGCGGGCCGACCGGCGAGGAGCCGCGCGAGGAGGAGGACCGCGGCGAGGAGGGCGAGGAGGAGCGTCGCGACGGCGGCGGCGAGGTCGGGGCCGGCGGGGTCGCGGGCGTGGCGGGCGATCCGGTCGGCGAGGGCCGGGGCTTCCGGGGCGAGGAGGGCGGGGGCGGACGCGTCGCCCGCCGCGAGGGCGAAGGCGGCGCCGAGGCCGAGAAGGAGGGGACGCCGGACCCTCGGCCAGAGGAGTCGTCGGAGGATGACGCCGGGCGGCGCGCCGTTCGCCGTGGCGGCGCGCCGGAGGTCGCGCGGCACGGCGCGGAGCGCGAGGGCGAGGGGCAGGGCGACGGCGGGCAGGGCGAGCGACGCGAGGGCGAGGGTCGGGGCGCCGGGGAGGTCGGGGGCGCCGAGGAGGCGGAGGAAGGCCGCCCAGCCCGCGGCGTTGGCGGGGCCGCCGGCGAGGAGCGGGAGGAGGGCGGCGGCGCCGAGGGCGGCGGCGAGGGTCGGGGGGGCCGCCGCGATCGCGGCGGCGAGGGGGATGCCGAGGAGGAGGGCGAGGAGGGTCGCCCCGGCGGCCCGGCGCAGGGTGTTGCGGAGGGCGCGGCGGCGTTCCGGCGCCTCGGCGGAGGCCAGGGTGCCGTCGGCCTCGCGGCGCAGGTCGAGGGCGGCGAGGAGCCGGGTCGGGGCGACCGGGCCGGCGGCGACGCGGAGGGCGGCCCAGGATTCCCGGCGCTCCCAGGCGGGGTGGGCGAGGAGGAGGGCGGCGGCGGGAGGGATGGCGGTGTCGGCCAATCGCCTCGCGGTGTCCGGGATGGCGTCGGCGAGGCCGGGGGCGAGGGCGTCGAGCCGGGCGGCGGCGCGGGCGAGGGTGGCGGGGCCGTCGGGGCGCAGCGGGGCGAGGCGGAGATCCCGCGCCAGCGCCTCGAACGCCGCGTCGGCCGGCAGGTCGGCGCCGTCCCAGGCCGCGAGGGCGGCGACCGTCGCGGGGAGGATCGTCGGGACGTCCCGTTCCTCCACCGCGAGCCGGGGGAGGTTGGCGAGGGGGAGGAGCCCCGCGGCCATCAGGAGGAGGAGCGGGGCGAGGAGGAGGGCGCGCCTCACCGCGCCAGCCAGGCCGTGAAGCGGGCCGTCAGGCGGTCGCCCTCGCGCGCCCAGAAGGCGTCGTTCATCGCGAGGCCGTCGCGGGCGTTGTCCGGCGCGTCGGGCAGGGTGGCGCGGAGGTCGTCCGGCAGGGCGTCCATCGCGGCGCGGGGGGCGACGGCGTAGGGGATGCGCGCGGGGAGGCCGATGGCGACCTCCGGCTCCGCGACGAAGCGGAGGAAGGCGAGGGCGCGGTCGCGGTCCGGCGAGCCGCGGGCCACCGCCCAGAAGGCCGTCGCGCGGATCGCGCCGCGCCAGACGAGGCGGAGGTCGCGGCCGGCGTCGCGGTTCGCGGCCTCCACGCGGCCGTTGTAGGCGACGGCCATCGCGGCCTCGCCCGTGGCGAGGAGGCGCTGCGGCTCGCCGCCCCGTTCCCACCAGGCGAGGTGGGGGCGCAGGGCGTCGAGGGTGCGGAAGGCCCGGTCGGTGCCATCGGCGGTCGAGAGGGCGGGATAGACTGCGTCGGGGGGGAGGCCGTCGGCCATGAGCGCCACCTCCAGCGTGCTCTTCGCGGTGCGGCGGAGGGCGCGGCGGCCGGGGAGGCGGGCGGTGTCGAGGAGGTCGGGCCAGCCCGTCGGCCCGGACACGCCCGCGGGGAGGTGGGCGCGGTCGTAGGCGAGGACGAAGGCGTAGGTGGCGGCGCCGAGGCCGCAGGGGCGGAGGGTGTCGGGGACGAAGCGGTCCGCGCCGCCGAGGGCGGCGGGGTCCAGTGGTTCGAGGAGGCCCTCGGCGCAGGCGCGCTCCAGCTCGTCGCCCTCCACGGCCACCACGTCCCAGGCGGCGGTGCCGGAGAGTCGGGCGCGAAGGGTGTCGAGGCCGCCATCCCAGGTCTCCTCCAGGATGCGGGCGCCGGTGCGGGCGGCGAAGGGACGGAAGAAGGCTTCCCGCTGGGCCTCTTGGTAGGCGCCGCCCCAGGAGACGATGGTGAGGTCGCGGGACTGGGCGCGGGCCGCGATGGGCGAGGCCATGGGCACGGCGAGGAGGGCGCGCCGGGGAAGGCGGCGGGTCACGCCGGGAAGACCCGGGCGGCGCCGGGATCCCAGGCGACGGCGGCGGTGCCGCCGGGCTGCGGCAGCGGCAGGCCGGCGGGGCGGCGGGAGAGGAGTTCGGTGCCGTCGGCGAGGCGGAGGCGCAGGCGGGCGTCGCCGGCGGCGACCGTCGCGTCCACGAGCGTCGCGGGGACGGCGTCCTCGCCCATCTCCGCGGCGGCGAGGGCGGCGACGGCGACGTGCTCCGGACGGATGAGGAGGATGGCGCGGGCGCCCGGGGTCAGGGCGCCGCCGGAGGACGGGATGGGGCGGCCCACGGCGTCCAGGCCGCCGTCCAGGCGGATCACGGCCTCGCCGTCCGCCATCGACGTCACGCGGCCGGGGAGGAGGTTGGCCTCGCCCGTCATCGCCGCGACCGCGGCGTCCGCGGGGGCGTCGTAGAGGGCGCGGGGGGTGCCGGTCTGGCGCACCCGGCCCTCGGCCATCACGGCGACGCGGTCGGAGAGGGCGAAGGCGGTGGCGGCGTCGGCGGTGGCGTGGAGGACGGTGAGGCCGAGCGCGCGGAGGGCGCGGCGGAGGGTGTCGGCGCGGCGCGGCGCGTCGGGGAGGGCGGCGAGGGGATCGTCGAGGAGGAGGAGCGCGGGGCCGTGGACCGTGGCGCGGGCGAGGGCGACGGCGAGGGCGTCGGCGGGGGAGAGGGCGGCGGGGCGGGCGGTGGCGGGGGCCGAGAGGCCGAAGCGGGCGAGGGCCTCGACGGCGCGGGCGGCGCGTTCGGACCGGGGGATTCCGCGGGCCTCCAGCGGCAGGGCGGCGTTGCCGAGGGCGTCGAGGGACGGGAACAGGGCGAGGGGGCGGGGCACGAGGCCGAGGCTCCGCAGGGCGGGGCGGAGGGGGAGGAGGTTCGTGCCGCCGAGGGTGATCGCGCCGCGGTCCGGGGCCGCGAAGCCCGCGACGAGGTCGAGGGCGGCGGTGCCGGCGGCGGGGTCGGCGAGAAGCGTCACGATCTCGCCGCGGGCGATCGTCAGGTCGAGCCATTCGATCGGCGGGGACGGGTCGCGACGGCGGCGCGGGGCGCGGGCGACGGCTTCGAGGAC
>CAXVWQ010000430.1:0-8246 GCA_964263755.1 Roseomonas sp. | reverse complement strand
TCCTCACGAACCTCTTCACCGACCCGGCGATCGTGCGGCTGCCCTGGTTCATCCGCCGCCCCTTCGGGCGTTTCATCGCGGCGCGGCGGACGAAGGCGGCGACGGAGAACTACGCCATCCTCGGCGGCGGCTCCCCCCTGCTGCGGCTGACGGCGGAGCCGGGGGGAGCCCGTCCGGCCGCGCTGGCGAACGCCGAGGGGGAGGAGGTCCGCTGCTTCGTCGCGATGCGCTACTGGCACCCCTTCACCGAGGCGGCGGTGGCGGCGGTGGCGGAGTGGGCGCCGGACGAGGTGGTGATCCTGCCCCTCTATCCCCAGTTCTCGACGACGACGACGGGAAGCTCGCTGACGGAATGGCGCACCGTCGCCAAGCGCGCCGGCCTCGACGTGCCGACCACCGCGCTGTGCTGCTTCCACTCCGACGACGGGTTCGCAAGTGCCACCGCCGCCCTCGTCCGCACCGCGCTGGCGGAAGCGCGCGCGTCCATCCCCCCGGGCATGCCGCTCCGCATCCTCTACTCCGCCCACGGGCTGCCGGAGAGCATCATCAAGCGCGGCGACCCCTACCAGTGGCAGGTGGAGCAGACCGTCGAGGCGGTGAGCGAGGCGCTGGGCGACCCGGCGGAGCGCGTCGTCTGCTACCAGTCCCGCGTCACGCCGCAGACCTGGATCGGGCCCTCGACGGAGGAGGAGATCCGGCGGGCGGGGGCGGAGGGGGTGGCGCTGCTCGTCTGCCCCATCGCCTTCGTCTCGGAGCATTCCGAGACCCTCGTCGAACTCGACGTGGAGTACCGGGAGGTCGCGGATCACGCGGGCGTCCCGGCCTATTTCCGGGTGCCCGCGCAGAACTCGGACGGAGCGTTCATCGGCGCCCTCGCCGGGCTCGTCCGCCGCGCCCGGGCGACGACGCGCGGCTCGCGCGCCAACCTCGGGCCGGGGGGCGGCAAGCTCTGCTCCTTCGCCGGGGGGCGGCAGTGCCCGCGCGACCGCAAGGACTGCCCGCACGAGGGGCTGCCGGCGCTGCGACCCGAGCGGGAGATGGCGTGAGCATGGCGGACCGCGTCGCGACCCGGGTGCCGCCGCACGACGCGGCCCCGCGCCGCCCCGCCGCCGTGCTGTTCGACTGCGACGGCGTGCTGGCGGATTCCGAGATGCTCGTGAACGCCATCGTCGCGGAGGATCTGACCGCCCGCGGCTGGCCGCTCACCGCCGCGGCGAGCATGGAGGCCTTCATGGGCCTTTCGTGGCCGAGCATGGTGCCCCTGGTGGAGGCGAAGGTCGGCCCCCTGCCGCCCGACTGGCCCGCGATGATCGCCGGCCGCATCGCGGAGGAGGTGGCGCGCCACGTCCCCCCCGTGCCCGGCGCGGCGGCGGCGGTGCGGGCGGTGATCGCGGCGGGCGTGCCGGTCGCGGTCGCCTCCAACGCCGGGCGCCTCGAACTGCTGGCCAAGCTCGACACGCTCGGCCTGCGCGACGCCTTCGGCGACCGGGTCTTCTCCTTCCAGGACGTGCCGCGGCCGAAGCCGCACCCCGACATCTACGCCGCCGCCGCCCGCGCCTGCGGTGCCGACCCGCGGGATTGCGTCGTGGTGGAGGATTCCGCCGTCGGCGCCCGCGCCGGTGCCGCCGCGGGATGCCGCGTGCTGGGCTACGCCCACGACACCCCGGCGCTGGACCTGCTGGAGGCCGGGGCGCACGAGACCTTCACCGACATGGCGTCGCTGCCGCGGCTGCTGGGCCTCGCATGACCCTCGATCTCCTCGCGCCGGCCTATCCCTGGACGAAGGCGTTCCACCTCATCGCGGTCTTCGCCTGGATGGCGGGGCTGTTCTACCTGCCGCGTCTCTACGTCTACCACACCGCCGCCCCCGTCGGCGGCGAGCCCTCCGAGACCTTCAAGACGATGGAGCGCCGGCTGCTGCGCGCCATCATGAATCCCGCGATGATCGCCGCCTGGGTGCTCGGGATCACCCTCGTCCTCACGCCCGGCGTGGTGGATTGGCGGGCGGGCTGGTGGCACGGGAAGATGGCGGGGTTCGTGGCGATGACCGCCTTCCACATGCACCTCGCGGCGGCGCGGCGTGGCTTCGAGGCGGACCGGCGGGACCGGAGCGGGCGCCACTGGCGCATCGCCAACGAGGCGCCAACGCTCCTCCTCGTCCTCATCGTCATCATGGTCATCGTGAAGCCGTTCTGACGTCCGGGTTACCCCGGGGGCCCTCACGCCACGGCATCCGTCAGGGGCCGGGCCCATCGGCCCCGAGGGTGCGGGCGAGCCAGGTGCCGGCCCGCGCCACCGCCTGCCGCGCGGCGGCCACGTGGCCGAGGGCGCGGAGGAAGCCGTGGACGGTGCCGGGGAACTCCGCCTCCTCCACCGCCACCCCGGCCTCCCGCAGCCGGCGGGCCATCGCGCGGTTCTCGTCGGCCAGCACGTCGAGTTCGGCGAGGTGGACGAGGCAGGGCGGCAGGCCGCGGAGGTCGGCCCGGACGGGGGCGCAGAAGGGCGACAGGCGATCGGCCTCCCGCGGGGCGTAGGCGTGCCAGTAGAACCGCATTTTCTCGGATGTCAGGCCGTAGCCTTCGGCGAACTCGGCGTAGGAGTGGGTGGCCATGGAATCGTCGAAGACGCCGTAGTTCAGCAGCAGGCCGCGCAACACGAGTCCCGGGTCGGATTGCCGCAGCATGAGCGCGGCGCCGAGGGCGAGGTTGCCGCCGGCGGAATCGCCGCCGAGGCCGATCCGCGACCCGTCCAGGCCCCAGTCGGCGCCGTTCGCCGCGATCCAGCGGGTGACGCCGGCCACCTCCTCCAGCGCCTGGGGGAAGGCGGCCTCGGGGGAGAGGGCGTAGTCCACCCCGACCACCGCGCAGCCCGACGCCCGGGCATAGGCGCGCATGAGGGTGTCGTGGGTGTCCACGTTGCTCCACACCCAGCCGCCGCCATGGGCGTAGATGAGGGCCGGGAGGGGTCGGTCGGTCGTGGGACGATGGACCCGGCAGAAGATGCGGCGGCCGCGGGCGGCGACCCAGCGGTCGGCGGACTCCGCCATCCGCGGCTCCGGGTCGAACAAGGTCATGTTGAGGGCGTCGTTCGCGGCGCGGCCGGGATCCATCGGGCGTTCGAGGGGGGCGGGGGGGAACGCGGCCGCGCGCTCCTCCATCATCCGCCCGAAGGCGGCCATCTCGGGGTCGAGGCGGGGGTCTGGTGGCACGGGCGCGCATCCTGGCTGGTCCCGGAGGAGTGAAGGGGCGGGCGGCCCGGCGCTCAAGCCCCGCGCGGCGTCTTGGCCGGGCGGGCGACAGTGGCGTAGGGTGGTGGTGCAAGACTCCGTAGCTCAGCAGGATAGAGCACGGGATTCCTAATCCCGGGGCCGTGGGTTCGAATCCCGCCGGGGTCACCATCTTCGGTCGAGAGGCTGGACGGCGTTCGTGGGTGCAGACCTGTCCCGACCTCCCGCCATCGTCCGGTCGCGCATCGGACCACACCGATGGCTCCCCCACGCGCAGGATGTCCGGAGAGGCAGGGGACCGCAGGGGAGCACGGTGGGGTGAGTGACCCAGGCGATCACGCCAAGCTCGCGAGCGCCGTGGCGGCCGCCCAGGCCGCGATGCGGGCCGACGACCTCGTCGGGGACCAACCGCCCGGCACGCCCGGGAGACGGGACCGCATGCGGGCGATCATCCGCGCCGCGGCGGACGCATGGGACGTGGAGAGGATGGATCTGACGATGGCGCTGGCGAGCGCTTCCAGGCGGGACGCGGCGCCGGACTGAGAGCGCGCGGCGAGGGGTCCCCTGCGGATGCGGACCGGTGCGTCGGGCCGGGTGGGCTTCGTCGCCTCGGCGGGGCAGCCGCGGATGAGGAGAGGCGCGATCACGCCGGGGAGCGAGATCCTGCGCCTCTCGTCGGTGCAGACGATCCATCCGCCGACGCTCCGGGCGATCCATCGCCTTCGCGACGCGCCCCCGGCCGCCCGGGCTTGACGGGGGCCCCGCGATCCCTTTATTGAATTATCGTTAAGTAAGGGATGGCGCCCGCATGGCCCGCTACGAGAGCAGGCGGCAGCAGATCGAGGCGGCGGCGATGCGCCTCTTCGCCGAGCGCGGCGTGGACGCCGTCTCCCTCCGCGACATCGGCGCGGCCTGCGGCATCTCGGGCCCGGGCGTGCACGCCCATTACGGCAGCAAGGACGCCCTCGTGGCGCGGCTCTTCTCCGATGGCTTCGCCGCCTACGCCGCCCGCCTCGCGGAGGCCACGCCCGCGGCCGGCCCGTTCCGCGAGCGCCTCGGCGCCGCCATCGCCGCCGTGCTGCGCCTCCACGACGAGGACCACGACCGCTTCCGCTTCCTCGTCCTGCGCCAGCACGACCACCTCGCGGGCATCCCCGGCGACGCCGCCAACCCCGTGGAGGTGATCCGCGCCATGGTCGTCACGGCCATGGCGGCGGGGGAGATCCCGCGCCGCGACCCGGACCTCGCCGCCCTCGCCGTCATCGGCCTCGTCGTGCAGCCCGCCACCGGCCGGCTCTACGGCCGCCTCGACGGCCCGCTCCTGCCCCTCGCCCCGGAGATCGCGGCGATGGCCTGGAGCGCCCTCCACGCCGCGCCGCCCCCCGCGCGCCCGAACCGCAAGCCCAGGAGCCCCCGCCCATGACCCATTCCAGCATGGGGGGACGGCCGGCGGTCCTCACCCGCCGCCTGCTGCCGCTCGTCGTCACCCAGGCCTGCGGGGCGTTCAACGACAACCTCGTCAAGAACGCGCTCGTCGTCCTCGCCCTCTTCAAGCTGGGGGAGGGCGGCATCGGCTTCTCCGCGCTCGCCGGCGCCCTGCTGATCGCCCCCTACATCCTCCTCTCCGCCACCGCCGGCGCGCTCGCGGACCGGATGCCGAAGGGGGCCCTCATCGTCCGGCTGAAGCTCCTCGAGGCCGGCCTCATGCTCCTCGCCGGGCTCGGCTTCCTCACCGGCAGCGTCGGCCTCCTCCTCGCCGTCATCCTCGGCCTCGGGGTCCAGGCCGCCCTCTTCGGGCCGGTGAAGTACGCCATCCTTCCGGAACACCTGCGGCACGACGAACTCATCGCCGGCAACGGCGCGGTGGAGGCGGCGACCTTCGTCGCCATCGTCCTCGGCACGGTCGCGGGCGGGGCGCTCATCCTCCTCCTCGCCGGGCCCGCGCTCGTCGCGGCCCTCGGCGCCGCCGTCGCCGCCCTCGGCCTCCTCGCCGCTCTGCGGCTGCCGCCCACCGTCGCGGCGGCGCCCGGCACGCCGGTCGAGGCGAACCTCGTCCGCGCCTCCTGGCGCTGCGTGCGGGACGCCGTCGCCTCCCGGCCGGTCCGCCTCTCCATCCTCGGGCTCTCGGGGTTCTGGACGGTGGGCGCGACGGTCATCACCGCCCTGCCGGTGGTGGCCCGCGACACGCTCGGCGGCACGGGCGGCGTCCTCACCCTCTTCCTCGTCGTCTTCGCGGCCGGCGTCGGCGCGGGCTCGGTCCTCTGCGCCCGCCTCCTCGGCGGGGAGGTCTCCCCCCGCCACGTCCCCTTCGCCGCCGCCGGCCTCGGCCTCCTCACCGGCGCCTTCGCCCTCCTCGCCGCCGCCCTCGGCCCGGCCGCGGCCACCGGGGGGCCCGCGGACCTCCTCGGCTCCGTCGGCGGCATCCTCCTCCTGCTGAGCCTCGCCGGCCTCGCCGCCAGCGGCGGCGTGTTCTCCGTTCCCCTCTACGCCATCATCCAGGACGCCGCCGACCCGGCCCGCCGGGCCAGCACCATCGCGGCCAACAACGTGGTGAACGCCGTCGCCATGGTCGCGGGCGCCGGCGCCGCCGCGGCCCTCGCCGCCCTCGGGCTGCCGGTGACGGGCGTCCTCCTCGTCACCGCCGCGCTGACGCTCCTCGGCGCCGGCTACATCGTGCGCATCCTGCCGCAGGACGTGCTGCGGACGCTGTTCCGCGCCTACTTCGAGACCTTCCACGGCGTGGACGTGCGGGGGATGGAGCATTACCGCGCCGCCGGGGACCGGCTCGTCATCGTCGCGAACCACCTCTCCCTCGCGGATGCCTGCCTCATCGCCTGCTACCTGCCGCGCGGGCCGACCTTCGCGGTCAACACCGCGATCGCGGAGCGCCCGTGGGTGCGTCCCTTCCTCGCCGCGGTGGACGTCTTCAAGGTCGACATCGCCTCGCCCTTCGCGATCAAGCGCATGGTCGAGGCCGTGCGCGACGACGGACGCCAGCTCATGATCTTCCCGGAGGGGCGGCTGACGCAGACCGGCGCGCTGATGAAGGTCTACGAGGGCGCGGGCGTCGTCGCCGACAAGTCCGGCGCGAAGGTGCTGCCGATCTCCATCCAGGGCCTGCAGTTCACCCGCCTCTCCCGCCTGAAGGGGCGGCTGCCGATGCGCTGGTTCCCCCGCCTGTCCATCACCATCCTTCCCGCCGTGGACCTGCGGCCGGAGGGCGCGGCGGAGATGACGCCCCGCAAGCGCCGCGAGGCCGTCGGCCGCGCCCTCGGCGACCTCATGGCGGATGCGGTGTACCGCTCGAAGGCGACGGACCGGACGATCTTCGGGGCGCTGCTCGACGCCCGCGACCTGCACGGCGGCGGCACCCTCATCGCCGAGGACGTCGCCCGTCAGCCGATCTCCTACGACCGCATCGTCACCGGCGCCTACGCGCTCGGCGCGGGGATCGCCGCCTTCGACGACGCCGCCCGCCGCGCGCGCCCCACGCCGTCCGTCACGGATGCGGCCGGCGACGAACGCCCCCTCTCCGGCGCCGTCGGCCTCATGCTGCCGAACGCGGTCGGTGCCGTCGTCGCCTTCATGGCGCTCCAGGCGCACCGCCGCGTCCCCGCCATGCTCAACTTCTCCGCCGGCGCCGACGCCATGCTCTCCGCATGCCGCGCCGCCGACCTCGCGACGGTCGTCTCCAGCCGCGCCTTCGTCGAGCGCGCGAAGCTCGGCAAGGTCGTCGAGCGCATGGAGCCCCACGTGCGTTTCCTCTGGCTGGAGGATTTGCGGGAAGCCCTCACCACCCGCGACAAGATCGCGGCCAAACTCAGGGCCACCTTCGCCCACAGCCTCGGCGCCGCCGACGGCGACCCCGACGCCCCCGCCCTCATCCTCTTCACGAGCGGCTCCGAGGGAACCCCGAAGGGCGTCGTCCACTCCTCCCGCACCCTCCTCTCGAACATCGCCCAGATCTCCACCGTCGTGGACTTCACCGCCTCCGACCGCGTCTTCTCGGCGCTCCCGATGTTCCATTCCTTCGGCATGACCGGCGGCACCCTCCTGCCGCTCCTC
This sequence comes from Roseomonas sp., assembly GCA_964263755.1. Taxonomy (GTDB): domain Bacteria; phylum Pseudomonadota; class Alphaproteobacteria; order Acetobacterales; family Acetobacteraceae; genus Roseomonas. The sequence continues at coordinate 955 of CAXVWQ010000430.1, read as the reverse complement.
CACGGCGTGCGGACCTTCTTCTACCCGTCCCCGCTGCACTACCGGATCGTCCCGGCCCTCATCTACGACACGGATGCCACCATCGCCTTCGGCACCGACACCTTCCTCAACGGCTGGGCCCGCTTCGCCCACCCCTACGACTTCTACGCCATCCGCTACGTCTTCGCCGGCGCCGAGCGCGTGCGCCCCGAGACGAAGCAGCTCTACGCCGAACGCTTCGGCGTGCGGGTGCTGGAGGGCTACGGCGCCACGGAGACCGCGCCCGCCCTCTCGCTCAACACCGCGATGCACGCGCGCGCCGGCACCGTCGGCCGCTTCCTCCCGGGCGTGGAGACGCGCCTCGACCCCGTCCCCGGCATCGCCGAGGGCGGCCAGCTCTGGGTGCGCGGCCCGAACGTCATGCTCGGCTACCTCAAGCCCGACCGCCCCGCCGTCATCCAGCCGCCCCCCGGCGGCTGGTACGACACGGGCGACATCGTCGAGGTGAGCGCCGACCGCTACGCGCGCATCCTCGGCCGCGTGAAGCGCTGGGCCAACATCGCGGGCGAGAAGGTCTCCCTCGTCGCCGCCGAGGACCTCGCCGCCGCGCTCTGGCCCGGCGCGTCGCACGCCGTGGTGAAGGTGCCGGACGCGCGGAAGGGCGAGGCGCTCGTGCTCGTCACGACCCAGGCCGACGCCACCGCCGACGCGCTGCTGGCCTTCGCGCGCGGCCGCATGGTCGCGGAGATCAGCGTGCCCCGCGTGGTGCTTCCCACCGGTTCGCTGCCGCTGCTCGGGACCGGCAAGACCGACTACCCCGGCGTATCGAGCATCGTCGAGGACATGCTCCTCCCGCGGGTGGCCGCATGACCGCGCGGAGGCGACGGCCGATCCCGGTGACCGGCAGTTCCGCCGGGGCGGACGCGGCACGGCCGGGGCGGCGGCATCCCCGGCGCGCCGCCCCTCGGCACGCCGT
>CAXVWQ010000429.1:0-8304 GCA_964263755.1 Roseomonas sp. | reverse complement strand
CGCCCCCGCCTGCCGGTCCGCCGAGGCCGCCGCCGCCGCCGCCAGCGCGTCCAGCTTGCCCGACAGCGCCCCGATCGCCGCCTCGCCGCCACCGCCGCCGCGGCGCGCCAGCACCACCGCAACGCCCCCCGCCAGCAGCACCAGCACCACCAGCACGATCACCACCGGTTCCACCGCGACTCCCCCCGCCCCTCGCCACCTCCCGAACCCATGCCATATACCCCCCGACGATGGGAACATTGCCGGAACCCTTCGCGGGCTGGTTCGCCGGGCGGGGCTGGACCCCGCGCCCGCACCAGCTGGCCCTGCTGCGGGCCGCCCGGGCGGGGGAGAGCGCGCTCCTCATCGCCCCCACCGGCGGCGGCAAGACCCTCGCGGGCTTCCTCCCGACGCTGACCGACCTGCACGCCAGCCCGCGCGACGGCCTGCACACCGTCTACATCTCGCCCCTGAAGGCGCTGGCGGTGGACATCGCCCGCAACCTCACCGCCCCCGTCACCGACATGGGGCTGCCCATCCGCATCGAGGCCCGCACCGGCGACACCCCGCAGAACCGCCGCGCCCGCCAGCGCGAGACGCCGCCGAACATCCTCCTGACCACCCCCGAAAGCCTCGCGGTGCTGCTCGCCAACCCCGACGCCCCCACGCTGTTCGGCGGCCTGAGGGCGGTGGTGGTAGACGAGACCCACGCCCTCGCCGGCACGAAGCGCGGCGACCAACTCGCCCTGCTGATGACTCGCCTCGACGCGCTGTCGCCCGGCCTCCGCCGCACCGGCCTCTCCGCCACCGTCGCCCACCCCGCCGAACTCCGCGCCTGGCTCTCCCCCACCGCCCGCGCCGAGGACGTGCGCCTCGTCCTCGGCTCCGGCGGCGCCGAACCGGTGCTGGACCTCCTCCTGCCGGAGGGCCACCTCCCCTGGGGCGGCCACATGGGCCTCGCCTCCGCGCCGGGCATCTACGCCCGCATCCGCGACGCCGGCGTCACCATCGTCTTCGTCAACACCCGCGCCCAGGCCGAACTCGTCTTCGCCGCGCTGTGGCGCCTGAACGACGACAACCTGCCCATCGCCCTCCACCACGGCTCCCTCCAGATCGAGCAGCGCCGCAAGGTCGAGGCCGCCATGGCCGACGGACGCCTCCGCGCCGTCGTCGCCACCGCCTCGCTCGACCTCGGCATCGACTGGGGCGGCGTGGATCAGGTGATCCAGGTCGGCGCCCCGAAGGGCGTGTCGCGCCTGCTGCAACGCATCGGCCGCGCCAACCACCGCATGGACGAGCCGTCCCGCGCCGTCCTCGTCCCCGCCAACCGCTTCGAGGTGGTGGAATGCGTCGCCGCCACCGAGGCGATCCGCGCCCACGAGCTCGACGGCGAACCCCCGCGCCCCGGCGGCCTCGACGTGCTGGCGCAGCACGTCCTGGCGATGGCCTGCCAGTCCCCCTTCCACCCCGACACCCTCTTCGCCGAGATCACCCGCGCCGCCCCGTACTCCGCCGTCACGCGACGCGACTTCGACGACGTCGTCCGCTTCGTCGAGGATGGCGGCTACGCCCTCCGCGCCTACGACCGCTTCCGCCGCCTGTTCCGCGACGCCGAGGGCATGGTCCACGTGAAGGACGCCCACGTCGCGAGACGCCTCAAGATGAACCTCGGCACCATCGTGGACACCCCGCTGCTGAAGGTCCGCCTCAAGGGAGGCCCCGTGCTGGGCGAGGTCGAGGAGATGTTCGCCAACACCCTCGAACACGGCAACTGCTTCATGTTCGCCGGCCAGACGCTGCGCTACGAGGGGATGGACGCCCTGACGATGGTCGTCACCCGCGGCGGCGAGGGCGAGCCGCGCGTCCCGACCTACGCCGGCTCCCGCCTCCCCCTCTCCACCCACCTCTCCTACCGCGTCCGCTCCATCCTCTCCGACCCCCGCCGCTGGCGGAACCTCCCCGCCCCGACGAAGGACTGGCTACGGCTGCAACAACGCCGCTCCGAACTTCCCCAGCGCGACGGCCTGCTCATCGAGACCTTCCCCCGCGGCGGCCGCTGGTTCCTCGTCGCCTACTGCTTCGCCGGCCGCCTCGCCCACCAGACCCTCGGCATGCTCGTGACGAAGCGCATGGAGCGCATGGGCTACGCCCCCCTCGGCTACCTCGGCACCGACTACGTGCTGGCGACCTGGAGCGCCTTCGAGCCGGAAGAACCGGAACGCCTGTTCGAGGAGGACATCCTCGGCGAGGAACTGGAGGAGTGGATCGCCGAATCCTCCATGCTCCGCCGCACCTTCCGCAACATCGCGACGATCGCCGGCCTCATCGAGAAGAACCACCCGGGCCAGGAGAAGTCCGGCCGCCAGATGACCGTGAACTCCGACCTCATCTACGACGTGCTGCGCAAGCACGAGCCCGACCACATCCTCCTCCGCGCCACCCGCGCCGAGGCCGCCACGGGCCTGACGGACGTCGGCCGCATCGCCGACCTGCTGGCCCGCGTGAAGGACACCACCCGCGTCCGCAAGCTGACCCGCGTCTCCCCCCTCGCCGTCCCCGCCCTCATCGAGGAAGGCCGCGAATGGGTCGCCGGCGGCGCCGAGGACGCCCTGCTGGCGGAAGCCGCCGCCCTCGTGAACGAGGCCACCGACGGCGCCGAGCGCTTCGCCGACATCCTCGCCGACGTGACCGAGGGCATCCGCGTCCGCGCGGGCACCGGGGACAAGCCCCGCCGCCGCGACAGGCGCATGCCCCCCCGCCGCTTCATCCGCTCCGCCCCGAAGGGCCTCACGGCATGACGAGCACCACCATCACCACGCGCCGGACCTCCACCACCGCATGACCCTCGCCCCCTTCCACGCCGCCGGCGAGCGCTTCCTCCTCTGCCCCATGGGCGTCCTCTCCTGGCCCGCGACGCGCACCCTCGTCGCCTCCGACCTCCACCTGGAGAAGGCGAGCCACTACGCCGCCCGCGGCCAGTTCCTGCCGCCCTACGACACGCGCGAGACGATCGCGAAACTGACCTCCGCCATCCGCCGCCATTCCCCGCGCCGCCTCGTCCTCCTCGGCGATTCCTTCCACGACGCGGAGGGCCACGACCGCCTGCACGCGAGCGACGCCGCCGCCCTGCGCCACGCCCTCTCGCACGTCGAGGAGGTCGTCTGGATCCTCGGCAACCACGACCCCGTCCCCCCCGCCAACCTCCCGGGCACGGCTTCCGAATGGCTCACCGATGGCCCCGTCACCTTCCGCCACGAGGCCGCCGACCGCCCGCCGCCGGGCATCGAGGTCTCCGGCCACTTCCACCCCAAGGCCACCCTCCCCACCCGCTGCGGCGGCGTCTCCCGCCCCTGCTTCGTCGCCGACGTGCGGCGGATCGTCCTCCCCTCCTTCGGCGTCCTCACCGGCGGGCTGGACGTGCGGGACCCCGCCATCGGCACGCTGTTCCCGCGCGGCGGCCGGGTCTTCCTCCTCGGCACCGGGCGCCTGTTCTCCGTCCCCATCGCCCCGATGCGCGGCCGCCGCGTCGCGGAGCCCACCGCATGACCGCCCCGAAGATCGTCTGGTTCCGCCAGGACCTGCGGCTGGCCGACAACCCCGCCCTCACCACCGCCGCCTCCGGCCCCGTGGTCCCGGTGTTCGTCCTCGACGACGCGGCGATGGGCGACCTCCGCTACGGCGGCGCCGCCCGCTGGTGGCTGCACCATTCCCTCGCCGCCCTCGGCGCCGATCTGGCCGCCCGCGGCGCCCCCCTGCACCTCCTGTCCGGCGACGCCGTGACGCTCCTCGCCGACCTCGCCACCACCACCGGCGCAACCGAAATTCACGCCGGCTGGCTCCCCGAACCCTGGGCCCGCCGCCAGGAAGCCGCCCTCGCTGAGCGCCTCACCGCCGACGGCCGCCGCCTCGTCCTCCACACCTCCACCCACCTCCTCCGCCCCGAGGCCATCGCCTCCGGATCGGGAAAGCCCTACGGCACCTACGCCCCCTTCGCGCGCCGCATGCTGGAGCGCGGCGACCCGGCGGACCCCTTCCCCGCCCCCTCCCACCTGCACGCCCTCCCCGGCCCGCCGACGGGATCGCTGGACGCCCTCGATCTCCTCCCCCGCGCGCCGATACCCGACTGGGCCGCCGAGTTCCCCACCGCCTTCACCCCCGGCGAGGCCGGCGCCACCGCCCGCCTCACCCGCTTCGCGACGAGGAAGTTCTTCACCGGCTACGCCACCTCCCGCAACGATCCCGCGACGGAAGGCTCCTCCGGCCTCTCTCCCCACCTCCGCTGGGGCGAGGTCTCCCCGAAGCAGGTCTGGCACGCCGCCCGCGGCGCCGCGGACGACGACGCAACCCCCTTCGTGAAGGAGATCGTCTGGCGCGAGTTCTCCCACCACCTCCTCTGGCACCGCCCGGAGATGCCCTTCTCGGCATTGCGCGCCAACTTCGCCGACTTCCCCTACGAACCGGACCCCGCCCTCCTCCGCGCCTGGCAGCGCGGCCAGACCGGCTACCCCATCGTGGACGCGGGGATGCGACAGCTCTGGCGCATCGGCTGGATGCACAACCGCGTCCGCATGGTCGCCGCCTCCCTCCTCGTGAAGCACCTGTTGCAGCCCTGGCAGTCCGGCGAGCGCTGGTTCTGGGACACCCTCGTGGACGCCGACCCCGGCAACAACGGCGCCTCCTGGCAATGGATCGCCGCCACCGGCACCGACGCCGCCCCCTACTTCCGCGTCTTCAACCCCACCCTCCAAGGCGAGAAATACGACCCCGAGGGCACCTACGTCCGCCGCTGGGTTCCCGAACTGGCGAACGTCCCGGCCCGCTACGTCCACCGCCCCTACGAGGCGCCCGACGCCGTCCGCGCGAAGGCCGGCGTGACGGAGGCCACCTACCCCCGCCCCGTCGTGGACCACGCGGAGGGCCGCGCCCGCGCCCTCGCCGCCCTCCGCTCCTCCGCCAAGCGCGCCCGCGACGCCGCCCCCGCCGCGCCGTGACCGACCCCCGCCGCCGCTTCGACGGCCTCCGCGTCGTCGGCGACGTCCACGGCGACGCCACGGGCTTCGCCGCCGCCCTCGACGGCGCCGCCGCCGACAAGCTCTGGGTTGTCCAGCTCGGCGACCTCACCGACGGCGGCCCCGACGCGCCGGAGGTCCTGCGCCGCGCCCTCGCCCTGCGCACGGAGGACCGCGGCCTCTTTCTCCTCGGCAACCACGACCACAAGCTGCGCCGCGCCCTCGCCGGCGCCGCCGTCCGCTTCAAGGCGGAGGGCCTCGGCCGCACCCTCGATCAGATCGCCGCCGCCCCCGACGCCGACGCCCTTCGCGCCGCCGTCGTCGAGGCAGTCGCCCGCGCCCCCGCCTGGCTCCGCCTCGACAACCGCCTCTTCGTCCACGGCGGCTTCCACCCCCGGATGCTGCTCGGCCCCCCGCCCCCCGACGCCGGCGCCCGCAAGCCCGACGGCCTCGTCCCCCGCGCCCTGTTCGGGCAGGTCACCGGCCGCACCCGCGACGACGGCTACCCCGAACGGACCCACGACTGGGTGGACCGCATCCCCCCCGGCATCACCGTCTACTGCGGCCACGAGATTCGCGCCTCCGACGGTCGGCCCCTCCTCCAGATCGGCGCGGAGGGCGGCGCCGCGGTGTTCATGGACACCGGCGCCGGCAAGGGCGGCCACCTGTCCTGGGTGGACCTCCCCTGGTGACCGTGGCGTCCGAGGCCTAGCCAAGCCCGCCCCACGGGCCGAAGGTCCGCCGCCATGCCGACCCGCCGCGTCCTCCTCTCCGCCGTCCCCGCCCTCGGCGCCGCGTCCCTCCTCCCGGGCTGCGGCACCTCCCCCGACACCTTCGCCACGCGCGGCCCGCCCTTCCGTCCCGACGAGTTCTTCGCCGCGCGCATCCGCAGCAACGGCCTCATCGTGAACCGCCTCGGCGCCGTGTCCCGCTGGTTCTCCTGCGACCTCGTCGGCGCCTGGGACGGCACCACCCTCACCCTCGACGAGTTCTTCGTCTTCGACGACACCCTCCAGGAACGCCGCTTCTGGCGCCTCCGCCGCGACCCCGCGACCCCCGACGGCTGGCTCGGCGAGGCGACCGACGCCACCGGCCCCATCCGCGGCGCCACCAGCGGCAACGCCCTGAACCTGACCTACGAGATCAACCACGTCCTGCTCGACGGCTCCCGCCGTAAGCTCGGCTACGACCAGTGGTTCGTGCGCCTGGATGCCGACACCGTCCTCTCCCGCGCCGCCATCACCTGGTACGGCATCGGGGTGGCGAACGCCCAGGTCTCCTTCCGCCGCATCGGCCCGAACTCCGCGCCGACGGTGAGCCAGGGACAGGCCGCGACGGAATCCCAGCGCAACGCCCGCCCGCCAGCGGAGGCGCCGGCCTCCGCCCAGCCGGGGCGGCCCGACCCCGGCCGCGCCATCCTCGGCCCGCGGCGCTAAGGGGCTTCGGCGACACCCCTACGGGCGTCGCACGGGGGTGGCGATGGCGCGCGAACGTCGACGCGGCGCTCACCCCGATGACGGCGGCAACATCCAGGCCCGCGCCTCTGCGATCTGCTCCTCACGCCCCTCGACGAACGCCCGCGGCAGCGGCAGCCCGGCATCCGCGCGCATCCGCAGCACCTCCCCGTAGGTCGCCCCATCGAGAGCGCGCCGCAGGTCCAGCGCCGTCAGCCGCGCGACCGAGTGCTCGCGGAGGAGACGCAGGCGTTCGTCCGGCGACATGCACCGGCCCTACCATGCGCGCGCAGGGCCGCGACTACTCCTCGAACCGGTTGCTCCGCGGGAAGCCGTGCGGCGGCCCCTTCCCCGCCGCCCCCCGGTTCGCCCGCCACGGCGCCAGCACCGTCTCCGTCCGCGTCCGCCCGCCCTGCGACCACGTCAGCCCGTCGCGTCGCGCATCGAACACCTTCACGTCGGACAGCCCGCCATCCTTGTAGCCCTGCAACGCCACGCCGCGCCCGCGCACCATCTCCGGCACCTGCTCCAGCGGGAAGACGAGCATCTTCCGGTTGTCCCCGATCACCGCGACCGTGTCGCCCTCGACGGTGACGCAGGCCGCCAGCCGGTCCGGTGCATCGGCCACGAGCACCTGCTTGCCCGTCCGCTTCTCCGCCAGCAGGTCCTCGGCCTTCGCCACGAAGCCGCGCCCGGCGTGCGAGGCGAGGAGGAACCGCAGCCCTTCCTTCCACACGAAGGCCGTCACCACCTCGTCCTCGTTCGCCAACTCGACCATCAGCCGCACCGGCTGCCCGTCGCCGCGCCCGCGCGGGATGCTGTCCGCCTTGATCGTGTAGGCCCGCCCGTTCGTCGCGATCAGCCCGATCCGGTCCGTCGTCTCCGCGTGCAGCATGAGCGCCAGCGCGTCGCCCTCCTTGAACTTGAGGTTCGCCGGGTCCTCCAGATGCCCCTTCTGCGCCCGCAGCCAGCCCTTGTCCGAGAGCACGACGGTGATCGGCTCGCGCTCGACGAAGGCGTCGGGGTCGAAGGCCACGGCCACCGCCACCGCCTGCACCGTGCGCCGCTTGCCGAGCGGACCGTCGCCGAACTTGCCGCGGACGTCCTCGATCTCCTCCGCGATCCGCCCCCACTGCGCCTTCTCGCTCGACAGCAGCCGCTGCAGCCCCTTCAGCTCCTTCGTTAGCCGCGTGTGCTCCCGCCGAAGCTCCATCTCCTCCAGCTTCCGCAGGGCGCGCAGCCGCATGTTGAGGATGGCGTCCGCCTGCACCTCCGTCAGCGAGAAGGTCCGCATCAGGGCTGCGCGCGGGTCGTCCTCCTCCCGCACGATGCGGATCACCTCGTCGAGGTTGAGATAGACGATGAGATACCCGTCGAGGATCTCCAGCCGCCGCTCGATCGCCGCCTGCCGGTGCGCCGACCGCCGCACCAGCACCACCCGCCGGTGATCCAGCCACGCCCGCAGCACCTCCCGCAGCCCCATCACCCGCGGCGTCCGATCCGCGCCGAGGACGTTCATGTTGAGGGAGATGCGCTGTTCCAGCGGCGTCGCGCGGAACATGCTCTCCATCAGCATGGCCGGCTCCACCGCCCGCGACTTCGGCTCCAGCACCAGCCGGATCAAATCGGTGCTCTCGTCCCGCACGTCCGCCAGCAGCGGCAGCTTCTTCGCTTCCAGCAGTTCCGCGATGATCTCGATGAGCCGCGACTTGCCGACCTGGTACGGGATCTCCGTGACGACGACGTGCCACGTCCCGTTCTTGAGCCGCTCCACCTCCCACTTCGCCCGCAGCCGGAACCCGCCGCGCCCGGTCTCGTAGGCCTGGAGGATGTTCTCCGCCGGCTCCACCATGATCCCGCCC
>CAXVWQ010000428.1:0-21386 GCA_964263755.1 Roseomonas sp. | reverse complement strand
GTGAAGAAGGCGGGGATGCCGGCGCCGCCCGCGCGGATGCGCTCGGCCAGCGTGCCCTGCGGGTTGAACTCGATCTCCAGTTCGCCAGCGAGGAATTGCCGCGCGAACTCCGCGTTCTCCCCGACATAGGAGGCGACCATCTTCTTGATTTGCCGGGTGTGGAGGAGCAGCCCGAGCCCGCCATCGTCCACGCCCGCGTTGTTCGAGACGCAGGTGAGGCCGCGCACCCCGGAATCCCGGATCGCCTCGATCAGCAGGGTGGGGATGCCGCAGAGGCCGAAGCCGCCGGAATGGATCAGCAGGTCGTCGTGCAGCAGGCCGTCGAGGGCCGCCTTGGCGTCGGGGTAGAGTTTTCGGCTCAACGGACGTCTCCCTGCGCCTTCGGCGTCGGTCGAAACTAGCGTCGGGAGTCGCCATAAGGAAGCGGGGGGCGGGCCTTGTCGGGGGCGTCGAAGGCGGCTATGTCGCCGCCCTCCCCGAGAGGGGGACCAGCTGCGGGGCCATAGCTCAGTTGGGAGAGCGCTTGAATGGCATTCAAGAGGTCGTCGGTTCGATTCCGTCTGGCTCCACCAGTATCGCGGGGCGCCCGGTGACGGGCGCCCCGCCCTCTATTCCACCCCCACGATCCGCCAGGAATACTCCGCCCCGTCGGGTTCGGAGACCGTGACGAACTCGCCGGGCCGGTAGGAGCCGGAGTTGCGCAGCACGGAAGAGATGGGCGCGTCCACCGGGCCGTCGTCCCGGCTGTAGAAGCGCAGGTGCCAGCCGGTGTCGTCATCGTGGAACACCTCGCCCTGCATCAGGCCGTCGCCGGGCCAGAAGCGGCGGGCGGGCCAGGGGGCGGGCGCGCCCTCCCACACCTCCACGTCGGGCCGGCCCTGCCCGTCCAGTTCCATCTGAATCTCGTAGCGGTGCTCGGGGCTGCCCTCCGGCAGGCCCGAGCCCCCGCCCGGTGACAGGACGATCGTCGGCATTCCGGGGCCCCCGCGGCATGGTCGTGAAGCCCCCTCAATGCGCCGGGGGCGTGTTTCGTTGCAGGGCCCGGGCGGCGCGCCGCCCACGCCTCAGATCGCCACGCGCACGCCCAATTCGACCACCCGGTCGGAGGGGATGCGGAAGAACTCCGTCGCCGGCACCGAATTGCGCGCCATGATGGCGTAGAGCCACTGCTGCCACCCCGCCATCTTCGGTACGGCGGAGGCGACGAGCGTCTCGCGCCCAAGAAAGTAGGAGGCCTGCATCGGCTGGTAGTCCACGCCGAGGTCGCGCAGCCCCTCCAGTTCCTTCGGGATGTTCGGGGTTTCCTGGAAGCCGTAGTGCAGGGCGACGCGGTGGATGCCGGGCGCCAGCTCGTCCACCTCCCGCCGGCGCGGGGCCACCGGCACGTCCTCCGTCGTCACCGTCACGAACAGCACGCGCTCGTGCAGCACCTTGTTGTGCTTGAGGTTGTGCAGGAGGGCGTTGGGGACGAGGTCGCCGTTGCTCGTCATGAAGATGGCGATGCCGGGCACGCGCGTGGTGCGGGATTGCGGCAGGCGGGCGATGTAGGAGCGGAGCGGGAGCGAATCCTGCCGCAGCCGCCCCGAGAGGAGGGAGCGCCCGCGCCGCCACGTCATCATCATCGCGAAGATGACGATCCCGAGGACGAGGGGCACCCAGCCTCCCTCCGGCACCTTCAGGACGTTGGAGAGGAAGAAGCCGAGGTCGAGGAGGAGGAGCGGCCCGAACACCCCGAGAACGAGCGCGAGCGGCCAGCGGAACTGCCGGTGGAAGACGAGGATCGCGAGGATGGAGGTGGCGACGAAGGTTCCCGTCACCGCCAGCCCGTAGGCGGCCGCGAGGCCGTCCGAGGTGCGGAAGGCCAGGACGAGGATGACGACGCCGACGAGGAGGGCGAAGTTGATCTGGGGCATGTAGATCTGCCCCTCCTCCGTCTCCGAGGTGTGGCGCACCACCAGCCGCGGCATGACGCCGAGCTGGATACACTGCCGGGCGATGGAATAGGCGCCGGAGATCATCGCCTGGCTCGCGATGATCGTCGCCATCGTCGCGAGGATGACGAGGGGCAGGCGGAACCACTCGGGGGCGAGGAGGTAGAAGGGGTTCTCGATGGCCCTCGGGTCATTCAGCAGCAGGGCGCCCTGGCCGAGGTAGTTGAGGGCGAGCGAGGGCAGCACGAAGCCGACCCAGGCCAGCTGGATGGGGCGGCGGCCGAAATGCCCCATGTCGGCGTAGAGGGCCTCGGCCCCCGTCACCGCCAGCACCACGGAGCCGAGGGCGATGAAGGCCGCGAGCTTGTACTGGATGGCGAAGGTGACGGCGTAGTGCGGCGAGAGGGCGGCGAGGACGCCGGGGTGGCGGACCACCTCGATGAGGCCGAGGGTGCCGATGGCGAGGAACCAGAGGACGGTGACCGGGCCGAACACCTTCCCGACGTCGCCCGTTCCCCGGTACTGCACGACGAAGAGCGCGACGAGGACGACGAGGGAGATCGGGACGACGAACTCCTCCAGCGCGGGTGAGATGACCTTCAGGCCCTCCACGGCGGAGAGCACGGAGATGGCGGGGGTGATGACGCCGTCGCCGAAGAACAGGGCGGCGCCGGCGATGCCGATGATGGCGACGGTGGTGCGCCCGCGCTCCGTGCGGCAGGTGCGCTGGGCGAGGGCCATGAGGGCGAGGACGCCGCCCTCGCCCTTGTTGTCGGCGCGCATGACGATCATGACGTATTTCACCGTCACGACGAGGATGAGCGACCAGAGCATCATCGAGAGGATGCCGAGGATCTCCCAGCGCTCGATGCCGTCGGAGGAGAAGTGCAGGAGGGCGGCCCGCATGGAGTAGAGCGGGGAGGTGCCGATGTCGCCGTAGACGATGCCGAGGACGCCGAGAAGGACGGCGGCGTTCATGCCGCCTTTGGCCGCGTGGCCGATCCCGTCGGCGCCCTGGGCACCCACCGTCGGCGTCGCGGCGGTGGCCGGCCCGGCCGTCGAATCGCTCATGTCCGCGCCTGTCCCGTGGGGCGCGCCGGATAGGCCCGCGCACCCGGGGACGGCAACCCCCCGGGGCGGCGTTGGTTGCGCCCCCGGGCCGTGGTCAGTGGCCCCGCAGGATCTGGGAGAGGAACAGCCGCAGCCGGTCCGTGGACGGCGCGTTGAAGATGCGGTCGGGCGTGCCCTGCTCGACGATTTCCCCGCGGTCCATGAACACCACGCGGTCCGCCACCTGCTGGGCGAAGCCCATCTCGTGGGTGACGACGATCATCGTCATGCCGTCCTGGGCGAGGCCGACCATCGTGTCGAGCACCTCCTTGATCATCTCGGGGTCGAGGGCGGAGGTCGGCTCGTCGAACAGCATGATCTTCGGCTTCATGCAGAGCGCGCGGGCGATGGCGACGCGCTGCTGCTGCCCGCCGGAGAGCTGGCCCGGATACTTCTTCGCCTGCTCCGGGATCTTCACGCGTTCGAGGTAGTGCATCGCGAGCCGCTCCGCCTCGGCCTTCGGCATCTTGCGGACCCAGATCGGGGCGAGGGTGCAGTTCTCCAGGATCGTGAGGTGCGGGAACAGGTTGAAGGACTGGAACACCATGCCGACCTCGCGCCGGATCGCGTCGAGGGCGCGGACGTCGTCGGTGAGTTCCACGCCCTCCACCTTGATCGTGCCCTCCTGGTGGGTCTCCAGGCGGTTGATGCAGCGGATCATCGTGGACTTGCCGGAGCCCGAGGGGCCGCAGACCACGACGCGCTCGCCGTTGGCGACCTGGAGCGACACGTCGCGGAGGACGTGCATCGCCCCGTACCACTTGTTCACCTTGTCCAGCAGGATCGCCGGCGGCCCGTCGGTGCGGACGGCGGAGGCGATGGAGGGCCCTTCGGCGAGGACGGCGCTCATGCTCTGTGTTCTCCGAAGGTCAGCGGACGCGGTGGCGGTTCAGCTCCGCCTCCAGGTTCTGGGAATAGCGGGACATCGCGAAGCAGTAGACGAAGTAGACGAGGGACACCGCGACGTAGACCTCCACGCCGAAGCCTTGCCACGCGGGTTCCACGATCGCGGTCTTGCCCGCCGTCAGCAGGTCGAAGATGCCGATGATGAGGACGAGCGACGTGTCCTTGAAGAAGCCGATGAAGGTGTTGACGAGCGGCGGGATCACCAGCCGCAGCGCCTGGGGCAGGATGATGAAGGTCGTCTTGTGCCAGTAGGACAGGCCGAGCGCGTCCGCCGCCTCGTACTGGCCTTTGGGCAGCGCCTGGAGGCCGCCGCGGACCACCTCGGCGAGGTAGGCGCCGGCGAACAGGATCACCGCCACTTGCGCGCGCAGCAGCTTGTCGATGTTCACGCCTTCCGGGAGGAACAGCGGGAACATCACGCTCGCCATGAAGAGAAGGGAGATGAGCGGCACGCCGCGGATGAGTTCGACGTAGACGACGCAGAGGATTCGGATGGCCGGCATGGAGGACCGCCGCCCCAGCGCCACGAGGATGGCGAGGGGGAAGGCGAAGGCCAGCCCGAAGGTCGCGAGGATGAGGGTGATGGCCAGCCCGCCCCAGCGCTCCTGCGGCACGTAGCTCAGGCCGAGGATGCCGCCCCACATGAGGACGCCGATGAGGGTGAGCGTCGCCGCCCAGACGAGGGCGAGTTCCCACCGCCAGAACCGCCGCATCGCCGAGACGACGTAGAGGGCGGTGAAGAGGATGCAGACGAGCAGCGGCCGCCAGTGCTCCTCGTAGGGGTAGGTGCCGAACAGGATGAAGCGGTGCTTCTCCGTGATCACCGCCCAGCAGGCCCCCGTGCCCTTCACGTCGCGGCAGGCCTGGGTCTGGTTGTTCGGCACGGACCACACGGCGTTGACGAAGGCCCAGTCCACGAAGGACAGGGCGTAGCGCACGATGAAGTAGGCCAGCGCGAGCGTGACCGCGGTGTTGATCCACGACGAGAACAGGTTGGTCCGCGCCCAGGCCAGGGGCCCGACGACGGTCATGGGCGGCCGGCGCGGCGCCGCGGCTTCGGGGACGCCGGCGACGGCGGTGCCGAGGGTGATGTCGCTCATGTCAGCGCTCCACCAGCGCGATGCGGGAGTTGTACCAGTTCATGAAGAAGGAGATGGACAGCGAGATCGTCAGGTAGACGAGCATGATGATCGCGATGCCCTCGATGGCCTGTCCCGTCTGGTTCAGGGTCGTGTTGGCGATGCTCACGATGTCCTGGTAGCCGATGGCGACGGCGAGCGAGGAGTTCTTCGTGAGGTTGAGGTATTGCGAGGTCATCGGCGGGATGATCACCCGCAGCGCCTGGGGCAGCACGATCTGGCGCAGCACCGTGCCGGACCGCAGCCCCAGCGCCTGCGCCGCCTCCCACTGGCCTTTCTGCACGGACAGGATGCCGGCGCGCACGATCTCCGCGATGAAGCCGGCGGTGTAGGTCACCAGCCCGATCAGCAGGGCGAAGTATTCGGGGGAGACGAGGATCCCGCCCTGGAAGTTGAAGCCGCGCAGCGCCGGCCACTCCACCGTCCAGGGCGCGCCGCCGACGAGCCAGAGGAGGACGGGCACGCCGACGAGGAAGGCGATCGCCGCCGGCCATACGGCCCGCGGCTGGCCATCCACCATCTGCTTCCGCCGCATGGCCTTGGCGAAGAAGTAGAGGGCGAAGCACCCCGCGGCGAAGCCGAGCAGCGCCCAGGAATGCGGCACCTCCCAGTCAAGGAACGGCACCCGCAGCCCGCGGTTCATGAGGAAGACGCCGGGCACGGGGTTCAGCGCCTGGCGCGGCCCGGGAAGCCCTTGCAGCAGCGTGTACCAGAACAGCAGCTGCAGCAGCAGCGGCACGTCGCGGATGACCTCGACGTAGACCGCCGCGACCTTCGACAGCACCCAGTTCTTCGACAGCCGGGCGATGCCGACGAGCGTGCCGAGGATGGTGGCGAGGATCACCCCGATCACCGCGACCTTCAGCGTGTTCAGCACGCCGACCGTCAGCGCCCGCAGGTAGGAATCCGCCGGCGAGTAGTCGATGAGGGCTTCGCCGATCGGCAGCCCCGCCTCCCGCGACAGGAAGCCGAAGCCCGTGGCGATCCGCCGCACCGCGAGGTTGTACTGCGTGTTCCGGACGAGCCACCACACGAGGAGGACGACCGCCCCGACGATGAGCACCTGCCAGACGATGGCGCGCACCCGTTCGTCCGCCCAGGACAGCTTGATCGGTCGTTTCGGCGGGGCCCGGAGGCTCCGCGGGTCCACGGTGGTCTGCGACATGCGGCCTCGTCGGAGGGGCAGGGGGAAGTCGGAGGTAGGGGCCGCGGGGGCGGCGGTGCGCCCCCGCGGCGGTCAGGTCAGCGGAAGGGCGGCGCGTATTGCAGGCCGCCCGGGGTCGTCCACAGGGCGTTCGGGCCGCGCTGGATGCCGATGGGCACGAGGTGGCGCTGGAACATCTCGCCGTAGTTGCCCGTGGCCTTGATGACGTTCACCACCCAGTTGTTCGGCAGCCCGAGCATCTGCCCCAGGTCGCCGTTGCGGCCGAGCATGCGCTGCACCTCCGGCCGGGCGTCGCCCGTCACGGCGGCGTCCACGTTGGCGGCGGTGACGTTCAGCTCCTCCGCGCCGACGAGCGCGAAGTGCACCCAGCGCACGATGTCGGCGAAGCGCTGGTCGCCGTGGCGGATCAGCGGCCCGAGCGGCTCCTTCGAGATGACGTCCGGCAGGATCGTATGGTCCGCCGGGCGCGGCTGCGTGGCGCGGGTGGAGGCGAGGCCGGAGACGTCCGTCGTGTAGGCGTCGCAGCGGCCGGCCACGTAGGCGCCGACGATCTCCTCCAGCCGCTCGATCACCACGGGGGTGAAGCGGATGCGCGACGCGCGGGACCAGTCCGTCAGGTTCTGCTCGGTCGTCGTGCCCGGCTGCACGCAGATGGTGGCGCCGTCCAGCCCGCGCGCGTCGCGCACGCCGGCGTTGGTGCGGACCATGAAGCCCTGGCCGTCGTAGAAGTTGATGCCGCCGAAATCGAGGCCGAGCGAGGTGTCGCGCGACAGCGTCCACGTCGTGTTGCGGGCCAGCAGGTCCACCTCGCCGGATTGCAGCGCGGTGAAGCGGCTCTGCGCCGTCGTCGGCACGTAGCGCACGCGGTTAGCGTCGCCCAGCACGGCGGCGGCGACGGCGCGGCAGTAATCCACGTCGAAGCCGCGCCACACGCCCTGGCTGTCGGGCTGCGCGAAGCCGGCGATGCCCGTGTTCACGCCGCAGATCAGCTGGTTCCGCGCGCGGATGGCGTCGAGCGTCGGCGCGCCGCCCGGTGCGGGCGCCTGTGCGAAGGCCGGCACGGCCGCCAGGGCGGAGAGGGCGACGGCGCCCAGTGCTCCGAGGGCGGTGGCCCGCCAGTTCGTCTTGGCCATGCGTTCTCTTTCCCCAGAATTCATCGTCACGAACCTGACACCATGCTGCGCCAGGGATGCGTCCCGATCAACGCGGGATTGCGCTGACCGCGGGACTGGCCCCCCGTAGCCCGCTGTCCCCGCGCCCGCAAACCGGCCCCGGGCCGCCCCTCGCCCGACGGTCCAGGCAAGCGCCATGCCGCCCCGTCCCGCCCCAGCCCAGGGGCAACGCGACGGCGGGTGGCGAATGCGGCGGGGCGCGCCCTTCCCCCGCGCGCCCGGCGGTGCGACGCCTGCGCCCCGATGCTCCATCTCGACGCAGCGCGCCTCGACGCGCTCCTTCCCCCGGACGCGCTCGTGGACGCCCTCGCCGCGATGTTCCGCGAGGGGTGCGAGGCCCCGCTCCGCCACGCCCACGCGTGGCCGGCCACCCCGTCGTCAGGCGGCGGCGACAACGCCCTGCTCCTCATGCCCGCCTGGCAGCCACCCGCGCCGGGCCGGGTGCGCTATTCCGGCGTGAAGGTCGTCCACGTCACGCCGGGCAACCCGGGGGCGGCGGCCGGGCTGCCCGCCGTGCACGCCGCCTACCTCCTCTCGGATTCGGCAACCGGCGCGCCGCTCGCCCTGCTGGACGGCGGCGTCATCACCGACCGGCGGACCGCCGCCGCGAGCGTGCTCGCCGCGCGCCACCTCGCCCGCCCCGGCAGCCGCCGCCTCCTTCTTCTCGGCAGCGGCAAGGTCGCGGCGGCGCTGGCGGAGGCCTACCGCGCCGCCTTCCCGATCGCCGACATCGCCATCTGGTCGCCGCGCGCGGCGAACGCCGCGGCCCTCGCCCGCCGCCTGACCGCCGAAGGCCACCCCGCCCGCACCGTCCCCTCGCCCGATCCCGCGGGGTTCGACATCGTCTCCGCCGCCACCCTCTCCACCACCCCCCTGATCCGCGGGGCGGCGGTCTCCCCCGGGACGCACGTGGATCTCGTCGGCGCCTTCCGGCCGGCGATGCGCGAGTCCGACGCGGCCCTTCTCGCCCGCGCCACCCTCGTCCTCGACACCCGGGCCGGCGGGCTGGCGGAGGCGGGGGACGTGGTGCAAGCCATCGCGGAAGGCGCGATCACCGCCGCCCACGTCGCCGCCGACCTGTCCGACCTGTGCCGCGGCGCCCACCCCGGCCGCCGGTCGGCGGAGGAGGTGACCCTGTTCAAGTCCGTCGGCTGGGCCGGGGAGGACCTGGCCGCCGCGATCCTCGCCTACGAGGCCGCCCTCGCGGCAGGCTGAACGTCGGGAGGTCGGGCGGCGACTGTCCTGAACCTTCTGGGGGTGGCGCCTGTGGGCCGGAGAAGGGCTTTGCCCTCCTCCAGGGCCACGGGCGCCCCCCAGGAGGTCAGGACAAGCGCCGGTCGATCTCAGCCCGTCGGCAGGCCGATCGTCGCGCCGTCCAGGCTCGCGCCGAGGGCCGTCAGCGCCGCGGCGGCCGCCGCGGGGACGGGCCAGCCGAGGGTGAGGGCGCCGCCGTCCAGCCGGAGCGGCGGGCGCGGCCCCGACGGCATCTCCGCCGCCCCGGCGCAGGCGAGGACGAGGGCCGCGTCGAGGGTGGGGCTGACGGCCCGGATCGTCGCCGGGGCCGTCGCCTCCAGGTCCAGCGGCCCGCCGGCCGCGAGCGTCAGGAGCGGCAGGAGGTCGCGCAGGAACCGCTCCGCCCCCACCGGCCGCATCGCCTCGTCGCGCCCGAGGGCGAGGAAGCCGCGGACGAGGCGGTCGTAATCCTCCGCCGCCGCGCGGGCGCGGGTGATCTGGGCGGTGGCACGCTCGCCGGCCGGCAATTTCGGCAGCGCCGAATCGAGGTTGGCGGAGAGCACCATGGACAGGTTGTTCACGGCGTGCCGCACCGGCCGCATGAGCAGCGCCATGGCCATGCGCGAGGCGTCGTCGGGGGGCACGGATGCCGCGCCTCAGCCCGGCCGCCGCGTCGGCCGCGCCGGCCCCGCGGTGAGGGCCGGGGCGTGGCGAACGCGCGCGGGGTCGTGGGGCGACGGGAGGCGGTCGGGACCGGGGGCGGCGAGGGGCATCGGCGGCTCGGGGCAAGGCGGTGGCCGAGGGCGGGATCCGCGTGGAAGTGGGAGCATAGCTCCGCGTGGAAGTGGGAGCATAGCATCGTCCCGACGGTCCCGACAGGCGGGACGTTTCGCGCGGCGGTCCCATCCGTCCCAGGATGAAGCCGCCTCAGCGCGGCAGGGCCTCCGCCACCTCCCGGAACAGGCGGGCGGGGAGGGTGCCGCCGGCGACGTTGTCCATCGGCGAGGCGTCGTCGTTGCCGAGCCAGACGCCGATCACCGTGGCTCCTCCTGAGTGGGCGACCCAGCCGACGAACCAGGCGTCCCGCGAATCCTGGGTGGTCCCGGTCTTGCCGGCGGCGGCCCGGCCGGACGGCGCGGCGGCGCGGCCGGTGCCGGAGGCGACGACGGCGGTGAGCATGCGCCGCATGGCCGCGGCGTGGTCCGCGGTGATGGCGCGCGACGGCGCGGTGTTGCCGGTGGCGGCCGGGCGCCCGCCCGCGCGGGCGGCGGCGATGCCGTGCGGCGTCACCCGCATCCCGCCGTTGGCGAAGGCGGCGTAGGCGGCGACGAGGTCGAGGAGGGTCGTCTCCCCCGTGCCGAGGGCGAGGGTGGCGTCGTTCGGCAGGGTGCCGGAGACGCCGAGGCGGCGGGCGACGGCCGCGACGTCCCGCGCCCCGCCCGCGCGTTGCAGCACGCGCACGGCGGCGGTGTTGACGGAGTGGGCCATCGCCTCCTCCAGCGTGATCTCGCCGCGGGACCGCCACGCCCCGTTGCCGGGGGACCAGCGGCCGAGGGTGAGGGGGGTGTCGGCGACGGTGTCGGAGGGGAGCGCCCCGCGCTCCAGCGCCGCGAGGAAGACGAGGGGCTTGAAGGCCGAACCCGGCTGGCGGCGCGCGGAGGTCGCTCGGTTGAAGGCGGAACGGCGGTAGTCCCGCCCGCCCGCCATGGCGCGGACCGCGCCGGTGGCGGCGTCCAGCACCACGACGGCGCCCTGGCCGACGCCCGCGGCGGCGCCGGGGCCAGCCAGCAGGGCCTCCAGCCGCGCCTCCACCGCCGCCTGGGTGCGGGTGTCGAGGGTGGTGCGGAGGACGAGGTCGGCGGAGCCGGGGTAGCGGGTGCCGAGGTCCTCCATCGCCCAGTCGGCGAACCAGCCGGTCTCGCGCGACGGGCGGGGAGGGAAGGTGATGCGCGCCGCCTCGGCCCCCGCCTGCTCCTCCGTGATGGCGCCGGTGAGGGACATGGCGCGCAGCACGTCGGCGCCGCGGTTCTGGGCGGCGACGGGGTTGGTGCGCGGGTTGAGGCGGGACGGGGCGCGGGGCAGGCCGGCGAGCACCGCCGCCTGGCCGATGGTCAGCCGCCGGGCCGGGACGCCGAAGTAGAGCCGCGCCGCCGCGTCCCAGCCATGGGCGCCGGCGCCGAGGTAGGTGCGGTTGAGGTAGATCTCCAGCAGTTCGTCCTTCGTGAAGCGCGACTCCAGCCAGAGGGCGAGCATCGCCTCCTGCACCTTGCGCCGGAACGACCGCTCGGGCGTGAGGAACAGGTTCTTCGCGAGTTGCTGGGTGAGCGTGGACCCGCCCTGCACCACCCGGCCGGAGGTGGCGTTGACCCAGGCGGCGCGGGCCAGCCCGAACAGGTCCAGGCCGAAATGGTCGCGGAAGCGCCGGTCCTCGATGGCGAGGAGGGCGGCGGGGACGTGGACCGGCAGGTCGCGCAGCCGGACCGGTTCGCCGTACAGGTCGCCGGCGGTGGCGAGGAGGCGGCCATCCGCCGATTCCAGCGTGACCGAGGGCCGTCGCGTCGTGCCGAGCGCCTCGTCCGGCCGCGGCAGGTCCCAGGCGAAGACGATGAACAGGGCCGCGAGGGCGAGGCCGCCCCAGATCGTGCCCTGGACGGCCCACGCGACCCAGCGGCGACGCTTACGCACCACAGGGGGCGTCTCGTTTTCCGAGACATCCCTCGCGTTTTGTTGCGTCGCCGCAGGGCGCGCTATGGTTGCAGGAATCGCTCGCCGCATGGCAAAAGAGCGTAGCACGCTCGCGAATCCACCGTATCGAAGGAACATGGCGATGGCAGGATGCCTCGCGTCCTGGGGCCGTTTGATGGTCGTCTTCGCCCTTTTCGGGGGCGTCGCGGCCTCCTTCGCCCCGGTGCCCGCGTCCGCCGAGGCGGCCTGCCGCGCGGAATGCGGGGCGCTCTACGCCGATCTCGCCCAGGACCCGCCGCCGGTCCGCACCTGCGTCGCCCGCTGCGAGGTCCGTCGCGCCACCCTCGGCGCCCGCGGGCCGACCGGCACGACGGCGATGCCGAACCCGGCGACGCCCTGGACGCGGGTGGCGGCGAACGCCCGCCCGCCGGCGCATGCCAACCCCGGCGGGCGCGGGACGGCGACCTACGGCACCGCGCCGGCCCCGGTGCCGCTCACGGTGGCATCCGCCGCGCCGCCCGCGGCGCCGGGGGGCTTCATCGCCTCCATCATGGGCGCCCAGGCCGCGACGGCGGCCCCGGCGCCCGCCGCCGTGGCGCGGCCGCCCGCTGCCCAGGGCGCCATCTACCTCGCGGCGGCGCCGTCCCGGGCCTTCGGGCTGGCGGTGGGCCAGGGCGATTCCGGATCGGCGCATCGGGAAGCGGGCGCGGCCTGCCGGGCCAGCCGCGGCGCCGGGTGCGCCGTGGCGGCGGAGTTCACGGCGCGCTGCGCGGCGGTGGCGCACGGGATGCGGAACAACGGCGGGCTGGTCATCACCGCCCATCCCTCGACGCACACGATCACCGGCGCCTCCTTCGGCACGGGGGAGACGCGGGCGGAGGCGGAGCGGATGGCGATGGCCGGCTGCACCTCCCGGGCCCGCGGCGGCGAGTGCCGGCTGACCGAGGCGCGCTGCGCGGGCGGCTGACGGGCCGTTCCGGGCCCGCGCCGCGTCCCGGCGCTGCGCCCCCGTCGGCGACCTGCACCGACCCGCCGGGGCCGGTCCGGCCGGCGCCGGCTTGAGCGTCGCGGGGGCATCATGACGCCTCCGGCCCGCCGCCGCGCCCCTCTCCGCACGGGGTCGTGATTGGCAGAAACCGGGAGCAGCCTTTTGTAGCGCGTGTAACCTGTTCTCTCGGGATGGAATCATGTCGGTCGCTGGAGCCCACCGAAGACTCGGTGTGGCCGTCGTTGGCTTGGGCGGGGCCGTGGCCACCACCGCCGTCGCCGGGATCGAGGTGATCCGCAAGGGCGCCAACCGACTGGAGGGGCTCCCCCTCGCCGAACTCTCCATCCCCGGTCTCGTGGACTACCGCGACATCACCTTCGGCGGCTGGGACCTCGACGGGTCCGACCTCGCCGCCGCCGCGGCGACCCACCGCGTGCTGACCGATTCGCAGATGGCCGACACCCGCGACGCCCTCTCCGCCATCCGCCCCTACGCCGCCGTCGGGTCCGGCGCCTGGTGCAAGGGCATCACCGGCCGCAACGCCGTCGAGACCTCCGGCCACCGCGCCGCCGTGGACGCCATCGCGAAGGACCTGGAGCGGTTCCGGCGGGATTCCGGGGCGGACGGGATCGTCATGATCAACCTCGCCTCCACCGAGCGGATGGTGACGGACAGCGACGCGCTGCACGACGTGGACGCGTTCGAGCGGGCGCTGGACGCGGACGACCCGGCGATCGGGCCGGCGATGCTCTACGCCTATGCCGCGATCGAGAGCGGCGTGCCCTACGGCAACTTCACCCCCTCCGTCGCGGCCGATGCCCCGGCGCTGAAGGAACTCGCCCGCAAGCGCGGCGTGCCGGTGGCGGGGAAGGACGGCAAGACCGGGCAGACGATGATGAAGACGGTGCTGGCCCCCGCCTTCCGGTCCCGCGCCCTGCACGTGGACGGCTGGTTCTCCACGAACATCCTCGGCAACCGGGACGGCGAGGCGCTGCGCGACCCCGGCTCGCTCGCCTCCAAGCTCGACACGAAGGGCAACGTGCTCGACTCCATCCTCGGCTACCACGTCGAGGACCACGTCGTGGACATCCGCTACTACCGCCCCCGCGGCGACGACAAGGAGGCGTGGGACAACATCGACGTCTCCGGCTTCCTCGGCCAGAAGATGCAGATCAAGGTGAACTTCCTCTGCAAGGATTCCGTGCTGGCGGCGCCGCTGGCGCTGGAGATCGCGCGGGTGCTGGACCTCGCGCACCAGCGCGGGCAGGGCGGGGTGCAGGAGCAGCTGTCGCTGTTCTTCAAGGCACCGATGGTCGCCAACGGCCACGCGCCGGAACATGCCTTCCACGTGCAGGAGCGCATGCTGATGGACTGGCTCGGCGCGCCGGAGGTCTGAGGGCGACCGTGGACGGCCCCCTCCCGGCTGACGTGACGACCCCGCCGGCGGAGGCCCCGCCGGCGGCGCTCCTGGATCTGCTGCGCGAACTCGGCGACCTCAAGCGCGTGCGGTCGGCCTCGCACGAGGGGTCCATCGCGGACCGTCTCTTCGCCTCGGCCTGGGCGCGGCTGGCGGGCGGCGAGGGGATCGCGTCGGTGTGGCGCGGCACGACGGCGGCGGCCCTCGCCGCGACGCGGCTGGGCGATCTCGACGCGGCCGCCTTCGCCGCCGTCGGCGTCCCGCCGGACGCGGCGCGCGACATCCTGGCCCGCGCGCTGGCGGAGGCGTGCGAGGGGATGGATGGCGGGCTGCGGGCCGCGTTGCGCGAGGGGCTGGAGGCGCCGCCCGCGCCGCACGCCGCGCCGCCCCCCTTCGTCGCCCGCCTGTCCCGCCAGCCTCGGGCGGGCGTGACCTGCCCCGGCAAGCCCCGCCTGCTGCTGGAGCCGCCGGAGAACCATGCGGAGCACTGCCTCATGACCGCGGTCTATGCCGCGATCCTCGCGCCGACCTACCGCGCGGACGCGGCGACGGTGTTCCTCGCCGCCCTCGCGCACCACTTCCACAACGTCTGGCTGCCGGATTCCGGCTTCGCGGGGGAGGTGCTGATGGGCGGCCACCTCGAACCCGCCTTCGCCCGCGCGACGGAGATGACGCTCGCCGAACTCCCGCCCGCGCTGGCGGGAGCGACGCGCGAGGCCCGCATGATCCTGCCGGACGCGACGACGCCGGAGGGCCGGACCTTCCACGCCGCCGACACCCTCGATCGCGTGCTGCAGATCGAGCAGCACCTGCGCGCGGGCCGCGCGACGATGCGCCACGTGCTGCACGACATGGCGCTCGTCCACGCGGGGCCGGTGCGCGACTTCCAGGACCGGCTGCTGCACGCGGTGGGGCTGATGCCCGCATGAGGCGGCCGGCCCCCTGCCCCCCGGTGCGGGAAGCCGTGCGGTGCCGATGACGCCGGACACCGCGCACTCCGTCCGCGACGCCGCCGGCCGCCGCTGGCCGGTGCTCGACGGCATCGCCTTCGCCCGCGCCTCCCGCGCGGACCTGGCGGGGGAGGCGCTGGGCCGGCTGGACGCGTGCGACGCGGAGGGGGCGCTCGTCCTCCTCCTCGCCGACCAGGACGACTGGTGGCGCGGCCCCGCCGCCGATCCCGACGCGCTGCGCGACCTGATCCGCCACCGCGCGCGCCTGACGCTGCGCGACGCCATGGCCCGCCTCTCCTGGGGCCCGGTCGCCGACTACTTCGCGCATCGCTGGAGCGACCCGACCTTCCTCGCGGGCCTCGCGCTGATGGAGGCGCACTGGCCGCCGTCTCCGCACGGGCCACGAACCGCCTTCGAACTCGCCTGCGGCATCGGCCACTACCTCCGCGCCCTCGGCCAGCGCGGCGTGGCGTGCACGGGGGCGGACGTGGTCTTCGCGAAGCTCTGGGTCGCCCGCCACTGGGTCGCGCCGGACGCGGCCCTCGTCTGCCTCGACGCCGCCGTCACGCCCTGGCCGGTGGCGGAGGACGCGCGGTACGACCTCGTCGCGTGCCACGACGCCTTCTACTTCCTCGAACCGAAGCGGGAGATCCTCGCGCGCCTCCGCGCCCTCGCGGGGGAGGGCTGGCTCGCGGTGGGGCACGTCCACAATCGCGACTGGCCGAACCTCTCGGCCGGCAGCGCCGTCACCGCCGCGGAACTCGCCGCGCTGTTCCCGGACGGGGTGGTCTACGACGACGCCGAACTCACCCGCGCGGCGGTGGAGCGGCGCGCGCCGGTCGCCGCGCCGCCGGCCGCCCTGACGGGCGCGGAGGCCTTCTCCGTCGTCGCGGGCCCGGGCCTCGCGCCCGCCCGTGCGGTCGGGGGCGCCCTGTCCCTCCCCCCGCCCGGCGCCGCGCTGCGTCGCAATCCGCTCTACGACGGCGACCGCATCGCTTGGCCGTCCGATCGCTACGCGCGCGAGTACGGCCCGCGCGCCACCTATCCGGAGCGCGCAACGGCGCCGGACCGCGCGACCGCCGACGCTACGACCGCCGAGTGGGCGCTCCGCCGCGAACTTCTCGACCTGCCGGAGCGCTGGTGATGCCGGAGGCGCCGCTCGTCGCCCGCGCCATCGGCTGGGGCATCGTCGGCTACGGCTGGGTGGCGCGGGACTACGCGGCCCCGGCGATCCTCGTGGCGGGGCATCGCGTGGCCGCGGTGTGCGATCCCGGGGAGGCGGCCCGCGCCGCCGCGGCCCGCGCGCACGGCGCGGCGGCGCTGCACGCCACCCTCGCGCCGCTGCTGGACGACCCGGCGGTGGAGGCGATCTACGTCGCCACCCCGAACCACCTGCACCGCGCCGCCGTCGAGGCCTGCGCCGAGGCCGGAAAGCCCGTGCTGTGCGAGAAGCCGATGGCCGCGACGCTGGCGGACGCCGAGGCCATGGCCGCCGCGGTCGCCCGCACCGGCACGCCCTACGGCACCGCCTTCGACCAGCGCCACCACCCCGCCCACGCCGCGATGCGCAACGCCGTCCGGGGCGGGCTGATCGGCACGCCCACCACGGTCCGCATCGCCTACGCCTGCTGGCTCGGCCCCGACTGGTCCGCCACGGGGGAGGGCGACAACTGGCGCGCCGACCCTGCCCGCGCCGGCGGCGGCGCGCTGATGGACCTCGCGCCGCACGGCCTGGACCTGACCGCCTTCCTGCTGGACGACCCGCTGGAGGCGGTCGCGGCCCTCACCCAGCGCCGGGTGCAGGACTACGCGGCGGATGATGGCGCCGTGCTGATGGGGCGCACCCGCGCGGGCGCGCTCCTGCAACTCCACGTCGCCTACAACTGCCCGGACGCCTTGCCGCGCCGGCGGCTGGAAGTGCTCGGCAGCACGGGCATGCTCATCGCGGAGAACACGATGGGCCAGGACCCTGGCGGCACCATTACCCACGTCACCGATACGGGCGCCCGCGCCCCGCTGCCCGTGCCGGACGCCGACGTCTCCCCCTTCGCCCGCCAGATGGCCGCCTTCGCCCGCGCGGTGGCCACCGGCGACACCACCACCTTCGACGCGGCCCGCGACCTGCACACCATGCGCCTCCTCCACGCGGCCTACGCGAGCGACCCCCGATGCCGCTGACACCACCATGCCGCTGACGCCCTGGGCCTGCGGCAACTGCGGCTTCTGGCAGAAGCATTTTTCTCCGAGCGGCTGCCCTGTCTGCGAGGACACGCGGAACGACCTGCCGCATGACGGCTGGGACTTCTGGCCGGAGGAGCGCGTCGCGGCGCACCTGACCGGGTCGTGGAAGCGGCTGGACCGCGACATGGTCGCGTTCTCCACCTCCCCGGGTTTCGGCCTGAACGGCACGGGCTGGCTGCTGCTGCACCCCGACGGCAACCTCGCCTTCGAGGCGGCGCCCTACTACACGCCGCCGATGATCGAGGAGATCCGGCGGCTGGGCGGCATCCGCTTCCTCGCGGCGTCGCACGTCCACGGCTACGGCGCGCTGTGGCAGTTGCAGGACGTGTTCCGGCCGGAGGTCATGGCGATCCAGAAGGACGACCTGCGGATGACGAAGGCGTTCCGGGTGACGTGGCCCTACGACGACGCCCTGGAACTCCGCCCGGGACAGACGCTGATCCACGTGGGCGGGCATTACGAAGGGCAGGCCGTGCTCTACGATGCACCCCGGAAAACGCTGTTCTGCGGGGACGCCTTCAAGGTGGACCAGTCGCCGGATGGAGAAAACCTCGCGGTCTCCACCCACAAGGCGTTCCACAAGGACATCCCCCTCTCCCCCGCCGAGGTCCGCCGCTACCGCGAGGTCATCGCGCCGCTGGACTTCGACACCGTCTGCACGCCCTTCGAGCACGCGCGCGGCGTCACCCGCGACGTGGCGCTGGCGGTGCTGGACGACCAGCTGCGCGGCCCCCCCGGCGTCCGCCACATCCCGATGAGCGAACTCCAACGATGAGCAGCACGAACGAGGACGTCCTCCGCGAGGTCGCCGCGGCCTTCCGTGCGACCCTGCCGACGGAGGGCCACGTCTCCGTCTTCCCGATCGACCACCTCGACCGCACCGGCATCCCCGTCGTCCAGGCCGCCCTCATCATCGGGAGCGACCCGGCCATCACTGCCTACGGCTACGGCCTGACGCCGATCGAGGCGGAGGTCGGCGCGCTCGGCGAACTCTGCGAGGAGGTGCATTCGGCGCGGGTGGTGGCGGAGGCGGAGTATGTCCACGGCGCCTACGCCGACCTGTCCCGCACCCGTGCGGTGGTGGACCCGCTCACCCTCTGCCTCGCCGCCGGGTCGGACTACGCGCCGGACATGGAGCTGATCTGGCTGGAGGCGCGCCGCTGGCCTTCGCAGGAGCCGATCCTCGTCCCCGTCGAATGGGTCGCGGCCTACCGCGACATGATGCGGCGCTCCGATCCGCGGCTCATCACGCCGATCACCAACGGCCTCGGGGCGGGGTTCGACCTGGAACACGCCGTCGCGCACGGGATCATGGAACTGCTGCAGCGCGACGGGAACGTCCTCTCCTACCGCGCCCTCGACGGGGGCGTGGTGGTGGACACGGAGGGGATGGAGGACCCGGTGGTGCGCGACCTCCTCGCCCGCCTGCGCGCCGACGGGATCGGGGTGACGGTGAAGCTCGCCGCCACCGATTTCGGGATGGCGAACCTCTACGTCGTCGGCAACGATTCGGGGAACCCGGCCGTGCCGATCCAGGTGACCTCCTGCGGGGAGGCGGTGTCGCCGGACCGGGAGCGGACGCTGCGAAAGGCGCTGCTGGAGTTCTGCGGGTCGCGGGCGCGCAAGGCGGCGACGCACGGGCCGATCCCCTGGCTCGTCGCCAACCTGCCGGCGGACTACGTGGAACGGCAGATGAGCAACGCGGAGCTGGAGAACGAGGAGCCGCGGGCGCTGGCGGCGATGACCGAATGGGTGGCGCAGGACGCGGAGGAGCTGCGGCGGCGCCTCGCGGGATCGGTCTTCTCCGAACGCTCCCGCGTGCGCTTCACCGACCTGCCGACGGTGCCGGGCGCGACGATGCTGGATTCGGTGGCGCGCCTCGCGCTCATCACCGAACGCCTCGCGGCGGAGGGGCTGGAGGCGATCTACGTGCCCTGCTCCCCGCCGGGCTCGCGCGTGCAGGTGGCGAAGGTCATCGTGCCGGGCCTGGAATGCGAGACGATGTCCTACCACCGCATCGGCTGGCGCGGCGTGCGGCGACTGCGCGCGCGGCGGGACCCCTTGATCCTCGACGCCCCGCGGGAAGGCGCGGGGCGGGTGCGGCTGCGGCCGGAGGACGAGGCGCGGGCGGGCGGCCCGGCGTGGTTCGACGGCGCGCTCGCCGACCGGATCGTCGGCTCCATCTACCCGCTCTACCGGGAGACCGGGACCTTTTCCGCGCAGCGCATGCTGCTGGCGCAGCGGGCCGCGGCGGCGTGACGCTCCGCTTCGCCTACAACACGAACGGCGCCGCGAACCACCGCCTGTCCGACGCCGTCGCGATCATCGCGGATGCGGGCTACGACGGCGTGGCGCTGACGCTGGACCACCACCACCTCGACCCGATGGCGGAGGGGTGGGAGCGCCGGGCCGAGGCCCTGGCGCAGGACCTTCGCGCGCGGAACCTCGGCTCCGTGATCGAGACGGGCGCGCGCTACCTCCTCGATCCCCGCGCGAAGCACGAGCCGACCTTGCTGACCGCGAGCGAGGAGGGACGCGCCCGGCGCGTGGCGTTCCTCAACCGCGCGGTGGACGTCGCCGCCATCCTCGGGAGCGAGGCGGTCTCCTTCTGGGCCGGCGTCCCGAAGCCCGGCGTGGACCGCGGCGCCGCCTGGACCTGGCTGCGCGACGGCATTCTCCGGGTTCTCGACCACGCGGCGACCCGCGGCGTCACCTGCGCCTTCGAGCCCGAGCCGGGGATGCTGGCGGAGACGGTGGACGACTACGCCCGCCTCCGCGCCGTCCTCCCCGCCCTCACCCTCGCGCTCGACCTCGGCCACGTCCTCGTCACGGGGGAGCGCGAGCCGGCCGCCGCCGTGCACGAGTTCGCCGACGCGCTCGGCACCGTCGCGATCGAGGACATGGCCCGCGGCGTCCACGTCCACCTGCCCTTCGGGGAGGGCGACATGGACATCCCCGCCTGCCTCGATGCGCTGGAGGCGATCGACTTCCGAAGGCTCGTCTGCGTCGAACTCTCCCGCGAATCCCATCGCGCCGACACGATGATCCCTGCCTCGCTGGCGTGGCTGAAGGCCTGTCGCTCATGAGGATCCTGTTCCTCTCCCGCCGCTACTTCCCCGCGATCTCCGGGATGAGCGTCTACGCCCAGAACCTGCTGCGCGAACTCGTCGGGCACGGCCACGACGTGACGATGGTGTCGCAGTACCGCGCCGACCCCACGGGGACACGCGTCTACGGCGGCGGCCCGCCCCCGCCCGTGGCGGGCGTCACCGTGATCGGCCGCCGCTCGCTCGGGGAGGAGGCCTTCGCGGAACCCGGCGGCGCCGATTTCGAGCGCGACGTGGACGACATGGTGGACACGGTCGTCGCGGAACATTGGAAGAAGCCCTTCGACATCCTCCACGCCCAGTACGGCTACCCCAACGGCTGGGCCGTGCTGCTGGCCGCCAAGCGCCTCGGCATCCCGACCGTCGTGTCGATCCAGGGCGGCGACGGCCACTGGGTGGGGTCGTGCTGCGAGACGCACCGGCAAGCCATGCTCCGCGTGCTGGACCACGCGGGCGCCCTGCTGATCGGCTGCGATTCCTTCGCCATGGAGGTGGTGGAACGCCTCGGCACCCCGCGAAGCCGTTTCACCATCGTCCCCGGTGCCGTGGACGTGTCGAAGTTCCATCCCGTACCCGGCCGCGAACCCGGCACCGCGGACACCCCGGTCCGCCTCCTCTACCACGGCCGCGTGGACCGCCGGAAAGGCGCGCTCGACATGCTCGACGCCCTCGCGGCGCTGCGCGACGAGGGCGTGCCCTTCGCCGCGACGATCTCCGGCATCGGCCCGGACCTCGACGCCTGCCGCGCCCGCGACGCCGAACTCGGCCTCGGCACCCGCTTCACCGGCTACGCCGACTACGACGCCGCCCCGGCGCTGTACCGGGAGGCCGACGTCTTCGTCTCCCCCACCTACGCCGAGGGGTTCTCGAACACGATCCTGGAGGCGATGGCGTCCGGCCTTCCCTGCGTGTCCTGCCGCGCCGTGGGCGTGATGGATTGCCTCCGCCACGACGACAACGGCCTGTTGTCCGAACCGGGCGACGTGCCGGCGCTGACGGACAACCTCCGCCGCATCGTCACCGACGCCGCGCTGCGCCGTCGCCTCGCGACGGCGGCGCTGGAGGAGTGCCGCCGCACCTACTCGTGGGAGGCGGTAGGGCGACAGATCGTTGGCGTTTACGAATCCCTCCGCGGCACCGCGCCCGACACCGCCTTCGACGAGGCCCTGCCGCGCGACGACTGCCGCTTCCGCGCCCAGCCGCACCTGCTGTGACGTGGCGGACGACGCGGACGCCGCCCGGGCCGCCGATTGCGGACTCGCCGCGCGCCCACATCTCCGGACGATGCCGCGCGCCCTCGCCCTCTCCCCCCATCTCGACGACGCCGCCTTCTCCGCCGGCG
>CAXVWQ010000427.1:0-2734 GCA_964263755.1 Roseomonas sp. | reverse complement strand
GGCGCGCCCCCGTGCCGGGCGCGGCCGTGACGCGCCGCGACCCCGCGCCCGCCGCGTGACCGTCCGCACCGCCGCCCCCGACTGGCCGGGCTGGCCGGGCACCATCCCCGCTCCCCGGGTCTGGGTGCTCGCCGACCCCCGCGCCGGCACCGCCGCCCAGTCCCTCGGCGTCGCGGAACGCCTAGGGCCCCACCGCGTCGTGCCCCTGTCCTGGTCCGCGCTCGCCTCCCTCCCGATTCCCTGGCCGAGCCTCGCGGGGCTCGACGAGGGAACGCGGTCCCTCCTCCGTCGCACCGCGCTGGAGGGCTGCGGCATCCCGCTCGACGGCAGCGTCATCCCCCGCCTCGCCCCCGCATGGCCCGGCCTCGTCGTCACCGCGGGCCGCCGCTCCGTCCCCGTGTCCCGCTGGCTGCGGCGGCGCGGCGCCCGCACCGTCCACCTCATGCGCCCCGGCCTCGCCGCGGACGACTTCGACCTCCTCGTGGTCGGCCACCACGACCGCCCGCGCCCCGCCCCGAACCTCCTGGACATCGTCGGCGCCGCCCACCGCCTCTCCCCCGCCCGGCTCGCCGCCGCCCGCGCCTCCCGCCCGGACCTCGCCGCGATCCCGTCCCCCCGGGTCGCCCTCCTCGTCGGCGGCGGCCTGAAGGGGAGGGGGATGCCCCCGGCCGACGCCGCCCGCCTCGTCCCGCGCAGCCTGGAGCGCTTCCCCGGTGCCACGATCCTCGCCACCACGTCGCGCCGGACGGGGACGGCGGCGACGGCCGCGCTGGCCGAAACCCTCGCCCCGGTCCCCCACCGCCTCCACCGCTGGGGCGACGCGGGGGAGAACCCCTACGCCGCCTTCCTCGCCCTCGCCGACGCGATCGTCGTCACGGGCGACTCCGTCTCCATGCTGTCGGAAGCCTGCGCCACCGGCGCCCCCGTCCTCGTCGCGACCCGGGAGGACGGGCGCCACCGCCGCCTCGTGGACGACCTCGCGGGCGACGGTCGCGTCCGGCCGCTGGAGGACGCCCGCCCCGCGACGCCGCATGCCCCGCTGGACGAAGCCGGGCGAGTCGCCTTGGCCGTCCGCGCGCGCTTCCCGGAGGTGTTCGCCGGGCCGTGACCGCCCGCCCGCCGGAACCTCACGGCCGCCCGGTCCCGCTCCGTCCCACCGCGCGGCACGCCGCCAGGCCGGCCACGGCGCCGGCGAGGTGGACGAGCGCGAAGATGGCGACCTCCCCGACGCCCGCGCCGTCGTCCCCGCCGAGGATGACCTGCAGGACCAGGGGCAGGAGCACGCCGATGGCGAGCGCCGCGAGGAGGGCCGGAAGGGCGCGCAGCCGCCCGTCCCCCCGGGCGGCGAGCGCCGCGGCGAGGCCGACGAGGACGGCCTGCGCCCCGCCGAACACCCAGCAGAGATGGAAGCCCCGGAGGAGGTCGGCGGCGAAACCCGGGGGCGGGCCCAGGTCCCAGTGGGACAGGCCGAGGACGATTCCGATGAGCGCCGCAAGCCCGGCGGGCGGTCCGGCCACGAGGAAGACGAGGGGGATCGCGAGGAGCCGTCCGGCCGCGCGTCCCGTCATCCGCCGACGCTACGCCGTCCCGGCCGCCGCGGTCGAGCGCCCGCGTCGGTTGATCGGGACGGCGTTTCCCCGTGGGCGGGGGTGGCCGTCCCGGAGCGGGGCCCGCCCCTTGTCACGCGCCTCGGCCGCGCGCACCACGGCGCGAGAGCACGGAGGCGCCCATGACCCGCACCCACCGCATCGCCGTCATCCCCGGCGACGGCATCGGCCGGGAGACGACGCCGGAAGGCCTCCGCGTCCTCGACGCCGCCGCCCGCCGGTACGGCTTCGACCTCGCCCTGAACCACCTCGACTGGTCCTGCGAAGCCTACGCCCGGACCGGCAGGATGATGCCGGACGACGGCCTCGACATGCTGCGCGACACCGCGGACTCGGTCTTCCTCGGCGCCGTCGGCTGGCCCGGCGTGCCGGACCACGTCTCGCTCTGGGGCCTGCTGATCCCGATGCGCCGCGGCTTCGACCAGTACGTGAACATGCGCCCCTGCCGCCTCATGCCCGGGGTGCGCTCGCCGCTGGCCGACCGCCGCCCGGAGGAGATCGATTTCGTCATCATCCGCGAGAACACGGAGGGCGAGTATTCCTCCGTCGGCGGCCGCATGTTCCCCGGCACCGACCGCGAGTTCGCCGCGCAGGAAAGCGTCTTCAGCCGCACCGGCTGCGACCGCGTCATGCGCTACGCCTACGACCTCGCCCGCACCCGCCCCCGGAAGAAACTCACCTCCGCCACGAAGTCCAACGGCATCACCATCACCATGCCGTTCTGGGACGAGCGCTTCGCGGCCGTCGGGCGCGACTACCCCGACGTGACGACGGACGCGTTCCACATCGACATCCTCTGCGCCCACTTCGTGCAGCA
Source organism: Roseomonas sp. (assembly GCA_964263755.1). Lineage (GTDB taxonomy): Bacteria > Pseudomonadota > Alphaproteobacteria > Acetobacterales > Acetobacteraceae > Roseomonas. The sequence continues at coordinate 310 of CAXVWQ010000427.1, read as the reverse complement.
CCCCGACTGGTTCGACGTGGTGGTGGCGTCCAACCTGTTCGGCGACATCCTCTCCGACCTCGGCCCGGCGGTGGCCGGCTCCATCGGCATCGCGCCTTCGGCCAACATCAATCCCGAGCGCCTCCACCCCTCCATGTTCGAGCCGGTCCACGGCTCCGCCCCGGACATCGCGGGGCGCGGCATCGCGAACCCCATCGCCCAGGTCTGGTCCGGCGCGATGATGCTCGACCACCTCGGGGAGGCGGAGGCCGCCGCCGCCATCCTCCGCGCCATCGAGACCCTCATGACCGGAGGGGGACCGCGCACCCGC
>CAXVWQ010000426.1:0-3856 GCA_964263755.1 Roseomonas sp. | reverse complement strand
AAGGACACGGCGCTGCGGGCCGCGGCCGCCGCCCTGCGCGCCCGGGCCGCCGAGGTGGGCGCCGCGAACGCCGCGGACCTCGCCGAAGCCGGTGACCTGAGCGACGCCTTCCGCGACCGCCTGACCCTCACGCCGCCGCGGATCGAAGCGATGGCGGTCGGGCTGGAGGAGATCGCCGCCCTTCCCGATCCCGTGGGCCGGGTGCTGTCGGAATGGACCCGCCCCAACGGGCTGGTGATCCGCCGGGTCGCCCAGCCCATCGGCGTGATCGGGATGATCTACGAGAGCCGGCCGAACGTCGGGGCCGACGCGGCGGGGCTCTGCCTCAAGGCCGGCTCCCCGGTGATCCTGCGCGGGGGGCGGGAGAGCCTGCGCTCCGCCGCCGCCATCCACGGCTGCATCGTCGAGGGGCTGCTGGCGGCGGGGCTTCCCGAAGCGGCGGTCTCGGTCGCCCCGACCGCGGACCGCGCCTTCGTCGGCGCCATGCTGCGGGGCGCGGGGCTGCTTGACCTCATCATCCCCCGCGGCGGCAAGGGGCTGGTCGACCGCGTGCTGGAGGAGGCGCGGGTGCCCGTCCTCGCCCACGCCGAGGGGCTTTGCCACACCTACGTCCACGCCGCGGCCGACCCCGCGATGGCCCGCGCGATCCTGGCGAACGCGAAGATGCGCCGCACCGGCGTCTGCGGTGCGACCGAGACGCTGCTGGTGGACGCGGCGGTCGCCTCCTCGCTCCTCCCTCTGCTGGTGGCCGACCTCGCGGCGCTCGGCTGCGGCTTCCGCGCCGACGACCGCGCCCGGGCCATCCTGCCGGACCTGCCGGCCGCGACCGAGGCCGACTTCGCCACGGAATGGCTCGGCCCCACGCTGTCCGTCGCCGTGGTGGACGGGGTGGAGTCGGCCCTCGCCCACATCCGCCGCCACGGCTCCGAGCACACCGAGGCGATCGTGACAGGGGACGCCGACGCCGCCCGCGCCTTCCTCGACGGGCTCGGCTCCGCCGTCGGCCTGTGGAACGCCTCCACCCAGTTCTGCGACGGCGGGGAGTTCGGCTTCGGGGCGGAGATCGGCATCGCCACGGGGCGGTTGCACGCGCGGGGGCCGGTCGGCCTCGAACAGCTCTGCACCTACCGCTACGAGGTCATCGGCACGGGGCAGGTGCGGGCATGACCCGATCGCCGGTTCTGGGAGGCCATGATGCCAAGCATCGATAATGACGAGACCTCGCCGGCCACCGATGCTCAGCAGGCCACCAGCGACGTGCGAGGTGATGTCGCGGAACTCGCCTTGACCGTCCTAGGGCTCACCAACGTCTGCCGAAATCTCAGTATCCTGGCATCGCAGCAGCCTGGCTTGTCGGAGGAGCAGAACGCGCTTCTACGCAAGACCTTCGCGCGGGTCAGCGATGCGTTCGAAAGTACCGATGCCATCATACGGCGGATCGTCGGAAATGGCCGTTGACGATCGTTTCCTCGATCGATGGCATGAGGAACAACGAGGCCGCGGCCATGACGGACCACCTGTTGCGTCACTGCCCGGCGGTCCCCACGATGGTGGCGTGGACGATCTTCGATCCCGCGTCGGTCTGCTGGAGACCCGCATCGAGCGGGTTGAGACGAAGATCGATGCCCTCACCCAGGCGGTAAGCCGCCTCCCGGACCGCTGGACGCTGATCGCGCTCCTTCTCGGCCTTGGCGCGGCTCTCCTCGCCGCACAGGCCAACATGCTGTCGGCCTTCCAGTCCGGTCTCTCCGCGGTCAGCACCGGGATCGCGGCGCGTCAGGAAGCACCGAATCCGGCCGCCCCGCAGATCATCATCGTGCCGGTCCCAGCCCCCGCGACGCCGTCCCCAGCACCGGCCTCTCTCCCCGGATCCAGCGCTCCCGCCACCCGCTAGCCGGAAAGGCCCCGCCATGAAGCACGCCGCGCTCCTCACCGTGCCCTTGCTCCTGGCCCTCGCCTCCCCCGCCCGCGCCGCCTGCCCCGACATCCCCGCCGTGGCCCGCCTCGCCGCCGCCATCATCGAGCGCCGCCCCGTCGAGCCCTACCCCGCCGGGATGACGATGGCGGAGGCCGCCTGCGCCCAGGCGCGCCTCGTGGACACCCTCGCCCAGCCCTGGGGCGACGCCGTCGGCTACAAGGTCGGGCTCACCAACGCCGCGGCACAGGCGCGCTTCGGCGTGCCGCACCCGGTCCGCGGCACGATCTTCCACGGCACCCTCCGCGCCACCGGCACCGCCGAGCGCCCGGCGGAGATCCCCGCGGATTTCGGCGTGGTCCCGAGCGTCGAGAGCGACCTCCTCGTCCGCGTGGCGTCGGACAACATCAACGAGGCGGGGAGCGACCACGTCGCGATCCTCCGCACCATCGACCTCGTCATCCCCTTCATCGAGATGCCGGACCTCGTCATGCCGGCGGAGCGGCTGAACGGACCGATGCTCGTCGCGATCAACGTCGGCGCCCGCCTCGGCGTGATGGGCGAGCCGATCCCCGCCCGCGCCACCGCCGATTTCGCGGCCCGCCTCGGCACGATGACCGTGACGCTCGCGATGGACGGGCGGCAGCTCGCCCGCGCCCCGGGCAGCGCGCTGCTGGGCCATCCGCTGAACGTCATCCCCTGGCTCGTGGAGGACTTGCGGCGCGAGGGGCGGCGCCTTCGGGTGGGGGACTACGTCTCCCTCGGGGGCTTCTCCCCCGCGCTGCCGACGGAGGCGGGGCGGACCGTGACCGCGACCTACGAGGGATTGCTCGACCGGCCGGTCACGGTCGCCGTCCGGACGCCGTGAGGGGCCCGGACACGATGGCCGCGCCGGCGATGCGGGGATGGGTGGGGCAGGCCCGCCCCGGTCGCCGGACCGGCGCGACGGCGGAAGGCGGCCCTTCCACCGTCGCGCGACGCGTCCTGGCGGGCCGGCGGGAACGGCGGGTCCTGCCCTGACGATCGCGACGCCTCGCGGCCCCGGCCCCCGGGGCGATTCGCGCAGGGCGCGGATCGGCCTCCTCGGCGGATCCTTCAACCCCGCGCATCCCGGCCACCGCCACGTGGCGGAACGCGCCATCCGGGCGCTGCGGCTGGACGCCGTGTGGCTCCTCGTCTCCCCCGGCAACCCGCTCAAGTCGCGGGCGGGCATGGCGCCCTTCGCCGACCGCCTCGCCTCGGCCCGCCGCGTGGCGGACGGGCGCCGGGTGGTCGCGACCGACATCGAGGCGCGGCTGGGCCTGCGGGAGACGGAACGGACCCTGGCGCGGCTGCGCCGGCGCTTCCCCCGCGCGCGGTTCGTCTGGATCATGGGCGCCGACAACCTCACCCAGCTGCCGCGCTGGCGGCGGTGGCGGCGGCTGGTGCGGCGCACGCCGGTGGCGGTGCTGCCCCGGCCGGGCTGGACGCGGCGGGCGCTGCGCGGGGCGGCGGCCTCGGTGCTGCGGCGGCACCGGCGACGCTGCGGGGCGCTGCTGGCGACGCCGCCCGGGGGGCCAGATGGGGGGGCGCATGGGGCGCACGCGCCGTGGTGCCTCATCCCCGCCCGGGAACACCCGGCCAGCGCCACCGCCATCCGGCGCGCGGCATCGCTCACGCCGGGGGACTTCGCGGCGCCCGGCCTCGAAACCCCGGGGGCGCGTGACCATTCCATGCCCGACGCCACGCCGCCGCAGGACGCCTAGGTCCGGACGGCCGAGCAGCAGAGGAGGCCACCCTGGCCCGCACGCCGAAGACCCCGACCCGTCGCCCCGCCGCCCCCAAGGGCGCCTCTGGCCGATCCGCCGCCCGCGGTGCGGCCGGCGCGAAACCGTCTGCGAAGCGGGGGCCCGACGCCGCCAAACCGGCGCCGAAGCGTCCCGCCGCGGCCGCGAAGGCCGC
>CAXVWQ010000425.1:0-5183 GCA_964263755.1 Roseomonas sp. | reverse complement strand
GGTCCGCGCCGTGCCCGGCGTGCTGTCCGCCACCGTCGTGCTGACCGCCCACCGCGGCGCCGCGCCCGCCGCCGCGCCGCACGCCCACGCGCACCCCCCTGCGGGGCCGCCCGGCCGTGGCGCCCCCGGCCAGGGCGCGATGCTGCTGCCGGACGTAGGGGCGATCGTCGCCGTCGCCTCGGGCAAGGGGGGCGTCGGCAAGTCCACCACCGCGGTCAACCTCGCCGTGGCGCTGGCGGCGGACGGGCTGCGCGTGGGGCTGCTGGACGCCGACATCTACGGCCCCTCCCTCCCCCAGATGCTCGGCGCCCGAGAACGGCCGCGGACCGAGGGCGACCGCATCATCCCGATCTCCCGCTGGGGCCTCTCCGCCATGTCCATCGGCTTCCTCGTGGACCAGGAGACGCCGATGGTCTGGCGCGGGCCGATGGTGATGGGCGCGCTGGAGCAGATGATGAGCCAGGTCGCCTGGGGCCCGCTCGACATCATGATCGTGGACATGCCGCCGGGAACGGGCGACGCGCAGCTGACGATGTCCCAGCGCGTGCCGCTGCGGGGAGCGGTGATCGTCTCCACCCCGCAGGACGTGGCGCTGCTGGATGCCCGCCGCGGCGTCCGGATGTTCGAGAAGGTGAACGTCCCCGTGCTCGGCCTGATCGAGAACATGTCGTTCTTCTGCTGCCCCAACTGCGACCACCGCACGGAGATCTTCGGCCACGGCGGCGCGCGCGCGGAGGCGGAGCGGCTGGGCGCGGAGTTCCTCGGGGAACTGCCGCTGAAACTGGCGATCCGCGAGGATGCGGATGCCGGCAAGCCCATCGTCCTCGCCCGGCCGGATTCGGAGGAGGCCGCGGCCTACCGCGCCATCGCCCGGCGGGTGTGGGAGAAGGCGCGGGCGCCGGTCGCGGCGGGACCACGGATCGTGGTGGAGTAGCGGTGGCGCCCTGGACACCCGCCCCCTCCCCCCGGAACATGCCGCGGCGTTCGAGGGGACCGATCTGATGGCCGTGCTGCTGGGTGACGGACGCGTCCTCGAACGGATCGCGGCGCTCACCACGAGCGTGGACGTGCTCCGGCAGCGCCTCGAAGCCCAGGCGCTCGCCAGCACGAACGCCGATGTCTCGGTGATCGGACGCCTCGAGGCCGTCGAGAGGGCGGTGGAGAGAGTGGCGGCGCGGCAAGAGGAGATTCTCGGCTACCTCGCGGCACGCATCAACCGACTCGTCGCCGCCCAGGCCACGTATCTGGGGGACCACGTCGCCCTCACGTTCCTGGAGAGCGGTCATCGGATCTACGTGGACACGCGCGACGCGGGAATCGCCTCGCATCTCCTGACTCTCGGGCTCTGGGACGTGCGCGACCTCGCGTTGTTCCGCCGTCTTCTGCGGCCGGGTGCCCGGGTTCTCGATATCGGTGCCAACCATGGCGTCTACGCGCTCAACGCGGCGGAGGCCGTGGGGCCTTCGGGCGAGGTTCACGCCTATGAGGCGAACCCCGTCCTCGCCGGCCTCATGACCACGTCGGCCGAGGTCAATGGCTATTCGAATCTGATACGAGTTCATAACGTCGCGGTCGGGGAGGCGGAGGGGTCGGCGACCTTCATGCTGGATCACGCGATGTCCGGCGGCGCCGCGGTGCGGGCCAACCGGTCGGCGGGCACGGGGACGATCTGCCGGGTCGTGGCGTTGGACGAACACCTTCCGCCCGGCATCGTGGTGGACGCGATCAAGATGGACGTGGAGGGAGCGGAGGGACCCGCGCTGCGCGGAATGCGCCACCTGCTCGAACGCTCCCCGGACGTCCGCCTCCTGATGGAGTTCGCGCCGGAGATGCTCGCCGATGCCGGGGTTCCCGCCGCCGAAGTCACGGCGATGCTCGCCGGCATGGGCTTCCGGGCCTGGACGATCGGGCCGGATGCCGGCCTGGCGCCGGTCGGGTGGGACAGCCTCGCGGCCCTCACGGGCGGGGACCGCAACATCGTGGTCTCCCGGTCGGACCCGACCTGAGATGTCCCGGTCCCGGAGCACCGCATGACCCTGCCCTTCGCGGAGGTTCGCCACCGCAAGCCCTACGTTGACGGGCCGTATTTTCATGATCTCCGGGCCCGCTGGACGGAGCGGCCGAGCCTCGCGTCGCCCGCCAGCCAGCTCTGCACCGCGCGCCAGATGGAGGAGCCGGACCACCTGCGGATCTGCGATGCGCTGCACGATCCCCCGCGTTACCACCGCAAGCAGTGGGAGAACTCCTACATCGTGCGCTGCCTGGAGGTCGCAGGGGTGCTTCGGCCCGGTGCCCGGGGCCTCGGCTTCGGCGTGGGCCTGGAGGTGCTGCCCGCCTACTTCATCTCGCAGGGCTGCGAGGTCCTCGCCACCGACATGCCGGCCGCTTCGGAGGGTGCCGCGGCCTGGACCACGACGAACCAGCACGCCGCCTCGCTCGACGCCTTGTTCCACCCCCACCTCGTCACGCGCGATGCCTTCGACGAACGCGCGCGTTTCGCGCCGGTGGACATGAAGGCGATCCCCCCCACGCTCCTCGGCTACGACTTCTGCTGGTCGTCCTGCTGTTTCGAGCACCTCGGCAGTCTTCGGGACGGCTTCGACTTCGTGCTCGCCTCCCTCCGCACGCTCCGCCCGGGCGGCGTCGCCGTCCACACCACCGAGTTCAATCTCTCCGACCCGAGACGGACCCTCGCCACGGGCCCGACCGTCGCCTACCGCGAGTCCGACATGTCGAGGTTCGCGGAGGCGCTGCGCCGTCGGGGGCACGCGATCGAGTTGAACCTCAACCCCGGTGACCATCCACTGGACCAGTTCGTGGACCGCTACCTCTTCGGCGATCCGACCCTCCGCTTCTACGTCGCCGACGACATCGTCTCCACGAGCATCGGCCTGGTCATCCGCAGGGCCGGCTGAGCGCACGTCGCGGGGGCGCAACCTTGCGGACGTCCTGTAGCCGTGACGCGGTCCCGCAATGTCAGCGCGAGAGCGACGCGTCCGTCTCCGCCGCCGTCGGCATCGCCTCGGCCGCGCCGGGGCGGGTGACGGCGATCGCCGCCGCCGCCGCCGCGCGCCGCATCGCCGCTTCCAACGGCGTCCCGCGCGAGAGCGCGGCGGCCAGCACGCCGCACCAGCAATCCCCCGCGCCGGTGGTGTCCACCACCGTCCCCGCCCGGGCCGCCGGCACCCGCACCGTCCCGTCGGGGCCGGACGCTTCCGCCCCCGCCTCCCCCCGCGTCACCGCGACGGCGATGCCGAGCGCGGCGTGGAGGGAGGGAGCGTCGGCGGCGCAGCCGAGGCGCGCGGCGAGCCACGCCGCCTCGTGCTCGTTGGCGATCAGCAGGTGCAGGGCGCGGAGTGCGTCCGGCGGCAGGTCGGCGGCGGGGGCGAGGTTCAGCAGCGCCTGCCCGCCCGCGGCCCGGACGCGGGCGATGAGGGCCGCGTTCTCCGCGGCGGGCACCTCCATCTGCAGCAGGACGACGCCGCCCAGCGCGTCGTCCGGCACGGCGGCGGCCCGCGCCAGGGCGTTGGCGCCGGGGGAGACGGCGATGGCGTTCCGCCCCGCGGCGTCCACGAGGATGGCCGCCGCCCCGGTCGGCGCGTCCGTCACCGCGATGCCCGAGAGGTCCGACCCGGTGCTCCGCAGGGCGGAGAGGGCCGCCTCCGCCAGCGGGTCGCGCCCGACGGCGCCGAACATCCGGACCCGCGCGCCGTCCCGTGCCGCCGCGACCGCCTGGTTGGCGCCCTTGCCGCCGGGGCCGGCCCGCCACGCGCCGCCCAGCACCGTGTGGCCCGCCGCCGGGATGTCCGGCACGGGGAAGACGAGGTCCGCGTTGACCGAGCCGAAGACCGTGACGCCCCCGGTCATGCCGGGATCAGCCCGCCGCCCGTCCGGGGGCCGTGGCGCGCCCGAGCGCGAAGCCCGCGAGGAGCGCGCCGAGGAGCATCGCCCAGATCTCCCCCATCACCGCCGCGATGACGGGCAGCCCGACGAGCACGGCGAAGAGGATGACGGCGATCGCGATCCAGCGCCGGGCCAGCGACCCCGGCCGGAGCGAGAACCGTGGGAGGGCGAAGCGGGACGGCGCGGCGTCGCCCCCCCGTCCGCCGCGGGGCGGCGCCGACTTGCCGGCGGGCCGCTTCGCCGGGCGCGGGCCGGGGCGGGCGGCGGCGACGCGGCTCACGCCACCCCCGCCGGGCGTTCCAGGGGGTCCGACGATTCCTCGCGGCCCAGCACGTCCATCAGTTCCCGCCACTCCCGCTTCGACAGCCCGCTGCCGGCCTGCACCACCGCCTCCCCGCCGAGCATCCGCCGGACGATGCCGAGCATCTGGGCGGAGAGGGTGACGGCGCCCATGCGGTAGTCGCGGAACGCCTCGTGGGTGTGCGGCACCCAGGCGCGCACGGTGTCGAGCATGGCGTCGGCATAGACCTGGATCTCATACTGCGCGTGCCCGTCGGCCCGCAGGGCGAGGAAGCCCAGCAGGTTGTGCAGGTCGGTCTTCCAGTACCACTGCGTGTAGGCGTTGAGCGTGATGTTCATCCGCGCCAGTTCCCGCGCCAGCCCGCGGCGGCCGGGGTCGATCACCCGCCCGTCCTCGTCCTCGTTCAGCATGTCGAGGTAGTGGTCGTAGTTGCGGGTCGCGTCCTCCCGCAGCAGGTCCAGCACGCGCGCGGCCTCGTCGCCCTCCAGCACGTCGCCGCGGCCCTGGCGGTTGACCACGGATTGCGCGGCCAGGGCGTCCGGCGCCGGGAGGTAGAACTCCCGGTCGAGGATGGAGTAGCGGGCGGAATACTCGTTCACGTTGGCGGTGCGGTGGCGGATCCACTGCCGCGCGACGAAGATCGGCAGCTTCACGTGATACTTGATCTCGCACATCTCGAACGGCGTCGAATGGCGGTGGCGCATGAGGTAGCGGATGAGGCCGCGGTCCTCGTTCGCGGCGCGGGTGCCACGGCCGTAGGAGACGCGGGCGGCCTGCACCACCGCCGCGTCGTCGCCCATGTAGTCCACCACCCGGACGAAGCCATGGTCCAGCACGGGGATGGGTTCGTAGAGCATCGCTTCGAGGGCGGGGGAGATGGGCCGCCGCGTCTCGTGGCGCCCCGCGAGCGTTTCCGCGAGTTCCGCCCGCTGCGCCTCGGTCAGTGCCATCCGCGTCCCCCCGTTCGCGGCGGGTGTAG
>CAXVWQ010000424.1:0-5052 GCA_964263755.1 Roseomonas sp. | reverse complement strand
GCGTGGCGAGCGCCCGCGATTCAGGCTTGAGGAAGGCGGGCGCGGGGAAGGCGGGCGGTGACCTCGATCTCGATCCGCATGGCATCCGCCTGGAGGCGGGCGTGGATGAGGGTGGAGGCGGGGCGGGTCTCGCCGAAGTGGCGGCGCAGGACGGGCCAGCACGGTTCCCAGTCCGCGGGGTCCGGCACGATGTAGAGGCAGCGGACGACGTCGTTCAGCGTCGCCCCGGCTTGGGCCAGGGCGTCGGCGATGTTGGCGAGGGTCCGCTCGCACTGCGCCACGACGTCCGTCGCGATGGTCATCGTCGCGTAGTCGTAGCCGGTGGTGCCGGAGACGAAGACCAGGTCGCCGTCCACGACGGCGCGGGAGTAGCCGATCTCCGCCTCGAAGCGGGAGCCGGAGGAGATGAGGCGGCGGGTCACGGCGCGGTCACGATCGACACGTCCGCCGGCATAATCCGGGAGCCCCGCCGCAGCAAGGCGCGGAACGTTGCGAATCGGATCGGGAAGCCGTAGCCGAGGTCGCGATGGGATCGACGAGTGGACTCGTGCGGGTGGGGCCGCACTACAGGCTGGACGCGGTGGCGGGCGCGTCGGACCTCCTCGTCGTCTTCCCCGGACTCGTCGCCGCGGCGGGGGAGGACGGCCCCCGGGGCCTGCGGGAGCCGCCGGGGGTGAGCCGGCTCGTCTACACGAACAACCAGCCGGAGTTCTGGTCCGGGGGCGTGGCGGCCATGCTCTCGATCATCCCCGCCATGCGGGACGAGATCGCCGGCCTCGCGCGCGAAGCCGGCGCTCAGCGGATCCGGTGCTTCGGGACGTCGTTCGGCGGCTTCTCGGCGATCCTGCTGGGGTCGCTCCTGGGCGCCGGGCGGATCGTGGCGGCGGGGGCGCAGACGACGCTCAACCTTCGGGGCTCGCGGGCCGAGCGCTTCCTCAGGGGACAGCGGATCGAATCACCCTTCGCCGACCTTCGCACGGTCCTCGGCGATCATCCGCCGAGGGACCTTCACGTCCTCTTCGGGACGCGCGATCACGACGACGCCCGCCACGCCCTCCGGCTGGCGAGCCTGCCCGGCGTGACGGCGCACGCGATCGGGGGGGCGGCGCACGGCCTGACGGGCATCGGGACGATGGCGGCGATGCTGGACGCGACGGTCGCGGACGAGGGGCTGGGGGCTTGGCCCGGCCGCCTCGACAGCCTGACGCGACCGGCGACGGCGGGCGCTCTGGCGGAGGGTTTCGAGGCGAAGACGGCGGGCGAGCCGGCGCGGGCCGAGGACGCCTACGGCCGCGCCGCGGCGCTCGCGCCCGACGCGGCGCTCCCGCTCGTGCGCCTTGGGTTGCTGCGCCTCGCGCTCCGGCGTCCACGTGATGCGGTCGCGGCGCTGGAGGCGGCGCTCGCCCTCGACCCTGGGGAGCCCCGCGCGGCCGCCTCGCTCGCCCGGGCGGTCGCCGCGGACCAGGACGCCGAAACCCGTGACGGGCGTCGGCGCCCGGGTCACGGCGGGGAGGCCGATCAGGGCCGGCCGCTGGCGAGGATGATGGAGGCCACGTAGGACAGGCCCGCCGCGAGGGCGACGACCCCGAGGGGAAGCGCGGCACCGCCCGCGACGGATGCGGCGCCGAGCCCCGCGACGACGCCGAGGAGGATGGCCGCGATCCCGGCCCACCAGGCGCCCGCGTCGTAGAGGAAGGTGACGGGAAGCGGGAGGGCTTGCGCGAGGCGCAGCAGGGCGGTGCCGAGATCCGCGGGGCCGGCCGACGGGCGGCGTGAGAGAAGGAGCGTCGCCCCGAAGGGCCCGAGAGCGAGCGCCAGTGTCGCGAGGATCGCGGCGTTCGTCATTCCAGGCCGTCGTAGAAGTCGTGGCCCTTGTCGTCCACGACGATGAAGGCGGGGAAGTCCTCGACCTCGATGCGCCACACCGCCTCCATGCCGAGCTCGGGGTACTCCAGCACCTCCACCTTGCGGATGCAGTCCTGCGCGAGGCGGGCCGCGGGGCCGCCGACGGAGCCGAGGTAGAAGCCGCCATGGGCGCCGCACGAGGTGGTGACGGCCTTCGAGCGGTTGCCCTTCGCGAGCATGACGAGGGAGCCGCCGGCGGACTGGAACTCCGCGACGTAGGAGTCCATCCGGCCCGCGGTGGTGGGGCCGAAGGAGCCGGTGGCCATGCCCTCCGGCGTCTTGGCGGGGCCGGCGTAATAGACGGGGTGGTCCTTGATGTAGTCGGGGAGGCCCGCGCCCGAATCCAGGCGTTCCTTCAGCTTGGCGTGGGCGATGTCGCGGGCGACGACGATGGTGCCGGTGAGCGAGACCCGCGTGGACACCGGGTGCTTCGAGAGTTCGGCGCGGATCGCGTCCATCGGGCGGTTCAGGTCGATGCGGACCACCTCGCCGCCCGCGGCTTCGTCCGTCCGCTCCGGCAGGAAGCGGGCGGGGTCGTGCTCCAGCTCCTCCAGGAAGACGCCGTCCGCCGTGATCTTCGCCTTGATCTGGCGGTCGGCGGAGCAGGAGACGCCGATGCCGATGGGCAGCGAGGCACCGTGGCGGGGGAGGCGGATGACGCGGACGTCGTGGCAGAAATACTTGCCGCCGAACTGCGCGCCGATGCCGAGGCTCTGGGTGAGCTGGTGGACCTCCGCCTCCAGCGCCTTGTCGCGGAAGGCGTGGCCGGTCCTGCTGCCGGCGTCCGGCAGCGTGTCGAGAGAGCGCGTGGACGCCATCTTCACGGTCTTCAGCGTCGCTTCCGCCGAGGTGCCGCCGATGACGATGGCGAGGTGGTAGGGCGGGCACGCGGAGGTGCCGAGCGTCCTGATCTTCTCGCCGAGGAACTCGAGCAGCCTCTTCGGGTTCAGCACCGCGCGGGTCTGCTGGTAGAGGAAGGTCTTGTTCGCCGATCCGCCGCCCTTGAGGACGAACATCAGCTCGTATTCCTCCGCGTGGGCCTCCCCCGGCGCGGCGTAGAGGTCGAACTGCACGGGCAGGTTGTTGCCCGTGTTCACCTCGTCATACATCGTCAGCGGCGCCATCTGGGAGTAGCGCAGGTTCGTCTCGGTGTAGGTGCGGTGGACGCCGTAGGACAGCGCCTCCTCCTCGTTCCCCTCCACCCACACCCGCTGGCCCTTCTTGCCGTGGACGATGGCGGTGCCGGTGTCCTGGCACATCGGCAGCTTGCCGCCGGCGGCGATGTTGGCGTTCTTCAGCAGGTCGAGCGCCACGAAGCGGTCGTTCGGCGAGGCTTCCGGGTCCTCCAGGATGTTCGCCAGCTGCTGCAGGTGGCCGGGGCGCAGCAGGTGCGACACGTCGCGGCAGGCCTGGAAGGCGAGTTCCTCCAGCGCCCGCGGCTCGATCCGCAGCACCTTGCGGCCCGCGACCTCGATCGTGGAGACGCCGCCGATGTCCAGCCTCCGCCAGGGCGTGTCGGCATGGCCGAGCGGGAACATCGGCGAATAGGCGAAGCCCGCGGTGCGCTGCGACACCGGCATCCCGGCATCCGCCTCCGCGTGGTCCCGGCCCGCGACGGGCGTGGCGGCGGCGGAGGGGCCGCCCGGTAGCGTGGCGGCGGGGTGGTCCAGGGCGGTCATCGGCGATCCTCCGCGGGGCGTTCGGGGTCAGTCCCGCCCGCCGGGCTTGCGGCGGAAGGCGTCGAGGGAGACGACCTGGGCGGGCGCTTCGGGCTTCGGCGCGGGCTTGGCGTCCGCGGCCTCGGGCTTGCCGAGGGACTGCGGGGCGGGGAGGGATGCGACGTCGTCGCCCGGCTCCGCGTCACCCGCCCCCGCTTCCGCGAAGCGCAGGCCGACGCGGACGTGGGGATCCCAGAACGCCGTCAGCGCCGCGAAGGGCATCACCAGCAGCGCGGGCACCCCGCCGAAGGACAGGCCGACCGAGACGAACTGCGCGACCCGGTCCACCTTCAGGTCCCAGAACTGGTGCTGCAGGACGATCGTCATCTCCTGCGGGTAGCGGGCCTTCAGGTGGCCGGGGACCTTCGTCTCCGGGTGGTCGGTGCGGAAGGTGAGGTAGAAGTGGTGCTCCCCCGGCAGGCCGTTCCGCCCCGCGAACTCCAGGGCGCGCAGGGCCACGCCGCGCATGGCCTCCTCGGTCCAGCGGTCGTAGGGCAGCAGGCTCTCGGGCGGCGGCGCGGTCTCGCTCATCATCGGTCCAGGGAGGCGGAGAACGGCCTCATATAGCGGTGCGCGACGGATGGGGAGCCAAGGGAGCGAAAAGTGGGGGGATTCTGTTGCCCGGTTCCCCCCGGACCGCGCTTACCTATTCCTAGGCAGCGAGCGCCACAGCCTCGCGGCTGTTATCGTTGGCACTTGTGATTTAGCCCGATGACGGCGGTACAATGCCGGGCAAAGGACACGTCTTTACCGCGCGCGTCGAGCCTGTTTCGGCCCCATCGCCCCGCACCCGATAAGGTGCGTTTGGGATGGTTGGTGGAGCCGCCGGGCACTGCCCCCGGGTCCGCAACGCTTATGTCACGTGCCGTTTATCGCCATAGACGCCCGAAGGCGGCCCGACCCATGTAGCGCATCCGGCGCCCGTTTTCCAGGCCCATCTGCCCAGCCTGGCGGCGTGTTCCGCCGCGCACACAAGCGGGCGATCCGCGTCCCGCGCCGCGCGCCCGTGTTCCGCCCGCATCCCGCCCGCGCTACACCGCCCGCGGGGCCAGGGGGACACGGCCCGGGGGACACGGATGCCGCTCACGGACGCGCAGCGCGCGGAGGTCGAGGAAACGCTGGCCGGGCGCCACGAGACGCGCCGCCCCGTCTCCCCCGCGCTGGAGGCGATGCTCTACGAACCCATCCCCGTGCTGGACCATGGCTTCGTCCGGGTGGTGGACTACATGGGCGACGACGCGGCGGTGGTGCAGGCCGCCCGCGTCTCCTACGGCCGCGGCACCCGCGCGGCGAACGAGGACCGCGGGCTGATCCGCTACCTCATGCGCCACCGCCATTCGACGCCGTTCGAGATGTGCGAGATCAAGTATCACGTGAAGCTGCCGATCTTCGTCGCGCGGCAGTGGATCCGCCACCGCACCGCCAACGT
>CAXVWQ010000423.1:0-10741 GCA_964263755.1 Roseomonas sp. | reverse complement strand
TCGGGGCGATGAGCATCGCGAGGGCCGCGACGACGCGCCGGCGGGCGGCGCGGGGCGCGCGGCGCGGTGCGGGGCGGGGGTCGGGGCGCATGGCGGGGCGGACCCTACAGGCGGGGCCGCGGCACGTCCAACGCGTCACGGCGGGACTTCCGCGCGGCGTGCCGCGGTGATCCTCAGAAGCCTGCGTCGGGCGTGGCGACGGAACGGGCCGCCGCGGCGCCCTCCCGCCAGTCCGCGGCGGCGGCGATGCCCTCGTTCACCACGGCGCGCAGCGTCGCGTGCAGGTGCGGGTTGCCGGCGACGACGTCGCCCGTGGCGTAGGGGTCGCCGTCGCCCGGGGCGGTGACGGTGCCGCCGGCCTCCCGGACCATGATGATGCCGGCCGCGCTGTCCCAGCGGTTCAGGCCGAGCTCCCAGTAGCCCTCGTAACGCCCGGCGGCGACCCAGGCGAGGTCGAGGGCCGCGGCCCCGAAGCGGCGCACGCCCGCGACCTGCGGCATGAGGCGGGCGAGGGTGGCGGAGAACTCCGCCTTGCGGACGACCTTCTTGAAGGGGATGCCGGTGGCGAACAGGGCTTCCTCCATCTCGCGCTTCGCGGAGACGCGCATCCGCTTGTCGTTGAGGAAGGCGCCGCGGCCCTTTTCCGCCCAGAAGAGTTCGTCGGAGGCGGGGTTGTGGATGACGCCCGCGACGACCTCCGAGTTGCCGGAGGGGAAGCGCTTCTCTATGCCGACGGAGATGCACCAGTGGGGGATGCCGTGGAGGAAGTTCGTCGTCCCGTCCAGGGGGTCCACCACCCAGCGCCATTCCCAGTCGTCGGACCCGGACTCGCCGGATTCCTCCATGAGGAAGGCGAAGGCGGGGCGGGCGCGCTTCAACTCCTCGCGGAGCGACGCCTCGGCGCGCAGGTCGGCCTGGGAGACGAAGTCGCCCGGGCCCTTCTGCGTGACGAGGAGGCCGTCCACGTCGGCGAAGTCGCGCACGAGGCGCCGGCCGACCTTGCGGACGGCGTTGACGACGACGGTGAGCGCGGGGGACAGGCGCGCGGAGGGCTGGGCGCCGCCGGCGCCGCTCATCCGACCTAGCCCTTCGCCCGCTCCAGGTAGGACGCGTCCTCCGTGCGGACGACGATCTTCTCGCCCGCGGTTATGAAGGGCGGGACCATCGTCTTGACGCCGTTCGACAGCACCGCGGGCTTGTAGGAGGAGGAGGCGGTCTGGCCCTTCACGACGGGATCGGCCTCGACGATCTCCAGCACGACGGTGTCGGGCAGGGTCATCGCCACCGGCTCGCCCTCGATGAGACGCACGTTGACGGTCATGTTCTCGTTCAGGAAGGGCAGGCGGTCGCCGAGGATGTCCTTCGAGACGGTGGTCTGCTCGAACGTCTCCGGGTCCATGAGGACGAGGTTGTCGCCGTCGGCGTAGGAGTAGGTGAACTCCTTGTCCTCGGTGGCGAGGCGCTCGACGGTGTCGGCGGTGCGCCAGCGCTGGTCCTTCTTCGCGCCGGTCCGGATGTTGCGCATGTCCACCTGGATGATGGCGTTGCCCTTGCCGGGGATCATGATGTTCTGCTTGAGGATCGTGTAGCGGGCGCCCTCGAACTCGATGACCATGCCGGCACGCATCTGGTTGGCCTGCATCTTCGCCATGGGGGTTTACTCTCGGATCTGTCGCGGGGAATGAGCGGGGCGGGGGTTACACGGGGGGAACGCCGGAAGCAACCGCGGGGGCGGGGCGACGCCAGGGCGCGTCGGGCGGCGACGCGTGCCATCCCGCAGCCGCCTCGTAGGCGTCGCCGAGGCGCAGCACCGTCGCCTCGTCGAAAAGGCGGCCGACGATCTGGAGCGAAAGAGGCATCCCGTCCGCGTCGAAGCCAGCGAGGAGGGAGAGGGCGGGGTTGCCCGACACGCTGAACGGGCCTGTGTAGCTCGGCAGGGTGAAGTTGGTCGCGGGGTCGACCGGCCGCAGCGGCGGCGCGGGGCCGGCGGTCGGCAGTGCGATCGCGTCCACCTCCGCCATCACGTCCTGGGTCGCGCGGGCAAGGTCGGTGCGGGCGCGCCCGGCGAGGAGGTATTCCTCCGCCCGCACCAGCCCGCCGGCGATGACGCGGTAGCGAAGGCTCTGCCCGAACCCCTCCGGCCGTGCGCGGAGATCCCGGGCGTGCATCGCGAACAGCTCGCAGGCCGCGATCACCTTCAGCGTCGCGTGGAAGGCACGGATCGGCGGCAGGACCACCGGCCGAACCGTCGCGCCGAGCCCGCGGAGCACGTCCAGCGCGGCGTCGAGGGCCACGCAGGAGGCGGGGCTGGGCGGCAGTTCCCGGTCCAGCCAGTCACACGGCACGCCCAGGACGAGGCCCCGCACGTCGCGGGTCAGCGCGGCGGCGTAGTCGGGGGCGGGGGCGTCCGCGGAGGCGGGGTCGCGGGGGTCGTGCCCTGCGATCGCGCGGAGGACGAGGGCGGCGTCACGCACCGTCCGGGCGAGCGGTCCGACATGGTCGTGGCTGAAACAGTTCGGTACCACCCCGCGCCGGCTGACACGGCCATAGGTCGGCTTGAGGCCGACGATCCCGCAGGCCGCCGCGGGGCTGCGGATGGACCCGCCGGTGTCGGACCCGAGTGCGAAAGGGGGCGAGCCCGGCGGCCACCGCGGCGGCGGAGCCGGAGGAGGAACCGGCGGGCGAGAGGTCCGTGTCCCACGGGTTGCGGGCGGGCGGGTGCAGGGCGTCCCAGGAGGGGCCGCCATGGGCGAACTCCCAGGTCGCGTTCTTGCCGAGGAGGACGGCGCCGGCGGCCTGCAGGCGCTCGACCACGCCGCCGTCGGCCGTCGCGACGTGCCCGGCGAGGAGGCGCGAGCCGGCGGTGGTGCGGAGGCCCGCGACGTCGAAGATGTCCTTCAGCGCGAAGGGGATGCCGTGGAGGGGGCTGCGCGGGCCGGAGGCGGCGATCTCCGCCTCCGCCCGCGCCGCGTCCCGGCGGGCGCGGTCCGCCGTGACCTCCACGAAGCTCAGGAGGGCCGGGTCGAGCGCGGTGATCCGGGCGAGGCATGCCTCGGTCAGTTCGACCGGCGAGACGCGGCGCGCGGCGAGGAGGGCGGCGGCCTCCGCGACGCCGAGGGAGACGGGGCCGGACACGCCGTCAGGTCCCATGCGGCCGGAACCGGGCGGGGTCGAAGATGTGAGCGGGCTCGTCGGCGCGCTCCCGGGGGCCGGGCAGGTCCGCGACGAGGCGGCGGACGTGCCCGTAGGCTTCCACGAGTTCCGCCTCGTAGGACGGAGGCAGCGTCAGGCCCGCGAGGCGCGCCGCAGCCAGGATGGCGTCCCGATCGGGCTCCGCCCCGGCGGTCACCGGTGCTCTCCCGACGACGGCGGCGATCCCGCTCCGCTCAGTCCGCGTACTGCCCCGTCGCCTGGATCACCGGCCGCCACTTCGCGATGTCCGCCGTCCAGAACCGCTGGTGCGCTTCCGGCGTCGCGTCGGATTGCGGGACCGGGGCGGTGCCGATGGCGGCGAAGCGCTCGATGACCTTCGGGTCGCGCAGCGCGGCCTGGAGGGACTGGGTCAGCCGCGAGGTGATCGGCGCCGGCGTGCCGCGCGGGGCGTAGAGGCCGTGCCACACCGTGATCTCGAACCCCGGCAGCCCCGCCTCCGCGGTGGTGGGGATGTCGGGCAAGGTGGCGATGCGGTTGCGGGAAGGAGTGGCGAAGACCTTCACCTGCCCGCCGCGGATGTACTCCGTGGTCTGGGTCGTCTGGTCGCACAGCAGGTCCACGCGGCCGCCGATGATCTCCTGCATCGCGGGGCCGGTGCCGCGGAAGGGGATGTTCGTCGGGCGCACGCCGATGGCGTGGTTCAGCAACGCGCCGCAGAGGGCGGAGGAGGAGCCGATCCCCGCATCCGCGAGGTTGAAGCGGTCGCCCTGGCTCCGCATCAGCGCCACCAGCTCGCCCAGGGTGTTCGCGGCGAGGTCGCGGCGGCCGACGAGGGTCATCTGCACCTCCGTCACGAGCCCCAGCGGCTCGAACCCGTTGATCGGGTCGTAGGCGAGGCGGCGGTACATCGTGGGGATCACGCCCATCCCGATGTGGTGCAGCAGGATGGTGTGCCCGTCCGGCCGGGCGGTGGAGACGCGCTGGGCGCCGAGGGTGCCGCCGGCGCCCGTGACGTTCTCCACCACCACGGGCTGGCCGAGGTCGCGCGTCATCTGCTCGGCCAGCAGGCGGCCGACGATGTCGGTGGGCCCGCCTGCGGCGAAGGGGATGACGAGGGAGAGGGAGCGGGCGGGGAACGCCCCCTGGCCGAGGGCGGGGGCGGCAAGGGCCGTGAGGCCGGCGGCGCCGAGCGCCCGGCGGGTGAAGGTGGTCATTCGTTGGGCCTCCCGGGATTCTTGCGGGAAGTGTCGCGCGGGTCGCGGCGCGCGGCTACCCGTCGCGGTGATGATGCACCCCGCCGAGGGGCGCGCGCACCTCCCAGCCGCCCGGTTCGCGGGCCGCGAAGTCCGGGCCGATGGGCGCCTTGCCGCCGCCGTCCGGCAGGTCCAGCGCGTAGGTGGGCCAGGCGAGGCCGGTGACCCGACCCCGGAGGGAGGCGAGGAGGGCGCGGCCCTCGGCGATCGGCACCTCGAAGCGGGCCGTGCCGGGCGCCCGGTCGAGTTGGTGCAGGTAGTAGGGCTTCACGCGGGCCGAGAGCATCGCGCGGAACAGCGATTCCAGCGCCTCGGCCGCGTCGTTCACCCCGCGCAGCAGCACGGATTGCCCGAGGAGGGCGACGCCCGCGCGGTTCAGCCGGCGCAACGCCTCGCGCGCGGCGGGCGAGAACTCCCGGGCGTGGTTGGCGTGAACGCAGAGGAACAGCGCCGTCTCCGTGTCGAGGGCGGCGACGACGGCGTCGGTGACGCGTCCCGGGTCGGCGACGGGGACGCGGGTGTGGATCCGGATGACCGCGATGTGGGGGATGGCGGAGAGGCGCCGGACGATCGTCGCGAGGCGCCGCGGGGACAGCATCAGCGGGTCGCCCCCCGTCAGGATCGCCTCCGTCACCGCCGGCGTGCGGGCGAACCAGTCGAGCGCGGCGTCGAGGTCCGCGTCGCCCAGCACGCCCCCCTCCGGCCCGACCTGTTCGCGGCGGAAGCAGAAGCGGCAATAGACGGGGCAGGCGAGGAGCGGCTTCAGCAGCGCGCGATCGGGGTAGCGGTGGACGACCCCCGGGACGGGGGAGAAGGGGTGGTCGGCGGTGGGGTCCGGGCGCTCATACGAAGTGGTGATCAGTTCGGACGGGTGGGGCAGGTATTGCAGCGCGATCGGGTCGGCAGGGTCCGCACGGTCCATCAACGCCGCGACCGCGGGCGTGACGGAGACGGCGTAGCGCGCCGTCACCGCCTCCAGCGCCGCCCGGTCCGCGGGCGGGACGAGGCCGGCGCGGATCAGGTCGCCGGTCGAGCGCAGGGTGCGCGCGGGGGGGAGGGCGCCGTCGGGCATGGAGGGGCTTCTAGCACGGCGGGCCCGGGTAGCGGGGGGAGGGGGACGCGGCAAGCCGCGACAGGGGACGGGGTGGTGCGTTAGGATGGGACCATGCCCGAACTGTCCCCCATCGAATCGGAGTTCGCCTCGACCGAGGAGGCGGAGGAGTACGACCGTTGGTTCCGGGCGAAGGTCCAGGCGGCGCTGGACGATCCGAGGCCCGGGATACCCCACGACCAAGTCGTGGCGGAGATGCAGATGCTGATCGAAGCGCGACGACGTGCACGATCTGATCTGGAGTCCTAGGGCCACCGCCGACCTAGCGGCGATCACCGATTACATTGCCGAGCGGAATCCCGATGCGGCGGAACGGCTGAACCAGCAGATTCATCACGTGGTCGAGCGGCTCGCGACGTTCCCGTTCATCCACCGCCACGGAAGGCTGCGAGGCACGCGCGAGGCCGTGGTCACGCCGAACTGCCTCGTCGTGTATCGCGTCGGCTCCGACGTGGTGACCATCCTGACCGTCCTCCACGCCCGCCAGCGCTACCCCTGACCCGCCCGCCCTCACCGGCCTGGGCGCCGGACTCCCTCGCCGCCCGCCTCCCCGCCCTGCGCCGCCGCGCCGGCCTGCTGCGGGACACGCGCGCCTTCTGGGAGGCGCGGGGCTGCGTCGAGGTGGAGACCCCCGCCCTCGTTCCCGTCCCCGGCACGGAGGTCCACCTCCGCGGCTTCGCTTCCCGCTTCGAACCCCACCTGGGGCGCGGCGCGGCGCGCGACCTGTGGCTCCGCACCTCCCCGGAATTGGCGGTCAAGCGGCTGCTGGCCGGCGGCGTCGGATCCTGCTTCGAGGTCGCGCGGGTCTGGCGGAACGGCGAGGTCTCCCCCCGCCACGCGCCGGAGTTCACGATGCTGGAGATCTATCGCGTCGGCCTCGGGATGTCGGGCCTGATGGACGAGGTGGAGGACTACCTCCGCGCCGTCCTGCCATCCCGGGTGGTGCATGACGGGTTGGGAACGGACCTCACCGTCCCCTTCGAGCGGCTGAGCGTCGCGGAGGCGTTCCGCCGCCACGCCAACGGCCTGGACATCCTCGCCACCGTGCACGCGGACACGGCGGAGGGCGACGGCCCCGCGCTGCACGCGGCGGCGCGCGACGCGGGGCTCGGCGCGCCGGCGGGGCTGTCGTGGGAGGACCTGTTCTTCCACCTCATGCTCGATCACGTGGAGCCGCGCCTCGGCCGGGCGCGGGGCTCCTTCCTGACGGGCTGGCCCGCCCCCCAGGCGGCCCTCGCCCGGCGCGACCCGGCGGATCCGCGCGCCGCCCTGCGCTTCGAGGTCTTCGCGGCGGGCCTCGAACTCGGCAACGCCTTCGACGAGCTGACCGACCCCGCGGAGGGGCGCGAACGCTTCCTGCGGGATCTCGCGGAGCGGCGCTGCCTGCACAGGCAGGCCTGGGAGGTGGATGCGGACTTCCTCGCCGCGATGGACCACGGCATCCCCGCCTGCTCCGGCATCGCGATCGGCTTCGACCGCCTGGCGATGCTGGCGGCCGGGGTGCCGGATCTCGACGGGGTCCGCTGGCTCGGCGGCTGGCCGCATGCTCCGGGCCCCGGCGCCTGAACCCCCGGCCCCCTTCCGCGTTCCATCGCGGGCCCGGACGGGGCGCCGGAGGACGGACCATGGACACGCGACGCTTACTGGAAGGCTTCCTCGGGGGCGGGACGCGCCAGGGGTCGGACTCGCCCTGGGGCACGCAGGGGCTGCCGCCCGGCGGAACCGGGGGCGGATTGGGCGACATCCTCGGCGGGCTTCTCGGGCGCGGCGGCGGTGGCGGCCTCGGCGGGATGCTCGGCGGCGGGGCGCAGCCCGGCGCGCCGATGGGTGGGGCACCGATGGGTGGCTCGGGCGGCGGCGGCCTCGGCGGCCTGCTGGGCGGCATGCTTGGTGGGGCTGGCGGCGGCGGTGGTCTCGGCGGCATGCTCGGCGGGACGGGCGGCGGCGGCCTGGGTGGCATGCTCGGCGGGCTGAACCCCCCGCTCGGGGGCGCCATCGGTTCGGCCGCGGCCGGGGGGCTGCTCGGCTCGCTCCTCGGCGGCGGGCGGCGGGGCGGGGGCGGGCTCCTCCGCGTCGGCGGCCTCGCGGTCCTCGGCATGCTCGCGCACCGCGCCTACCAGCAATACCAGTCATCCCAGTCGGCGGCGCCCGCGGCACCTGCGGTGAGCGGCGCCTACGCCCGCCCCGCGTCCGTCGCCGCGCCGCCGGAGGAGGACTTCGCCCGGACCGATGCCCCCGCGGCGGACGGCCATGCCTTCGGCCTCGTCCTCATTCGCGCCATGGCCGCCGCGGCCCGCGCCGACGGGCACATGGACGAATCCGAGCGGAACCGGATCTTCCAGGAAGTGGAGCGGCTCGGCCTGAGCGACGAGGAGAAAGGCTTCGTCTTCTCCGCCATGGAGGGTCCGGTGGACCCCGCCGCCATCGCCGCCGGCGCCTCGACGGACGCCCAGAAGGCGGAGGTCTACATGGCGTCCCGGCTGGTGGCGGAGCCGGACACGGCGGCGGAGCGGGCCTATCTCGACGCCCTCGCGCACCGGCTCGGGCTGGCTCCCGCGCTGCGGGCCTCCCTCGACCAGCAGGCGGCTGAAGCGGGCCGGGTGGCCGCGCAGATGGCCTGACCCGGGGCTGCGGACGTCAGGCCGGGAGCAGTGCCCGCGCCTCGGCGTCCCGCTCCCGCGGCCACGCGTAGAAGTTGAAGACGTAGGGGTCGGACGCCGCGAAGACCGCGGGGTCCGGCGAGGCGCGCTGCATCGTCGGCCGGTGCAGCGCCGACATCTGGTGCCAACGCCCCGCGTGCTCGAAGGCCACCTCGAAGCCCAGCGCGTCGAGAAAGGCGGGGACGGCCCAGGTGCAGCCCTCGGCGTGCCGCTCCTCCAGTTCCAGCGTGAGGACGGGACGGCAGCGGGCGAGGGTCTCGCGCGCGCCGCGGAGGACGGCGTATTCCGCCCCTTCCGCGTCGAGCTTGATGGCGGTGAGGTCCGTCAGGCCGAGATCGTCGAGGCGGGTCGTCGATACCTCGAAGGCCTGCACCGCGACGTGGGGATGGCGGGCATAGTCCTTCGCCGTGCTGGCCCACTGCGCCGCCGGCACGCCGTCGAGGACGGGAACCGACAGGACCAGCCGACCCGGTCCGTCCGACAGCGCCTCGGCCCGGACCTCCACGTTCGGCAGGGCCGCGACCGCCGCGCGCAGCGCCGGCAGCACCGTCGGCAAGGGTTCGAAGGCGAGGACGACGGAACCCCGCAGGGCGGCGAGCGGGCGGGTGAGCAGCCCCGAATGGGCGCCCACGTCCACGATGGTACCGGCGCGGTGCAGCGCCGTCAGAAAGGTCATCTCGTCCACGCCGCCATCCTGGCCCGGCCGGCGGCGCGCAGCCATCCCGGCGGCCGGGGCGCTTCCCGTTCGCGGCTCCCGACGCGTCACACGACCCGGGCGACCTCCTCCGAGAAGCGAAGGAGGTAGCCGTCGGGATCCTGCACGAGGAACTGGCGGACGGTGACCGACCCGTTGCCCACCCGGTAGGTCTTCCTCTCCGGCGGCAGGAACAGCGCGTGGCCCGACGCGGCGAGGGCTGCGAGGATCGGGGCCACGTCGGACACCGCGATCTCCAGGTTGAGGCCGCGCCCCAGGGGAGGGTCGAGCGGCCCGGTCTCCCAGGTCCGATCGACGCCGCGCTGGTCGAGCATCACGCAGGCGCCGCCCTCGCGTTCGAGGAAGGCGAAGCCGACCTCCGGGCGGTCGTAGCGGACGCGGAAGCCGCAGGGGCCGCACCAGAAGGCGAGGCTGGCGGCGATGTCGCCCACGACGAGTTCGGGAACGAGGGCGGGGGCCCTCACGCCGC
This sequence comes from Roseomonas sp., assembly GCA_964263755.1. Classification (GTDB taxonomy): domain Bacteria; phylum Pseudomonadota; class Alphaproteobacteria; order Acetobacterales; family Acetobacteraceae; genus Roseomonas. The sequence continues at coordinate 1,380 of CAXVWQ010000423.1, read as the reverse complement.
GGCGATGGCGGCGTTCATGGCCCGCACCCCGGCCGCCGCGCCGTCCGGGTGGTTCCACACGGCGCCGACCACGGCGAGGAAGTCGGCGCCGGCGCGCACGAGCGGCGCGCAGTTCGCGGCGGTGATGCCGCCGATGGCGACGGACGGCACCTCCATCGTCTCCGACCACCATTCCAGCAGGTCGACCGTCGCGACGTGCACGGTGTCCTTCGTCGCGGTCGGGAAGAAGGCGCCGAAGGCCACGTAGTCGGCGCCGAGTTCCCCCGCCTCCATCGCGAGGTGGCGGGAGGCGTGGCAGGTGATGCCGAGGGTGCGGTCGCCGAGCGTGGCGCGGGCGGCTTCGTGGTCGCCGTCGGACTGGCCGAGATGGGCGCCGTCCAGCCCGGCGCGGATCGCCAGGTCGGCGCGGTCGTTCAGGAGGATCGCGACGCCGTGGGACTGGGCGACGGGGCGGAGGGCGTCTGCGGCGCGGAGGACGGCGTCGTCCGTCGCGTCCTTCAGGCGGAGTTGGAGCGCACCGACGTCGCCGGCGTCGAGGGCGCGGGCAAGGGTGTCCGCGAAGGCCGGGAGGTCGGGGAGGGACGGCGGAGTGACGAGGTAGAGGCGGCAGCCACCGTCGCCGTCGGTTCGCGTCATGGCGTCGCGGCCGGCGGGCCCGGGGCCCGCCAGAGTTCGACGGCGTCGGCCTCCACCGCGAGGGCGAAGGGGTGGCCGTCCGACAGGGCCTGGCGCCAGCTCTCCGTCTCCCAGGCCACGACGTCGACGTCCCGTCCGGCGGCGCGGCACAGCCCCTCGTCCGGCGGCGCCGGCCCCAGGACGAGGATGTCCGCGTCCGACGCCGCGTCGAAGTCGCCGCGGGCGATCGAGCCGAAGAGCAGCACCCGGGACGCCGTCGGGGGCGCCGAGGCGAAATGCGAGCGCAGCCCGGCGATGATCCGGTCCCGGCTCCCGGCCCGGCGGCGGTCGGCCGGGCTCATCCGCGATTCGGTGCGGCGCGGCGCGTGTGGCCAGTGGTCGCCTGCCGCCACGTCGCGCGGGCCAGACGACTCACGACCTCGTCCCGTCCCCGATCAGAGCGGCGAGGCGTTCGCCTCGGCCTTGTAGGTCTCCACGATGTCGGAGAGCAGCGACAGCGCCTCCGCCTTCGGGCGCTGGAAGGTGTTGCGGCCGATGATGGAGCCGTTGCCGCCGCCGTGGTGGATGCCGCGGGCCATGTCCGTCATCGCCTGCGCCGTGCCGGATTCGCCGCCGGAGAAGACGACGAGGCGGCGGCCGTTGAAGCAGGCCTGGACGACGTGGCGGATGCGGCCCGCGAGCGTCCCGATGTCGGGGACCGGCGCCTTCTCGTAGGTCTTCTTCGCGGCGTCGAGGAAGATGGCG
>CAXVWQ010000422.1:0-19363 GCA_964263755.1 Roseomonas sp. | reverse complement strand
GGCGGCCTAGCCGCCGCGCGGCCCCAGGAGGACGATGGCGGCGCCGACGACGCAGACGGCGCCGCCCGCCACGTCCCAGCGATCGGGCCGGACGCCCTCCACGGCCCAGAGCCACGCGAGCGAGGCCGCGACGTAGACCCCGCCATACGCCGCGAAGGCGCGCCCCGCGACCGGCGAATCGACGAGGGTGAGCAGCGCCGCGAAGGCGACGAGGGATGCGGTTCCGACGAGCGCCCACCACACCGGCTTGCCGAGGCGGAGCCACCCCCAGAAGCCGAAGCACCCCGCGATCTCCGCCAGCGCCGCCGCGGCGAAGAGGGCGCCGGACCGCATCACCGGTTCCTCAGCGGGCCGCCTCAGCGAAAGGTCAGGTCCACCACCTCGCACAGGTTGACCGCGCGCCGCTCCTCCGGCGCCCCGCCCTCCCAGACGACGCGCACGTCGTAACGGCACGGCCCTTCCAGCAGCCGGATGGCATAGCGCCCGCCGGCCTCCACCACGTCGCGGCCCAGCCGGTCCGGGCCCCAGTCGTTCTCGATGGAGGGCGACGCGTAGAGTTCGCGGATCGTCCGACGCCCCGCGTTGACGAGGTTGAAGGACGGGTTTCCCCGCCGTCCGTCATCCGCCACCGGCGGGCGCTGCGGCGTGCCGGGGGCGCGGATCGTCACCTCCCGCTCCGCGCAGGTGTCGAGGTCGCGGCGCTCGACGTCCCGCCCGTCGGCGAAGACCACCCGCAGGTCGTTCCGGCACCCGCCGCCCGGCCGCAGCCGCACGGCGAAGGAGCGCCCGTCGGCCAGCGTGTCCTGCCCGAGCCGGTCCTGCCCCCAGTCGGACTGCGTGACGGGGGAGGCGTAGATCTCGCGGATCACCTGCCCGCTGCGGTTCACGACGGTGAAGGACCCGTCCTGCCCGCCGCCGGGGCTGCCGCCGGGCTTCTGGGCCGACGCGGGCGCGGCGAGGGTCGCGAGGACGAGGATGAGGACGAGGCGGCGGAACATCGGGCGACTTCCCTGGGCGGCGGCATCCTAGCCGCGGGCCGCCGCCGAACTCCACCGGTGACGTCGCCTCACCGCATGGCGATGACGGTGACGGGCGCCGGGCGCGGCGGCGGGTCCATCACGCGGAGGGAGACGACGCGGAACTCCGTGCCGCGCCAGGCTAGGTCGAAGGACAGGCCCCCCGCCCCCTGTTCCGGCCCGTATTCCAGCCTGAAGGCCGCCGGGCCGAGCGCCGTGGCGGAGCGCAGCACGTCCGGCCGGGGCAGCGCGCCGCCCTCCCCCAGGGTCGCGCGCAGCCCGACCATCCGGGCCGCCGCGCCGTTCGCCTCGGCCCGCGCCGCCATCCGCTCGGCCATCGCCTCGACGTAGCGGCGGGCACCGCCGGTCATCCAGTCCGGCACCTCCGCCTCCAGCGCGGTGCGCAGCCCTGCTCCCGTCCCCGCGGACTCCATCTGGCGCGACAGGGCGGCCGCGTCGCCCGTCCGCAGCGTCGCCGTCATGCGCGCCGCGAGCGCATACGGCAGCGCCGCCCAGAGCCCGGCGAGAACAAGCGCGGAGGCCACCGCCCCGAACACCGCGCGGCCGAGCCGCCGCCGGGCCCGGGTCCGCACGTCGCCCTCCACCGGGCGCGAGGCGACCGAGGGGGACACGTCCGACCGTCCGGTCTCGCGGGGCGTCGCACCGCCGCCCGCGCCCGCGTCCGCCGTCCGGACGGGCGCGAGGCCCGTGGTACGCGCGGTGGCCGCCGCCGTCGCGGCGAGGCGGAGGGTCGGGCCGGAATGATGCAGCACCGAACGGGGCCGCTGCGCCGTGCGGTCACCCGACCGCCGCGTGACGGTGGGGCGGGCGTCGAACGCCGCCCAGACGTCATTCCACTCGGCATCGTCCTCGAAGTGCGCGGCGCGTGCGGCGATGGCCATGATGTCTCGTCCGTCTCAAATCGGGCGACTGACATCCTGTCTCGTCCTGAAAATGAGATTACGGCGACGCTGCTGACCACAACGTTAACGGCGCACGTCCTTCAAGCTCGGGCGGTGAGATCCCCCTCGAGCAAGCCGAGGACGGCCCCGAGCGCAGCCACCATCGCGGCCGCCGCGGCGTCCGGCGGCACGGCGCGGCCGCCGACGGGGCCGGCGCCCGCCATCGGGACCGAGGCCTCCCGAGCGAACTGGCCGACCACGCGGGTGCCGAACTGGCTCGTCGTGGCGAGCAGGACGCCGGACATCGCGGCCCGGGCGGTGCCCGTCCGCTCGTCCACGTGCAGCGTCGTCAGTTCCGGCTCGAAGGTCAGCTCGGCCTCCGCACGGCTTCCCGGCGCGAGAACGCCCGCGAACAGGCCGGACGCGACGAGCCAGCGCCGCAGCGCGTCCTCCGCCGCCTCGGCCGGCGGGGCGGTCCATTCGGCGTAGGTCTCGACCCGCACGGTGCCGTCGGCCCGCACGAAGCGCAGGTAGCGGGAATCGAGGCCCGGCGCCGCCCGCGCGAGGCGCAGCAGCAGCGTGCGCCGGCCCCGCCTCATGCCCCCGCGCGCGGGCCGGTCCGGCGAGAGGGTGTAGCGGCGGGGCTCGACGTAGTCCTGGTTGATCACCCCGCACCCGACGAGCGCCAGCGTGCCCGTCAGCGCTAGGCGCCGGCCGGTCACGCTCACCATCGCGCTCACCGCCGCGCCGCCCCGTTGCGCGCCCAGTCCGGCGCCGGAGCCGGCGGCGCGAGCAGCGACGCCGCGGGGGCGCGTCGCAACCCCTCCGTCGTGTCGCGCAGGTTGCCCGCGGCGCCCCGCAGGTCGCGCAGCGTCGGCGTCAGGTCGCCGTTGATGTCGGCCACCACGACGTTCACGGCGCGGGCCGCACGCTCGATGGTCTGGATCGTGGCGGGCAGCCGCTCCAGCCCGTTCCGCGCGGCGTCGAGCGTGGCGTTGGCGTTGCGTAGCGTGCCCCGCACCTCCGGCCCGTTGACGATGGACCGCAGGTCCGTCACGGCCGCGCGCAGCTCACGGCCCACGCCCGGCAGGTCCACCCCCTCCACCGCGCCGCGCAGCGTCGCCAGGAGCTGCTGCACCTCCTGAAGCGTGCGACCGACGTCGCCGCCGTTCAACTGCCCCCGCACGTCCACCAGCAGCCCCGCCGCGTCCCGCAGGATCGCCTCGATCGGCGCGTCGCTGACGCGCTGGACGAGCTGCTCGGCCGCCGAGGTCACCTGCGCGACCGTGGATGGCTGGGAGGGGATCACGGGATAGATCGGTTGCCAGGGCGGCGGTTCCGCCGGCGAGCGGCCCGACTGCACGAAGTCCAGTTCGACGTAGCCGACGCCGGTGATGCCCTGGGTCGCCAGCCTCGCCCGCAGCCCGGCCTCCACGGCCTGCTCCGTGCCCGGCACGTCTTGGAAGCCCGTCAGGTCCAGGGCGTAGCGGACGAGGACGCGCTGGTAGGCCGCGTCGTTCGTCGCGGCGGACGTGCTGGGCGGCGGGTATTCCGCGGCGGCGAGCTTGATCTCCGTCACCTGCCCGAGCCGCACGCCGCGGAACCGCACGGCGGCCCCGATCTCCAGGCCCTGGACGGATTCCCGCAAGTAGGTCTCGTAGGTCACGGCGTTGCTCCGCAGCCGGCCCGCCGTGAAGAACAGGACGAAGCCGACCGCCAGCCCGGCGCCGACGAGGATGAGCGCGCCGACGCGGAGGTAGAGGGAACCCGGGGAGGCGGCCACCTACTCGGCCTCCCGCCGGAAGAAGCGGCGCACCGTGTCGTTCGGCGGCTCGTCGCGGAGGCGGCGCGGGTCGCCCTCGGCGATCACGCCCTGGGCGTCCTTGTCGAGCATGATGCAGCGGTCCCCGATGGCCAGGATGGATTGGAGTTCGTGCGTCACCACCACGAAGGTGGTGCCGAGGTCGCGGGCGAGGTCGCGGATGAGGTTGTCCAGCCCCGCCGAGGTGATGGGATCGAGGCCGGCGCTCGGCTCGTCGAGGAACAGCACGGGCGGATCCAGCGCCATGGCCCGCGCGATGCCGGCGCGCTTGGCCATGCCGCCGGAGATCTCGGCCGGGAGACGCCCCGCGGCGTCCGAGAGTCCGACGAGGCCGAGCTTGACGCGCGCCACCGCCTCCCGCGCCTCGCGCGGCAGGTCGGTGTGCGCCTCCAGGGGAAGCATCACGTTCTCCAGCAGCGTCATGGACCCGAACAGGGCCCCCGACTGCCACATGACGCCGAGCGAGCGCAGCAGGTTGCGCCGCGCCTCGCCGGACGCCGTGGCGAGGTCGCCGCCGAGGATGGTCACGTGGCCCCCCGTCGGGACGTAGAGGCCGATCATCAGCTTCAGCAGGGTGGACTTGCCGCAGCCGGAGCCACCGAGGATGACGAAGACCTCGCCGCGCCGGACATCGAAGGTGACGTCGCGGAACAGGATGCGGTCGCCGAAGCCCATGGCGATGCCGCGGGCCTCGATGACGTGCGGCGCGTCCTCGCCCGGGCCTTGCGGCGCCGCGGGGGCCGGGGGGCGTTCGGCGACGGCGAGGTCCACCGCGCTCACCAGCCCAACCGGAAGAAGAGGACGGCGAAGATGCCGTCCAGCACGACGATCGCCACGATGCCGCCGACCACCGCCGAGGTGGCCGCGTCGCCCACCGCCCGCGGGCCGCTGCCCGCCGACAGGCCGGCGCGGCAGCCGATCCCGGCGATGACGAGCCCGAAGACCGCCGCCTTGCCGAGCCCGCCCAGCAGGTCCCGCAGCGTGACGAAATACTGCACCTGGTTCGCCACGAGCCGCACCGGGAAGCCGAGCGAGAGCATCACCCCCGCCATGCCGAACAGGCCGGCGAGGTCCATCAGCAGCGCCAGCACGGGCATCGCCAGCGTGGCGGCGATCATCCGCGGGAGGACGAGGAGGACCATCGGGTCGATTCCCATGATCCGCAGCGCGGAGACCTCCTCGTTCACCGTCATCGTGCCGAGTTCGGCCGCGAAGGCGGACCCGGTGCGGCCCGCCAGGATCACCGCCGCCATCAGGGGCCCGAGTTCGCGGAGAAGGGAGATGCCGACGAGGCGGGGAATGAAGATCTCCGCCCCATACTGCCGCATCGGGATGGAGGACTGGAACGCCAGGATCACCCCGATCAGCACCCCGAGGAGGGCGATGAGCCCGAAGGCGCGCGTGCCCGCCTCGTCCATGTGCCGCATCACGTCGGCCCAGCGGAGGCCCCGTGGCCGGCGGGCGGCGTTGACGATCGTGGCGGCCGCTTCGCCGAGGAAGGCGATGCCGTCCTTCGCCGCCCGCCCGCGCCCGACCGCCCACGCGCCGACGGTGCTGATCGGCCCCAGCCGTCGCGCCGGCTTCGCCGCCGGCGGCGGCCGGTCCGCGCCCTCCGTCCGTTCGAGCACGGCCGCGACCGGGCGGGAGGCGCCCTCGATCCGCACCCCCTCCCCCGCCGCCGCGCGCACGGCGAGGATGAGCGCCGCGCCGCCCGTGTCGAGGGTCTCGAGCCGCGAGAGGTCCAGCACGCGCGCCCCGCTCGCGTCACGCACCGCGGGCCGCCAGGCGGGGCCCGCGTTCAGGCCGGTGAGGGCGCCGGAGAAGCGGAGCGCGTCCCCCTCGCGCACGATCCGGGGAGGAGCCGGTCGTTCCGTGCCGGGCAAGGCATCCGCCGACGCGCCGGGCCCCTGGGCGCCCGGACCCGGTGTCGGCGCGGCGCCGGGGGCGGACGCGCGCGAGAGGCCCGGCTCGCGGGTGCGCCGGTCCTCCTCCGCGGTCCCTGCCGCGGCGCCATCCCGTTCGGAAGGAGTCATCGCCGCGCAGGTGGCCCCGTCCGCCCGCGGATGGAACCCTCGCCGCCCAAGTCCTCGACACGTCCCCGCGAGGCGGCCCTGTCCGGGGGCCGGGAGTGCCGCATCAACGTCCGCGTCGTCGCCGAGGCGGGGGTGGCCTTAACCCGGATCGGCGCGGTCATCGCTTGGCCCGGGCCGCCACCTCCCGCGCCGCCGCCACCCCCGTGAACCAGGCCCCGCCGAGGGTTCCCGCGAGGTGCAGGTGGCACGCCTCCCCCGCGAAGCGCAGGCGGCGGTCGCCGAGGGGGGCGCCGAGCGCGGCGCGGGCCCCGGTGCGGCCGGTGCGCGCGTAGGAATAGGCCCCGCCGGCGAACGGGTCGTCCGCCCATCCGGACACGAGGGCGCCATCGGACCGGATCGCGGCATCCGCCCGGGCGCCGAAGTAACCCCGGAGCGACTCCATCGCGTGCGCGACGGTGGCGGCCGTGCCCTCCCGCGCGAGCGCCCAGGCGAGGTCGCCGCCGGCGAAACCCATGAGGTGGTCGCGGCCGAAGGGCCAGCCGACCCAGGTCATCGCCCGCTCTCCCTCCTCCAGCCGCCGTTCCAGGCCGCCGAAGGCCGGGATGTCGAGGCGGTCCTCTCCCCTCGCCCGGAGGCCGACCTTCGTCAGGAGTCCCATCGGCAGGTCGTGGATCGCGGCCTCCGTCGCGTCCGGCAGGGGCGGGTCGAAGGTGATGCCGCCGGCCGCCAGCACCCCCGTCGGGACGGTGACGAGGCAGGTCGCCGCCTCCACCGCGCCGAAGGTGCCCTCCGCCCGCACCCGCGGACCGCCCCAGGCCACCCGGTCCACCGGGGCGGAGAGGGTGATCGGAAGCCCCTCCGCCAGCACCCCCAGCAGGTGCCCGCACCCGTCGCGGGGCAGCAGATTGGTGCCGTGCAGCTCGGTCGCGAGGTAGTCCGCGAGGTCCATGTCCCGCGCCTCCGCGCCGCAGATGACGGGTCCCTCCCAGTGGGTGATCGTCGCGTCCCAGCGCCCGCCCGTCGGCGCCGCCGCGGCGAGGCTCGCCGCGGTCGCGCCCGACACCGTCTCCTTCCACGCCGCCTCCGCCGTCTCGTAGTCCTCCCCATCGGCGTCGGTCGCCCAACGGCCGTCCGCCCACACCCGGGAGGCGCGGACTGCGTCGTGGTCGAACAGACCGAGTCCCCGCGCCTCGGCAGGCGGCACCAGGGGATTGCCCTCGGCGGAATGTAGCCAGGTCGCGCCGAGGTCGAAGGGCGCGCCGAGGGTCGCAACGTCCGTGTGCGCCCGTCCGCCGACCCGGTCCCGGGCCTCCAGCACCCGAACCGTCAGCCCGAGCGCGAGCGCCTCCCGCGCCGCCGCGATGCCCGCCGCGCCGGCGCCGATGATCAGGAGGTCGGGGTCGCTCACCCCGGTGGGTATGGGGCCCGTCGCGGGAAGATCAATCCGGCCTCACGGCGGCCCGCTGGACCAGCGCCGGCCACATCGGCGTCTCCCGCGCGATGAGGGCGGTCGGCGCCGCGGCCGGTCCGCACGTGCGGGACGAGGCGCGTTCACCACGCAGAGGAGGGCGCCGCGAGGAGGTGTCGCCGCAGCCCGGGAGTCGCTCCCGTCGGGACCCGTCCAGGCGAAGCACGGGCCGTGCCGCGGCGCCGGGCGATCAGACGCAGGTCACCCGGGTCGCCAGCACGAGCTGCTCGTTCCGCAGCGGAGGGCGCCCCGGCAGGTTGAGGCTGTACCCCAGCCGCAGGCTCGTCTTCTGCCCCGGCCCGAGCGACATCAGCCCGACCGGCCGCCCGATCACGTCGCCCACGACCTGGACGCGATACTCGATCGGCTGCAGCCCGGGGTTGTGCAGGGACACGTAGTAATCGGCCCGCCCCTGCGGCCCGGGGACGACGAGCGTGTTGAACTGCTCGGCGATCAGCCGACCGTTGCAGAACGGCGTGACGACGGCATGGACCTGCGCCCGCGCGACGCCCGACGGCACGAGCGGCGCGGCGAGGAACGCGGCGAGGATGGCGGCGGCGAAGCGACGCATGGTCTCCGTCAGGTCGATGCCCCGTTCCCCTACACCCGATACGCCCGCTGGCGATACGTCAGCGTGGGCGCCGCGGATGCGGGGCCGGGCGCGACCGTGCGGCGCAAACCCGTCCCCGCCCCCGGCGTTTCCCCCGGGTCCCGGGAGATCCGCATGACCTTCTTCCCCTCCACCGTTCCCCGTTCGCTGCCCCTTGCCCGCCGCGACCTCGATGCGGCGCGCGACCACCTCCCCGACCTGCGCCCGCCGCCGGCCGCCGACCTCGCCCGCGCCCTCGGCGTGTTCAGCATCGCGCTCGGCCTGTCGGAGGTGCTGTTCGGCAAGGCGGTCAGCCGCATGGCCGGGGTGCCGGCCCAACGCACCCTCACCCGCCTGTTCGGCCTGCGGGAGATCGCGGTCGGCGCCGCCATCCTCGTCAACCCGCGCTCCCCCGCGCTGCTGTGGGCGCGGGTGGCGGGGGATGCGCTGGACCTCGCGGCCGTGGCGACGGGGGCGAATCGCGCCAATCCCTACCGGAAGAAGGTGGGGATCGCGCTGGCGACGCTGGCCGCCGTCACCATCCTCGACATCGCCGTAGCCCGGCGGCTTGAGGAGGAGGCGTGACCCTGGGCTAGCGGCGGGCGCATTCCGCGAGCGCCCCCGCCCAGGAGTTCCGTGCGCGTTCGAGGAGGGCCACGGCGCGCAACGCGTCGACGGCCCCGAGCCCGCGCATCATGCACACGCCGAACCCCGCCGCGTTGCCGGTCACGGGGTCGCCGTGCTCCGCCCGGCAGGTCAGCCCGTGGCGGGCGACGCGGAGGCAGAAGGCCGCATCCGCCGCCGGCCCCGGCGCGCCCTGGGCGATGGCCACCGAGGGGAGGCCGAGGGCGAGGAGGAGGAGTGGCCAGCGCATGGTGGGGGCGTCGCCCGCCCCTGCCCGCGCGTCAAGCGCCGGACGCTTCAAGCACAGGGCGCCTCGAGCATCGGGCGGTCGCACCGTTCTTGCATCGCCGGGGCGACCGAAGGAGTCCCCGATGCGCGTCCTCGCCACCCTCGCCGCCGCCCTGGCCCTGCTGCCCGCCGCCGCCATGACGCAGGAGGCGCCGACCATGCGGGCCGTCGGCAACTTCTCCTCCAACCGCGCCCATGTCGAAGGCATCGAGCGGCCCTTCTTCGCCGCCCTCGCCGCGTCGCTCGGCGTCCGGACCAACGTCTCCTACACGCCGATGGATCAAGTGGGCGTCCAGGCGGCCGACGCGCTCCGCCTTCTTCGCTCCGGCGCCTTCGACGTCATGTCCGTCCAGATCGGCATGGCGTCGCGCGACGATCCCTTCTTCGAGGGGTTGGACCTCGTCGGCGTCTCCACCGACATGGCGCAGCTGCGCCGCGCCGTGGACGCATACCGCCCCGCCTTCGACGAACGCCTGCAGCGCCGCTTCAACGCGAAGGTGCTGACGCTCTGGCCCTTCGGCCCGCAGGTCATCTACTGCAACGCGCCCGTTCGCTCCCTCGACGACCTGCGGGGCCAGCGGGTGCGGACCTTCACGCCCTCCATGTCCGCGCTGATGCAGCATTTCGGCGCGACGCCGGTGACCTTGCAGTTCTCGGAGGTCTATCCCTCGCTCCAGCGCGGCGTCGCCACCTGCGCCGTCACCTCCCCCACCTCCGGCAACTCCGGCAAGTGGCCGGAGGTGACAACGCACTTCCTGCCCCTGTCGCTCAACGGCGCGGTGCAGGGCCACTTCATGTCGCTCGACCACTGGCGCCGCTACTCCCCCGCCACCCAGGCCCGGCTGGAAGCGGAGTTCAAGCGGATGGAGGACATGATGTGGACGCTGGCGGATCAGGCGAACGGCGACGCCACCAACTGCAACACCGGCCGCGACCCCTGCACCGCCAACACGCGCTTCAACATGACGCCCGTGCCCGTGTCCGAGACCGACGTGGCCCGCGTGCGCTCCGCCGCGGAGCAGGTGGTGCTGCCGATCTGGCGGGACGCCTGCAACCGCGTGGATCCGACGTGCAGCACCACCTGGAACAACACGGTCGGCCGCATCGCCGGGATGACGATGCGGTAGCGCCTACCGCGAGAAGAAGAGGCCTGGCAGCCACGTGGCCATGCCGGGGAACGCGATGAGCGCCGCGGTCATGACGAGCATCGCCAGGAAGAACGGCCAGGTGCCCGCGAAGACCTCGGCGATCGTCCCCTCCCGCCGCACGGCCTGGATGACGTAGAGCGTCATCCCGACGGGCGGCGAGATGAGGGAGATCTCGCACATCAGCACGATGAACACCCCGAACCACACGGGGTCTATCCCTATGGCCTGGGTGATGGGGAACACGACGGGAATGGTGCCGACGAGCATCGGCAGCGTCTCGAAGAACACGCCGAGGAGGAGGTAGAACACCGTCAGGGCGAGGATGAGGACGAGCGGCGTGACGCCGACCTCCGCGACGAAGGCCGCGAGCGCGCCGGTCACGCCGAGCAGTCCCAGGACGAAGTTGAGGTAGAAGGCGAAGGCGAGGATGAGCACGCTCATCGCCGTCAGTGACGCGGTGGCGAGGAAGGCCGCGTGCAACATCCGCAGGTCCAGCCGCCCGTAGAGGGCGGCGATCGGCAGCGCGGCGACCACGGCAAGGGCCGCGCTCTCCGTCACCGTCGCCCAGCCGGTGTAGATGGACCCCATGATGATGCCGAACACGACGAGCGGCGGCAGCAGGTGCACCGCCCGCGCCAGACGCACGCGCAGCGGGTCGGGTTCCTCCCGCGCCGCCACGCGGTCCGGGCGCAGGATGGCGATGCCGGCGATGGTCGCCATGAAGATCGCCGCCATGACGATGCCGGGGATGACGCCCGCCGCGTAGAGCTGCCCGACCGAGGTGTTGGTCATCGCCCCGTACACGATGAAGGCGATCCCCGGCGGGATGAGGTTGCCGAGCGTGGCCCCCGCGGCGATGGAGCCGAGCACCAGCCGCTCGTCGTAGCGGCGTCGCCGGAAGGACGGCAGCGCGACGGTGGAGATGGTCGCCGCCGTCGCGACCGACGAACCGGACACCGCGGAGAAGATGGCGGACGCGCCGATGTTCGTGTGCAGCAGCCCGCCCGGCAGGCGCGACAGCCAGTCCGCGAGGGATCGATACAGCCGGTCCGTCGCGCCGCACCGCACGAGGATCTCTCCCAGCAGGATGTAGAGGGGGATCGCGAGAAGGACGTAGTCCTCCATCGAGGCCCAGAGCTGGTTCCCCAGCGCGTTCATCAGTGCCGGGGAGAGGTAGAGGTGGGCCCCGAGCACCGCGACGAGCAGCATGGCGGTGGCCACGTGCAGCCCGATGAACAGCAGCCCGATCAGCAGCAGGAAGCCGATCCCGACCTCGGACGCGCCGATCATCGCACGCCGTCCGCGCCGGCGGTGCGGGCCAGCACGTCGCCGGACTCCTTCGCGACCTCCTCCTCCAGCGTCATCGGGCCGTAGAGCCGGTCCAGCCGCTCCCAGGCACCGGTCACCAGCAGCGCCAGGGCGTGCAGCGCCAGCGCCGCCGACGTCAGCGCGAACATGACCATCCCGGAGAGCCAGAGTGCCTGGGGGATCCACAACGGCGTCCGCAGCGGCGTGTTCGCGCGGCTCTCGAACTCCAGGCTCTCCGACAGCACGAACCAGCCGCGACAGGCCGCGAAGACCGCCAGCCCCGCCAGCAGCGCGTACGCCAGCGCGTGCAGCGGCGCGCGGACGGGCATGGGGAACCGCCCAAGCACGAAGTCCACGCGCGTATGCGCCTTGCCCACCAGCGCGTAGGGGAACGCGAGCGCCGACACCACCGCGAGGGAATACCCCCCGATCTCGTCCACCGCCTGCAGGGACGTGCCGAAGCCGCGCCGCAGCACGATCTCCGCGACGGTGACGAAGGAGAACACCAGAAGCCACCACCCCGCCAGGATGGCCGCCCAGCGCGCCGGCCCCATCAGGGCCCGGGCCACCGGCCCATCGCCATCCGTCACGTCGCCGTCCTCCCTTCCGCGTCCCACCGGGATCGACGCAACTCGCGTGCCTGACCGTGACGGGCGCGCGATCGGCGCCGGCAATGCCGACACCATCGTGGACGACGTGGCGGACGACACGAGGCCGCTGGAGATCGCGGGCCTCGTCGAGCGAGCCCCGGACGTGGGGCCTTCGCCATCCTCGCCGACGTGGCCACCGAGGCGCTGTTCTTCCGCGCGGACGGCGACGCCCGCCGGGACGCCGTGCTCTCCGTGGCCCTGACCACGCGACCGTCCGCATCCGGCGGCGTGCCGGACGGGACCTCGACCGGGGCGGACCGGGCCCGCCGCCGTTCGCCTCGCGTCAGTCCAGCGTCGCGCCGGAGACCTCGACGAGTTCGCGCCACGTCGCCTCCTGCGCCCGCATGTAGGCGCCGTACGCTTCCGGCGTGGCGTCGGACACCGGCGTGAAGCCCAGCGGCTCCATCCGGGCCTTGAACTCCTCGGACCGCGCGATCTGCGTCAGGGCGGCGTGCAGGCGCGCGATCACGGCGGGCGGCGTCCCCGTGGGGGCGTTCACGGCGTACCAGGACTGCATGTCGATACCCTTGCCCGGCAGCACCTCGGTCATCCCCGGCACCGACGCCAATTCCGGGACGTATCCCACCCGCTCCGCGGAGCCGACCGCGAGGGCGCGGAAACGCCCCTCGCGGACGTGCGGCATGAGCGCGGGGATCACGTCGAACATCATGTCGATCGTGCCGGAGACGAGGTCGGTGATGGCCGGCCCGCCGCCGCGATACGGCACGTGGGTGATGTCGACCCCTGCCGCGCGGTTGATGCTGGAGAGGGTGAGGTGCGAGACCGTGCCGGTGCCGGAGGATCCCATGCTGATCTTCCCCGGCTCGCGCTTCGCCGCCTCCATCAGCTCCCCGAAGGAACGCCAGGGCCGGCCGGCGTTCACCACCAGCAGCACCGTCCCCGTGACGACGCGCGTGACGGGCGCGAGGTCGCGCACCGGGTCGAACGGCATGGACCGGCGGTAGAGGTACTTGTTCGCCGCGAGGATGGAGGCCGACCCCAGCAGGATCGTGTAGCCGTCCCGCTCCGCCTTCGCGACCGCGTCGCCGCCGAGGTTGCCGCCGGCGCCGCCGCGGTTCTCCACGATCACCTGCTGGCCGAGGATCGGGCCGAGCCGCTCCGCGAGCAGCCGGCCGGTGATGTCCACGGCGCCGCCGGGGGCGAAGGGCACGACGATCTTCACGGTCCGCACCGGCCACGCCGGCTGGGCGAGGGCCGGGGCGCCCGGCGGCAGCGCGCCACCCGCGGCGGCGAGGGCGGCGAGGGTGCGGCGGCGTGTCGGCATGGTCGGCTCTCCTCCGGCGTGTCGGGCGACCATGTCGCCCGCCCCGCCTCCGATGGGAAGGGTGCGTCGGGGCCTGACGCCGGGCCCGGTGGCATCGCCCGCCGGGACCTGCGATGACGCTCCCCGCCCGATGACCCCGACCGACGCCCCGGCCCCGCCGGGAACCCGCCCCTGCCTCGACATCTGCCGCTACGACGACGACACCGACTGGTGCCTCGCCTGCGGCATGACCCGACGCGAGAAGAAGGCCTGGAAGCGGCTGCCGGCCACCCGGGCGGCGATCCTTGGCGCCCTCCCGGCCCGCCTCCTCGCCCTCGCCGCGATGGGCCACCGGACGGGCGAGGACGCCCGCCGGCGCTGAGCGGCGGGCGCCCGCTACCGCCCCGCCAGCGCCCGGATCAGCACCGCTGCCGCGACCGATACGTTGAGGCTCTCCACCCGCCCCGATCCCGGCAGGGTCACCCGGTGGTCGCAGGCCCGCGCCACCGCGTCCTCCAATCCGGTCTCCTCGTTCCCCAGCACCAGCGCGACGCACGCCGCGCGCGGCACCGCCTCCGGCGCCACCCCGCCCCGCGCCACAGCCGCCACCGTCGGCACCCCCATCCGCGGCAGCGCCTGCACGGGGTCGTCGCACCCCCAGAGGCTCAGCACCTCCAGCCCGCCCTCGCTCGTCCGCCACGCCGCGTCACTCAGCCCCGCCGAGCGCGGGTCGCCGGTGACCACCATCCCGATGCAGCCGAAGAACGCCGCGGACCGCGCGATGGCCCCGAGGTTGTGCGGGTTCGACACCCCGTGCAGCACCGGCAGCACCGGCGAGGACCGCAGCGCCGCCGGCAGCGGCAGCGCCACCTGGCCCACCCGCCGCCGCGCCACCACCGCCACGATCCCCCCGTGGTGGACGGTCCCGGCGACCCGGGCGATCTCCTCCTCCGGCACCTCCCGGTAGGGACGCCGCATCGCCGCCAGCGCCGCGCAGAACGGCCCCGCCTCCGCCCGTCGGCCGGCGGTGTGGAACAGCCGCAGCACGTCCCCCGCCCGCCGCCGGAACACCGCGGTCACCGCCGCCACGCCGCAGATGCGATCCGGCTCGGGCGCGCGGGGGGGCATCACGGGGGAGGCCGCGCCCGGACGGGGCATCGCGCGGGCGGGGTCGCCGGACGATGACGGGGCAGGCACGGCCCCGGCCGACCGGCGCGACGCCGGATCCCCGGCGCAAGCGGTCATCGGGCCGGCGGGAGGACCCCGGTATGCCGGGGGACGGGGTGGGTTCGGCATCCCGTCACGGACACCCGCCGGCCCCCCGCCCGTCAATCCCTTCACCCCCGGCGCGCGCCGTGCGACACCCGGCCCCCGCGGCACGGGGGGAGGAATCACATGGCGGGCGTCTTCTGGCATGGCGGCGCGTGGTCGCGCACCGAACCGAAGGTCCTCGGCCCGATGGACCACGCCTTCTGGCTCGGCTCGATGGTCTTCGACGGCGCCCGCGGCATCCGCGGCACCGTGCCCGACCTGGGGCTGCACTGCGCCCGCGCCGTCCGCTCCGCCCGCAACATGCTGATGGAGCCGACCGTCACGGCGGAGGAGATCGAGGCCCTCTGCATCGAGGGCGTGCGCATGATGGGGCCCGACGCGGAACTCTACATCCGCCCGCAGTTCTTCGTCCGGAACGGCCTCGGCGCCGCCCAGCCCGACCCGACGACGACGGAGTTCATCCTCGCGATCTACGACGCGCCGATGCCCCCGGCGACCGGCTTCTCCGCCGTGATCGCGCCGTTCCGCCGCCCGGCCGCCGACATGGCGCCGACGGATTCGAAGGCCAGCGCGCTCTACCCCAACTCCGCCCGCGCCACCGCCTGGGCCAAGGCCGAAGGCTACGACATGGCCGTGGTGTGCGACCCCGAGGGCAACGTCGCGGAGTTCGCCGCGGCCAACCTCATGCTGGCGAAGGACGGCGTGGTGATCACGCCCGTCGCCAACGGCACCTTCCTCGCGGGCATCACGCGCGCCCGGGTGATGGACCTGCTGCGCCGCGCGGGGCGGGAGGTGAAGGAGGCCGTCGTGACCCCGGCCGACCTCGCCGATGCCGACGAGATCTTCGCGACCGGGAACTTCGGCAAGGTGCAGCCCTGCACGAACTACGCCGGCCGCCACCTGCAACCGGGGCCGGTGGCGACGGAGGCGCGCCGGCTCTACCTCGACTGGTGCGAGACGGCGCGGATCATCCCCAAGGCGGCTTGAGCCCCGGCGCGGGGCTCGCCACGCCGCCCTAACGCTTCCGCCGGCCCGACCGCGCCGGCTTGTCGGTCCCGCCCGCCACCATCTCGTCCACCATCCCCCGGTCCGGCGTCCGCCCGTCCCGCGCCCGCAGCGCCCCCGCCGCCGAGGCGAAGCGCAGGGCGTCCTCCACCCCCATCCCTTCCGCCACCGCGAGGGCGTAGGCGCCGTGGAACACGTCCCCGGCGCCGGTGGTGTTCGTCGCCTCCACCGGGAAGGCGGGGCGTTCGCCCGGCGCGTCCATCCCGGGGGAGAGCCAGAGCGTCCCCCGCTCCCCCCGCGTGACCGCCGCCAGCGCGAGCGGCCCCTTGGCCAGCGCGCGGCGCAGCCCGTCCTCCGGCGAGGTGTTGGGGAACATCACGGACAGTCCGGTCTGGGCGAAGATCGCGTGGTCCACGAGGGGGACGAGGAGGTTCAGCACCCGCGCCTCGCTCTTCTCCGCGTCGAGGACGGTGGGCACGCCCCGCTCCCGCGCCGCCCGCAGGATCGCCTCCGCCCCCTCCGGCCAGCGCGGGTCGCAGAGCACGGAGCCCGCACCGTCGAGTATGCCGAGGTCGAGGCCCGAGGGATCGGAGGGCAGGCCCTCCCCGCGGTAGGTCACGATCGCCCGCTCCCCCATCTTGTCCACGATCACGGCGGAGAGCGGCGTCTTCGCCCCCTGCGCCAGCACCATCCCCGACGCCTCCACCCCCTCCGTCCCGAGCGAGTCCCGCAACGCCTCCCCCTCGGCATCCGCCCCCGCGCGTCCGAGGAAGACCGCCCGGCCCCCGAGGCGCGCCACCGCGATCGCCGCGTGCGCCGCCATGCCCCCGATCGCCCGCTCGTACTTGCGGGCCGTCACCTTGGAGGGCGGGGCCTCGATCTCGTCCACGCGAAAGGTGTGGTCCATGACCACCTGCCCGAGGCACACCACCGTTGCCGCCATGTCCGAACCCCCTCCCCGTCCCGGGACCGTCTTCCGCCGCCGCCACCCGGGAACGACCGCCCATCCGATGCCGGGGCCGCCCGCGCGGGGGCGTCCGGCGTCGATCACCGGCCCCCATGCCCCCCGCAACGCGCGGGCCGCCCCTCCGGCATCGCGCGACCGCGACCCCGAATCGCTGCCCCCGTGGCTGCGGGCCCGACTCATCCTCATCCGGCCCGACGCGCTCGTCCTCGACAAGCCCGCCGGCCTTCCCGTCCACGCCGGCCCACGCGCGACCGAGAGCCTGGAGGACTGGCTCCCCCTCCTCCGGCTCGGAAGGCGCCACCTGCCCCAGCCCGCGCACCGGCTGGACGCCGACACCGCCGGCTGCCTCGTCCTCGGCCGCACCAAGCCGGCGCTCGCCGCCCTCGGCGCGATCTTCGCGGCGGGGCGGGCGGACAAGACCTACTGGGCGGTGACGCGCGGCGCGCCCCCGGCGCCATCCGGCACCCTCGACGCCCCGCTCCGCAAGACCAGCAGCGCCGCGGCGGGATGGCGCATGGAGGTCCACCCGGACGGCCTCCCCGCCCGCACCGCGTGGCGCGCCCTCGCCGCCGGGGGCGGCCTCTCGGTGGTCGAACTGCGGCCCGCGACAGGTCGCACGCACCAGCTGCGCGTCCACCTCGCCCATCTCGGCTGCCCCATCCTCGGCGACCCGTTCTACGGCATGCCGGACCCCGGAGGCCTCCACCTCCTCGCCCGCTCCCTCGCCCTGCCGCTCGACCCGCCCCTCGCCGCGACCGCCCCGGTGCCGGACGCGCTCCGCGCGGCCTTCCGCGCCGCCGGCCTCACCGTCGCCTGAGGACGGTCGGCGCGCGGTGCACGACCGGGCGGCGCCGGCCCGTCACCGATCCTCCGGCGTCCGCACGCGGATCGGCGCCGTCGCGGCGCGGCCCACGGCATCCAGTACCGTCACCCGGTAGAAGCCCGGCCCCGGCGGCGACCAGCCGGCCTCCCGCCGCGCCGCCTCCCCCGCCACCGGCACCCCGTCCACGAGGAAGGTCAGCGGGCGCTGGCCGCCCACGGCGCGCAACGTCATGGCGCCCGGCTCCACCACCGCGTTCGCCGGCGGGAAGACGAGGCGCAACGCATCGGACGATCGTGCCGCGGGGCCGGCCTCCGCCCGCACCGCGTCCGGGCGCGCCCGGGGGGCGGATGGGAGGAGGGCGAAGGCGCGCGCCAGCACGGGCAGCGCCGCCGACCCTCCCGTGAGGCCCGGAACCGGCGTGCCGTCGGGCCGCCCCACCCAGATCCCGACGACGTGCCGCGCATCGAAGCCTACGGCCCAGGCGTCGCGGCCGCCCCAGGAGGTGCCGGTCTTCCATGCCACCCCGTCCGGCCCGCCGGCCGGGAAGGGCTGCGTCAGGATCGCCGCGACGGAGGCCGCCGCCGCCGGCCGCACCACCGCCTCGCCCCGCTGGACCCGCGCATCGTCCGGCCGGTCCGGTTCCACCCGCAGCGCCCCGGCCCGGCCGCCATCCCCGAGCGCGGCGGTGAGGCCCACGAGTTCGCGCAGGGTCACGCCCACGCCGCCGAGCGCCAGGGGCAGCGCCGCCCCCGCCCCCGGCGGCAACCGCGGCGTGGCGCCGAGGGCCTTCATGGCGGAGGCGAAGCGGAGCGGCCCCAGCGCCTCCATCAAGGCCACCGCGGGCAGGTTGAGGGATTGCCGCAGCGCGCTCGCGGCCGTCACGTGCCCGGAGAAGCCCCGCGCGAAGTTCAGGGGCGCGTAATCCCCGAAGCGGCGGGGCATGTCCTCCATCACCATGCCGGGCGTCGCCAACCCGCGCTCGAAGGCCATGGCGTAGAGAAGCGGCTTCAACGCCGAGCCCGGCGACCGCACGGCCCGCGTCAGGTCCAGCGCGCCCGCCCGCCCCTCCGCCATCCAGTCGCCGCCGACGAGCGCCCGCACCTCCCGGGTCCGCAGGTCGGCGACGACCATCGCCACGGAGGCCCGCCCGGGGAGGCCCGCCAGGACGTCGCGCGCCAGCCCTTCCGCCGCGCGCTGCACCCCCGCATCCAGCGTCGTCCGCACGACGGCGCCCACCGCGTCGAGCGGTGCGCCCCCTTCGCGCGGGACCGCCGCCCGCGCCACCTGCCGCGCGAGATGCGGCGACAGGTTCGGCATCCGGTGCCTTCCGCTCGGCACTTCCTCCGCCAGCGCTGCCGTCCGGTCCGCCGCCCCCACCGCCGGCGCGCCGCGCACCCGCAGCACCGAATCCCGCGCCGCCATCGCCGCCATCGGGTGCCGGTCCGGCCGCGTCCGCTCCGGCGCCCGCGGCACCGCCACGAGCAGCGCCGCCTCCGCCACGCTCACCCGCTCCACCGGCCGCCCGAACCACGCGAGCGACCCGGCCCGCACCCCCTCCAGGTTGCCGCCCATCGGAGCGAGGGTCAGCCAGATGCGAAGGACGCCTTCCTTCCCGTAGCGCCATTCCAGCTGTATCGCCCGCAGCGCCTCGATGACCTTGCTCCGCAGCGTCCTCGGTCGCGGCTCCAGCAGCCGCGCCGCCTGCATCGACAGGGTGGACCCCCCCGACACGACCCGCCCCGCCCGCACCCACGACACCGCCGCCCGCGCCACCGCGACCGGATCCACCCCGACATGCCAGCGGAACCGCCGGTCCTCCGCCGCGACGAGCATGTCGATGAGGTGCGCCGGCACCTCCGACGCCCCCACCGGCAGCCGCCACACCCCCCCCGGCGCCGGCAACGCCGCGAGGGTCCGCCCGTCCCGATCCACCACCACCTGCCCGGCCACCGCCATCCGCGACAGGTCCGGCGGCATCAGCCGGTCGGCGGTCCAGAACATCGGCGCGATCGTGGTGGCGGCCATCGCGGTGAGGGTGCACCGGTGGCCCCAAGGAGAAGGCTTTGCCTTCCCCCTGGACCCCCATCCACCAGGAGGCTGAGCCTCCTGGACCTGCATCTGTTTAAGAAATGCCGTCGGGGGGGAGGTTGGTCGTCACGCGCGCCTGCGCCGCGTGACGACCAA